>CAXRIN010000030.1:0-49105 GCA_964230605.1 Flavobacteriaceae bacterium
TTTTTATTCTTTTTGTCGTTGGGATGGTTTTAGATAAAGGATATTTCAGATGGACTGTTTTAGCTGCATTTGTAATTTATATTCTATTGGCTTGGGGAAGAAACTTTGAAGACTTTAATGCTTGGGTAATTGAAAATATCCCAATGTATAATAAATTCAGAGCTGTTTCCATGACTATGGTAATTGTTCAATTGATTTTACCATTAATGGCTGTCTGGGGAGTAAACCTCTTAATTAAAAAGAAAGAAGGAATAAATCTGAAATTAATTATAGGGTCAATTTCTAGTGTGGTAACTCTTTTATTACTGTTTCTGATTAATCCTGAAATGTGGTTTACTTTTTTCTCTCGTTCTGAACTAGCTATTATGAACCTGCCTAATCCAGATATGGAGTATGTTTCGTTAATGGATATGGTGAAGGAATACCGAATTGATTTGTTTAAAGACGAAGTTCAAAGAGCCCTTTTATATGCAGTTTTAGTTGGAGGTTCAGTTGTAGCTTTTGTTAAATATAAATTTGATTCTAAATTATTAATAGGAGTTTTGGGAGTATTAGTAGCGACAGATTTATGGACTCAGGATCAAGATTATTTAAGTAATGAAAAAGATCCTCAGACCAAGGAATATAAGCATTGGCAAAAGATTAAGAAGAATGAAAATAAACATGAAGCTTCTACTGCTGATTTGTTAATTGCTGATATGGAATTTGCTTTACAACCAGGTTTTAAGCAGAAATATGTTGAAGCGGAAAACATATTAAAAGATTTCAAAAAATCCGAAGGTTTAAGAACTGGACTAAAAGATTATGAAAAGGAAGAGTTAAAATTCAAGGTTCTGCGTGAGAATACTCATTACAGAGTACTTCAATTAGGGAATCCCTTCAATAACTCAAGTGTTTCCTATTTCCATAAATCTATTGGGGGATATCATGCCGCAAAATTGATGAGGTATCAAGAATTAATAGAGAATTGTATTACCCCAGAAATGGGAAGAATTCAATCTTCATTTGCTTCACAAGATTTAAACGTGATTCAAAATAGTATTAAAAATGCTCAAGTTTTGAATATGTTAAATATGAAGTATTTAATTTATAATCCTCAAGGAAGACCAATTGATAATCCTTTTGCTAACGGTTTTGCATGGCCAATAAAAGAGGTTTTGTTAGTTGAGAATCCAAATGAAGAAATAGAAAAGGTAGGTAAAATAAATACAAAAAATCAAGCAGTTGTTGATGTTAGATACAAAAGACTTGTTGGTGATTTAAATGATTTTGGAAAAGATACTGCCATTATAAATTTGGAAAGTGTTAAATCAAATGAGCTGAAATATCAATTCCAATCTGCTGCTAATCAAATTATGATATTCTCAGACGTTTATTATGAAGATGGATGGAATGCATATATTGATGGAGAAGAAGTTCCGCATTTTAGAGCTAACTATGTGCTTAGAGGTTTGAGGGTGCCGGCAGGTAAACATGAAATCGTGTTTAAATTCGAGCCTTCATCTGTTTCAATTGGGATGACTATTAATACGATATTCTCTGTCATTGTATTACTTGGTGTAGCTTTCTTTTTATTCAAAGAGTTTAAGTCGGCTAACTCAGAAGAAATTGTTGACGCAGCTTAGTTATGGTTTCAATTATAGTTGCTACATATAATCGATGCGATTTTTTGGAAGATTGCATTAAAAGCTATCAGGAGCAAGATTGCGATAAATCATTATTTGAGGTATTAATCATCAATAATAACTCAACAGATAAAACAGAAGAAATCTCTTTAGAACTCATTAAAAAGTATCCCGAAGTCGATCTTAAATACATGGTTGAAACCAATCAAGGTTTGTCTTATGGAAGAAACCGTGGGATTACTGAGTCAAAATATGATTTGATTCACTTTTTTGATGACGATGCAGTTGCGACGCCCAATTACGTTTCAAGTATTATAGATACTTTTCAAAGACATCCTAAGGCAAAGGCAGCTGGTGGGAAAATCTTGTTGAACTATTTTGAAGGGCGTCCAAAATGGGCGAGTAAATACATGGAGTCTATATTTGGGTTGTTTGATATCGGGGATGAAGAAATAGAGTTTCCAAGAAATAATTATCCAAGAGGATCAAACATGACTTTTAAGCGCGAGATTTTTGATCGAGTAGGTCAGTTTGATGTAAGTCTTGGTAGAAAAGGAAAAATCATGTTAGGGGGAGAGGAGAAGGAAATGTTTCAGCGAGTTTATGAAACGGGTTGTTCAGTTATTTATAATCCTCAAACTATTTGTTATCACGCAGTACCCGAGCCAAGAACACGAAGAGAATTTGTAAAAAATCAAGTTTTTGGAATTGGCGTAAGTGAAAACATCAGAATAAATAATTCAGCTTTTAAATATAAAATCAAGCGTTACTTCATGGAAGGAGTGAAATGGTGTGCTACTTGGATTTTATTTTTAAAATATCTTTTTATAGAATTTAATTGGCCAAAAGCTACTTTCATCGTCCGTTTCCGCTGGTGGATAACTAAAGGAATGTTGGTTGGGCTGCCAAAAGATTAATATTTTTATTGAAATCAAAAGTAAAATTGTGGAGTTAAAAGGAAAGAAAGTTTTAGTTACTGGAGCAGATGGGTTTATTGGAAGCCATTTAGTAGAAGCTTTGATTGAAGAGGGCTGTAAAGTGAAAGCATTTGCATATTATAATTCGTTTAACTCATGGGGTTGGATGGATACTTTTGATAAACAAAAACTAGATCAAATTGAAATTTTCACAGGTGATGTTAGGGATCCTAATGGTGTTAGAACAGCAATGAAAGGAGTTGATATAGTGTTTCACTTAGCAGCCTTAATTGCAATCCCTTACAGTTATCATTCTCCTGATTCTTATGTTGACACTAATATTAAAGGGACTCTAAATATTATTCAAGCTGCAAGAGATTGTAAGGTTGAAAGAGTATTAGTTACTTCTACAAGTGAAGTTTATGGTACAGCTCAATTTGTGCCAATAACGGAGTTGCATCCAAAGCAAGGCCAGTCACCATATTCAGCCTCTAAAATAGGAGCTGATTTTATGGCCGATTCTTTTTATAGAAGTTTCGAATTACCAATAACTATTGTTCGGCCATTTAATACATTCGGACCTCGCCAGTCAGCAAGAGCAATTATTCCTACAATTATTACTCAGTTATTAAACGGAAAGGAAGAGATTGAACTTGGAGATTTGACTCCAACTAGAGATTTACTTTATGTTAAAGACACTGCTGCTGGATTTATAGCTATTGCCAAAAATGAAGATTTAATTGGAGAGGAGGTGAATATTGCTACTCAAAGCGAAATTTCGATTGGTCAATTGGCTAATACGTTGATTGAACTAATAAACCCTAAGGCAAAAGTTGTTTGTGATGAACAAAGATTGCGGCCAAAGAATAGTGAGGTTTTTAGACTTTTTGGATGTAACGAAAAATTAAAGAAACATACAGATTGGGAATGTAAATACACATTTGAAGAAGCTTTAACTGAAACCATAAAGTGGTTTTCAGACAAAGAGAATTTATCAAAATACAAAGCAGACATTTACAATGTTTAAACAAGTTTGTGAATACATACGTTCTGTTTTCCAAACAGAAGAATTCATTCCTTTACATGAGCCAAATTTTAAAGGGAATGAAGAGAAATATGTATTAGAAACTATCAGAAGTACTTTTGTTTCTTCTGTTGGGAAATTTGTAGATGATTTCGAACTTAAAATGCAAGAGTATACAGGGGCAGGAAAAGCCGTTGCAGTGGTAAATGGTACATCTGGTCTTCACTTGGCTTTGTGTGTTTTGGGTGTAGAAAAAGATCATGAAGTTCTTACACAATCATTAAGCTTTGTTGCTACAACAAATGCTATTCATTATACAGGGGCTAAACCTGTTTTTATTGATGTTGAAAGGAGCACTTTGGGAATGTCCGCAGAAAAGTTGGCAATCTTTTTTAAAGAGAAAACGATTCAACAAAACGGTGTTTGTATTAACAAAAATTCAGGAAGAATAATTAAAGCATGTGTTCCCATGCATACCTTTGGTTTTCCCTGTGAAATAGATAAGATTTACGAACTTTGTAAGTCCAATAATGTTGTTTTAATTGAAGACTCAGCGGAAAGTATAGGTTCCTTTTATAAAGGAAAGCATACAGGTACTTTTGGAGATGCAGGAGTTTTTAGTTTTAATGGAAACAAAACTATTACAAGTGGAGGTGGTGGATTAATTGTGTTTAAAGATGAAATTCTTGGAGAGAGAGCTAAGTTTTTAAGCACAACAGCAAAAGAACCCCATAAATGGGAGTTTCAACACAATGAATTAGGATTTAATTACAGAATGCCTAATATCAATGCTGCTTTGGCTCTTGCTCAATTGGAAAGGCTTCCTGAAATTTTAAAACTAAAAAGAGAGCTGTCTCAAAAATACATTTCATTTTTCAAGAATATAGATAGTGTTGATTTCGTTCAAGAACCATTAGGTTCCGAATCAAATTATTGGTTGAATGTAGTTGTTTTGCAAAATAGAAAAGAGCAAGAAGCTTTTTTAAAGGAGACAAATGAAAATGGTATTATGACCAGGCCTGTGTGGAATTTATTACATAGTTTACCTATGAATAAAGACTGTGAATCTGATGACTTATCAAATTCGATAGAGTTAAGAGATAGATTAGTAAATATTCCAAGTAGTGCAATATGAAAGAAGAAATTGTTTTAGTTGGAGGCGGAGGACATTGTAAATCTGTTATTGATGTCATTGAGGCAGAAAATAGATTTAAGATAGTTGGAATAGTTGATCCCAATTCCAATTCAGATTTAGGATATCCGAATCTGGGGAATGATGAAGTAATTCCTGATTTAGTGAGTAAGTATCAATATTTTCATATTACAATTGGGGCCGTAAAATCAAGGTTTTTAAGAAAAAAACTGTTTGAAAAAATTAAAAAATTAGGAGGGGATTTTCCTGTGATTATTTCTCCAAATGCTTATATTTCACCAAAGTCTACAATTGGAAAAGGGTCGATAGTTATGCATAACGCTTTGATAAATTCTGGAGTTGTTGTTGGAGAAAATAATATTATCAATACGGGTTCGATTATAGAGCATGATTGTTTAGTTGGTCATCATAATCATATATCAACAAAAGTGGTTTTGAATGGTAGTGTGAAAGTTGGAGATGAAAATTTAATTGGTGGTGGAAGTATAGTTATTGAAGGGAAAGAACTAGAGAGTAACATAACACTAGGAGCAGGTTCCCTTGTTACTAAAAATATAATTGAGTCTGGAGTGTATTTTGGATCTCCAGCAGTAAAAAAATAATGAGTCGGACTATAATCATAGCAGAGGCGGGAGTTAATCATAATGGTTCATTAGAATTAGCAAAAAAGTTAGTAGATGTAGCTGAAGAGGCAGGAGTGGATTTTGTGAAATTTCAAACTTTTAAAGCTGAGAAACTAGTTGCAGAAAATACACAAAAAGCAGAATATCAAAAAGCCAATGATGGAGATGGAGGGCAATTAGAAATGCTTAAGAAGTTAGAGTTATCCAATCAGGATCATATAGATTTGATTAACTACTGTAAATCCAAAAAGGTATCATTTTTGTCAACAGCATTTGATGAAGATAGTATAGACTTTTTAGTTGATTTGGGAATCCCTTTTTTTAAAATTCCTTCTGGTGAAATAACTAACCTACCTTACCTAGAGAAAATAGCTTCAACTCAATTGCGAGTTATAATCTCTACAGGTATGTGTGATATGGACGAAGTGAAAGATGCGGTTTCTGTTTTTAATAAAAATGGGTATGAACCAAGTGAAATTACAGTACTTCACTGTAATACGGAATACCCAACTCCCATGAAAGATGTTAATTTATTAGCAATGAAATCAATTGGTGATGAATTAAATATAAACGTAGGTTATTCTGATCATACTTTGGGAATTGAGGTGCCTATTGCGGCTGTGGCACTTGGAGCTAAAGTGATTGAAAAACATTTTACCTTGGATAGATCAATGACTGGGCCTGATCATAAAGCCTCTCTCGAACCTGAGGAACTGAAATCGATGGTTCAGGCTATTAGAAATATTGAGTTAGCTTTAGGTTCTGGAAAAAAAAAACCAAGCGATTCTGAATTAAAAAACAAAGCAATTGCTAGGAAAAGTATTCATTTTAAAACTTCTTTGAAAAAGGATCATATTTTGATCAAAGATGATTTTATTATGTTAAGACCAGGGAGTGGGATTTCGCCAATGAATATGTATGATGTGATTGGTAAGAAACTTAAAGGAGATGTTAAAAGGGGAGAAATGATGAGTTATAACCATATTATTTAATTATGGCATTATACCTTCTTACAAGTTCAAGAGCTGATTTTGGTATTTATCAACCATTAATAAAGGAAATTCTAAAAGAATCTCTAGAGCTAAGGCTGATTGTATTTGGAACACATTTGAGTAAGAAACATGGTTATACCATCACCGATATAGAGAGAATAGGATCTCCTGTTTACAAATCAATTTCAACATTACCAAGTGATGATTCTGCATTAGCAGTGAGCGCAAGCGTAGGAGAGACTATTAAATCATTTTCGAATTTTTGGAATGAAGAACAACATGAAGTTGATTGTATAATTTGTCTGGGTGATAGATATGAAATGTATGCTGCAGTTGCAGCATCAATTCCATTTAATTTAAAAGTAGCTCATTTGCATGGTGGTGAAACCACGCTAGGTGCAATTGATAACAAGTACAGACATAGTTTGACTGTTTTTTCAGATTTTCATTTTTGCGCAACCGATGTTTTTGCTGACAGAATCAAATCAATTATTGGTTCAGGTGAAAACGTTTTCAATGTTGGAGCATTAAGTATTGAGAATATAGAAAAGGAAGATGTATTTACTGTCTCAGAGCTTGAAAAAGAGTTTGAAATTGATTTTTCAAAACCAACAATTTTAACAACTTTCCATCCTGAAACTGTTTCACCGAAGCAAAACAAAAAACATATTGAGGTATTAAGAGAAGTGATTCCTGTATTGCTCCAAAAGCAGCAGCTCGTAATTACTTTACCCAATGCGGATACTTCATCAGAAGCGTATCGGACTTTGTTTTGGAATCTTGCAGAGAAGTATGAAAATTTAAAGCTTGTTGAACATTTTGGAAGAAAGGGATATTTTTCAGCTTTAAAATATTGCTCATTTGTTTTTGGAAATTCTTCAAGTGGAATTATTGAGGCAGCTTCATTCAATAAGTATGTTATTAATGTTGGTGTAAGACAAGAAGGAAGGTTGACGGGGAAGAATGTTTTTGATTGCGAATTCGATTCTGATCAAATTCTTAAATTGGTTGAGAACATTGAAAAAATGAGCGCTTTTTCTGGAGGTAATATTTATCAAAAGGAAGGGACTGCTAAAGTGATTGTAAATGAATTAAAAAATAAACTTGATGTTGAATAAACATTTCATTCCTACAAAATACACTATCCGTGAAGCTTTAAAGCGCCTGGACGAATTAAGTGGTGATTCCTTGATTTTGATGGATGAGGATGATATTGTTAAGGGAACACTTACTGATGGTGATATTCGAAGAGGGTTAATAAAAGGAGCTTCGCTTGACGATAATGTAAGTGAGATAATGAATGCTAACTTCCATTTTATTAAGGAAGGAGATCATTCAATTGCTAGTATCAAGTCACTAAAAGAGAAAAAAATTGATTTTGTTCCAGTACTGAATACACAAAATCAATTAGTTAAAATAATTGATCTTAGTACTAAAAAAAGTATTGTACCTGTTGATGCCGTAATCATGGCAGGAGGAAGAGGAGTAAGATTACAACCTTTAACTAACGAATTGCCAAAACCACTTTTAAAGGTTGGAGGAGTTCCAATTATTGAAAGAAACGTAACTAGGTTAGTTAAGTTTGGTATCGAGAATATTAATATTTCGGTTAATTACCTAGGTGAGTTACTTGAAGAGCATTTTAAGGACGGAAGTGAATTTGATGCAAATGTCAAATACGTTAAGGAGGATACTCCTTTAGGTACAATTGGTGCTGTTAGTAAAATTGAAAATTTTTCGAATGACACTGTTCTTGTTATGAACTCAGATTTATTAACAAACATTGATTTTGAAGATTTTTATTCTGAATTTGAAGATTCAAAATCAGATATGATGGTCGCATCAATACCTTATAAAGTAGATGTTCCTTATGCTATTTTAGAAGAAGACAAAGGGAGGGTTTTAAGTTTAAAGGAAAAGCCTACTTACACATATTATTCTAATGCGGGAATATATTTGATTCAGAAAAATTTGCTTAAGTATATTCCAGAAGGAGAGTGTTTTAATGCGACTGATTTAATGGAGTTGGTTATTGATAAAGGTTTGACTTTAAGAACTTATCCTATTAAAGGCTACTGGTTAGATATCGGTAAAATGGAAGATTTTGAAAAAGCTCAAATGGATGTTGAAAAGATAGTTTTTTAATGGAGGAGGTATTAATAACTATATGTGCAAGAGGAGGGTCTAAAGGAGTTCCTGACAAGAATATAAAAGAGGTTAATGGCAAACCATTAATTGGCTATACAATTGATTTTGCAAAAAAACTTGGATACGATATTCTTTTGTCCACCGATTCTGAAAGAATTTCTAAGGTGGCTGAAAATTGTGGTTTAGATTCTTACGGTTACATTAGGCCAGATTGGCTGGCTACTGATCAAGCAGGGAAGGTAGATGTGATTTACAATGCTTTGCAATTTGCAGAAAGGAAGTTTAGTAAAACTTATGATTATGTTTTGGATTTAGATGTGACGTCGCCTTTAAGAACTGAGGATGATATTAAACAAGCTTTAGAGTTAGTTAAATCTAACACTGAAGCGTTGGATGTTTTTTCAGTTTCTAGAGCAGTTAAGAATCCATATTTTAATATGGTGGAAAAGAATGAGAATGGGTTTTATGATTTAAGTAAGTCAAAACAAGATTTCTTTTCCCGTCAATCAGCTCCTGAAGTATACGAATTGAATGCTTCCTTCTATATTTATAAAAAGGCTTTCTTTGAAGCAGGATACAAGTCTCCAATTACACCTAAAAGCTTGGCTTTTGTGATGGATCATGAATGTTTTGATATTGATGATGAATTGGCCTTATCTTTTTTGGAGTTTTTACTAAAAGAGAATAAGCTTAAATTTACTGTGTGAAAGTTTTAATTGTAGGATTAGGATCAATTGCTAAAAAGCATATTGAAGCATTAAGGGTTGTTGATCCTTTAGTTGAAATTTTCGCACTTCGTTCCTCTTCTAATTTGAATTCAATTGAGTGTGTTACTGATTTATTGAGTTTAAAATCATGTCCTTCAGACATAAATTTTGCAATAATTTCTTCACCAACGTTTAAACATATTGAAAGTATTAATCAAGTGTTGGAACTAAATTGTCCGTTATTTATTGAAAAACCAGTATATCATAAGTTGGACTCGGAGTTAGCAGAACTTGTGAGTAAGGTGTCAGATAAAGGGTTATTAACCTATGTGGGGTGTAACTTACGTCATCATGAGGCTCTTATTAAATTTAAAGAATTGCTGGAAAATGAATTGAATTCTGGTGCTAAAGTCGAGGAGGTTAATTCATACTGCGGAAGTTATTTACCAAACTGGAGACCAGGGATTGATTATAAAAAATCTTACAGTGCCTCAATCGAAATGGGGGGCGGCGTTGATCTTGATGTTATCCACGAATTAGATTATTTATTATGGATTTTTGGAACTCCTTTAGACGTTAGATTCCAAAAATTTAGTAGATCCCATATTGATATTCCTTCAATTGATGCTGCATATTACTGGTTGAATTATGCTGGTTTTCAAATTAATCTTTCCTTGAATTATTTTAGAAAATCACCAAAAAGAGAGACAGAGGTTGTATTAGATAGCGGCGTTTTAAAAATTGATTTATTAAATTCTATTCTTACGAAAGATAATCGGGTAATATTTCAGGGCAGCTCAAGTGCAGTTTTGGAATCATATACGACTCAAATGAAATATTTTATTGAACACATCCAAAATCAAAAAAAGTTTGAAAACGATTTGAATCAAGGTGTTCAAACTTTAAAAATTTGTCTTGAAAATGCTGAAAGATAAGGTTATAGTAGTTACAGGTGCAAAAGGTTTGTTAGGAAATGCTTTCGTGAATGATTTAAAGATGAAAGGGGCTAAGGTTATTGCTGCAGATATTGCGTTTGAAACGAATTATGAAAATCAAACTTTACATTTTGATGTAACTAAGGAGCATAGTGTTGTTGATGGTTTTAAATGGATTGTAGAAAATTTTGGTAAGATAGATGGGATTGTAAATAATGCATACCCAAGAACATCTGATTGGGGAGTGAAATATGAAGAGATACCTTATGCGTCATGGGAAAAGAACGTTAGTATGCAAATGAATGCCATTCATCTTGTTACCCAAAAATCAATGTCTGAACTTACCAAATCTAAAGGTTCTATTGTTATTATAGGATCGATATATGGTGTGGTTGGGCCAAGTTTTGAAGTGTATGATAACACTGTAATGACAATGCCTGCAGCTTATTCAGCAATTAAGGGAGGTCTTCTTAACTATACTAAATATATTGCTACTTACTTTGGGAAAGATGGAGTAAGAGCCAATATGGTTTCTCCAGGAGGGATTTTTGATAATCAACCAGCTTCCTTTGTAAAAAAGTACAATGAGCTAACACCATTAAAACGTATGGGGAAACCTGAAGATATAGCTCCTTCTGTAAGTTTTCTTTTATCTAATGAAGCTGCATATATAACAGGGCAAAATATAGTTGTAGATGGAGGTTGGACAGCAAGATAGTTAACTATGATTGATTTAATTGCCAAAATAAAACTCAAAAAGGATATTCAAAAAGCCAATAATCCTTATGGTGAATTTGTAAAGCTTCGTAAAGGGGAGGTTTTTCCTGAGCCAACAAAAGGTACAATTCTATTAGGGCCAATAAGAATGTCGGTAGAAGCGCATTTGTTTGAAGGTTTACTGGGGTATTTGTATAGACTAAAAGGTTATAAAGTTTATGCGCTTTTATGTGGTAAAAAACTGAAATCCTGTGAAACTAAACCGTTGGATTCAAAAATGGCTTTTCTTAAATGCTCTACTTGTTTATCAAAGCAAGAAGCGTTTTGTGAAACATTTGGTATTGAGCCACTTTGGATGAAAGATTTTATAAGTTCTGAGGAGGATGGCCTAATAGAGGAGTCTGTTTCAGCTTTTAAAATGAATAACATGAAGCATGATAATGTTGATTTATCAGTAAGTATTGAATCAGGTATTATGCGTGTTCTAAAGACAAGTAGAATTACTAAATCTGAGGAAAAATACATCCAGCAGTTTGGAAGGTCTGCGGCTCAGACTTTCACCGCCAGCAAGAATATCATAAAAAACATTCGTCCTAACAGTGTTATCATGTCTCATGGTACATATGCAACATGGGGGGCTCTTCAACAAGCTTGTGAAGTTACGAACACGCATGTTGTAGTTTGGGGTAGAGGATATGTAGGTAAAGGGAATATTTATGCTACGCATGATAAATCTTATTTGTACCAACATGTTTTTGAATCTGTAGATAATTTTCGAAATTTGAATCTTACGCAAGAACAGTTGGATCAAATTATTGGATATTTTCAGAATAAAAGAAATCCTCAAAAAAAGGTAGATTACGTAAATTACTATTCGTCCAATAAATCAATCAATAATGAATTGGACATTTTTGAACATTTAGGGATTTCAAAAGATCAACCATTAATAGGGATGTTTCCTAATATACCTTGGGATGGTCAGGCTTTTAGTTATTCGGAACTTTTTCCAACCATTCGAGAATTCGTGAAAGAATCAATTGAATGGGTGAAAGGCCAAGATGCTAATATGGTTATTCGTGCTCATCCAGCTGAAAGGCACGTTCGTTCTAATGGACAAATTGAAACGTTTAGAGACGTGTTATTTGAATTGTATCCAACTTTGCCTGATAATGTTTATTTTTTGGATGCAGGAAGCAATATATCAAGTTATTTAATTGAAAAAGAAGTTTGTGTTGCATTGCTTTATGCAGGTACAATTGGTTTAGAATTTTCGGTAAACAAGACGCCAGTAATTCAAGCAGGGAAAAACTTTAATTCAAATAAAGGTTTTGTTTTTGAGCCAGAAAGTAAGGAGCATTTTAAAGAATTATTAAGAAAGTCGATAAATGGAGAACTCGATTATGATGAGGAGATGTGGCAGAACTGTATTAAATATGCGTATCATTGGATTTATAGGAGGCATTTTCCTGAAACGGCTGTAAACTTTAAAAACTCTCAAGAATTCATAAGTTACAACTTTAACAATGCTAATGAACTACTTGAAAATCCTTCTTTAAATAGATTTATTGAGTGTGTAGAGCATAAGGTTGACTTTATATTTGAGTAATTACTCTTTTATAAAGTTTGCAACTGTTTCTTTGAGTCTATTTTTAATATCTGTAATGTCAACCGGGTTAGGTGCAGGATTTTCCCAGTCAATATTTAAAGGCTTGATTTCTTTTTCTTTGTAAACATTAAGGAATCTTCTTGTGTAATCGGCAATTGATTTACTCGTATGTGGGAAGTGTTCGGGACCTATTACATTAAATAGTTCTATAAGGCCTTCAAACCTATCGTTTAGAGATGCTTTTGAATCGTAACCAGAATTAACAAAATATACTGGCGTACCAAGTGCTAAGCAGGGTAATGCACAGTGAATACGGGAAGTAATAACCATTTTAGCTTGGGCATACTTATCTATTAAATCCGAAGCGTCCTTGAATCTAGTTTCTCTGTTTGCATCCAAATTGTACCTACGCTGCTCAATGATTTCTACTTGGTCATGATATTTTTCAGGAACTATTTTTTTTGTGAAATAATCTCTATATCCTTTTGTGAAATTTCGTCTAAAAGGATCAACCAATAAAATTTTGTCATTTCTTTCAGTGAAATTATTCTCCAAGGTTAGCGTCAAACACTGGGAAAGATAAGCTTTGATACCAATCTTTTCAAACATTCTTTTCGTAGCCAAATCCCTACAGCCTATGGGTTCATGTTGTTTGTAGTATTCAACAAGGTTAGGATTTAGAAGCTTTTTATAACTTTTATTGCTATTTGTTACATGAAATGAAATAAAAAGAGGATTGATTGATTGACTTGGAGGCCAATTATCAGGCTCTTCCATAAACCAACCATTACATATTAATTTTACTTTTTCCTTAGATTGGAAATTTTTCATTCCTTCTCTATCGATGTAATGGTCTACTCGGGGAAGTAATCTTTCTGCAGCAACGCTTTGAACTTCGTCGCCAATGTTAATGCTTCCTGGGTATGCAACAACTCCTAATTTCATAGTTATTTATTACTGGCAAAAATAGGTATTAAAAGTTTAGACTGATGTAGAAGCTTGAAGTATGATTGGTTTTTGATAAATTTACTTGTTGTTTTTTTATTTTAGGCTGGTTTTTTAAGGGTTTAAAAAGTTATAAAGCTTTCATTGTTTTATTGGTGTTTGCATTACAATCCTATAGTTAGTCTGATTATTGGATATTTGGAAGGTCAATTAATTCGGCAACACCGGCTATACTCGATTTTTCTGATCCAAATAATGTTAAAAAAGGCTTTCTGGCGTAAACCTTCCAAATAATATTGATGTTTCTGATAATGTTCATCTAGGTTTTGAAGGTAATGTTATTGTAACTACACCTAAGGGAGAATTGTTGTTTTATACTGATGGGATTAGCATTTATGATAGGTGGGGCGAATTGATATTTCAAACAAAAAGTAATATTCCTTGGGATGGTACCTATAGAGGTAAAGATTGTCAAATTGATATATACGTTTACCGCTTTTACTTTAATGACGGCGATAAACGAAAAGTTATTACTGGTGTAGTCAATTTGATTCGCTAATTAAAATATTTGTGGATTGATGAACTCATCTAAATTTAGTTGTTCTAATGAAATTCTAATTTCACTTTCATTAGGTAAGCTATTTAAATATTCTAAAGCGATTTCATCATTGAATTGTATGTTTTTAGTGTATTTTAACTCTTGATCTCTATTTTGTTTCACTTTTTTAAATTGATGAATTTTACCTGTTTTGATATTTTCAATTAAATTTTTGTGAGCGCTTCTAACAGCTTTCATTCCCAAATCAAAAGGATTTGCTTCAAAACTAGGGAGGGCGTGGAATAAAATATTTCCTGAATCTAACCCTTTTGATAGCATATGAATGGTTGCTCCAACATATTGAAAGTTTTTATCATATGAGGCCCAGAAATTACAAGAGTTACCTCTATAATATGGTGAAACACCCATATGGATGTTGTATGCATTCTTACTAACTAGAAAGTCAATTAAATCACCTTTGATATAACTAGCCCCAAAAACAATATAATAGTCTGAGTTTAGAGCGGGTTTTAAAACCTCCATTGATAGTTTGTTAAGATCACTTAGTTTAATGGCTAATGGTCTAACATTGCTGGGTAGGAAATCAATGTTTCCAAATATCTTTCTCTCTGATTCAATTACCCTAGAAAAGTAATTTTTCATTACTTCTGTTTTCTTATAAAAATCTTCTGTTTGCCCAGGGAAAACAGTATTCACTTCCAATATGGCGTAAACATTATCAGCTATTTTAGCTAAATCTTGAATTAGTGATAAATGTCTAGGTTGATTACTTGTGAAAACAGTAATATTCATAGGTTAAGTTGTTTCATTAATATTGCATGATCAATTCTAGGATATTCTAATTTACTGGGGTATCCATCTTGCATGTTTGCTCTGAAAGCACAATCTATATTATAATTTCCCAAAATGTTCAATGTTTCCAAATTATATGAATTGCAAGGGTGAGACATAGTAGTTGGAGGTTGACTAATTATTTTGGTTAATATGTTATAGCACTTTGAGTATTCATCTTTTTGTTCACTCTCAGATTTGTGTTCCATTTTTGTAGGATGAGAGTGGGAATGTAATCCTATAACATGATTATTTTCATGAAGATACTTTATTTCCTTTTCGTTCATCCAGAGTAATTCATTCAAACTACCTTCGTCTAAACCTGATTGGGCGATCATCGTGTCCATTATTTCATAATATCTCTCTACACCTAAAATGAAATCCCTTGTGAATCTGAATATTTTGTCTTCTATTGAATAAAATGGGAATTCTGTTAGGTATTCTTGTGGTTTGAAATTTTGAATTTTGGAATAAAACAGGTTGTTGTACTTAGATGTTCTTATAGCGTTATTAAATGCGCGATAGAAGTCGTTAATGTGTTCAAAGTTTTTAAAACGAAAATACCTGTACACTTCAAGCCTTTCATTTATTCCTTCAAAAGGTGATGTGTATATAAACCAAAATGCAGTTAAGCCCAATTCCTCCAGTACAGGTAGAGCAATTTCAAATTGACATTTTAAGTTGTCATCAAATGTTAGGCAAATATCTTTTATCTCTAAAGAGTTATCAATGGACTTTGTATACCAATCTTTAGCATTGAGTAAGTTGTAGTTCTTTTTTAACCAAAAAAGCATAGATCGGAATTGATTTTGATCCATTGACCCCTGACCTTTAATATGTTTTCTATCATCATGGAAATGATGAAACATAATACCGTGGCTTTTACTCATATCCAAATATACTTATATAAACAAAAAGTAATTCTTTATTACTGGCTTTCTTTAAAAGATTTAGTTTGATCTTTTTAATAAATTTTATCAACCTTTTGATAGGGGCCAAGCCGAAACAAAATCATTTAAAATGAGTAATATTGCACACTGTTTTACCGAAAATGAAGGTTCGATATCTTTTTTTGCTTCTTTTTTTAGGTTTGTTCACAAAACACTATTCCCAGTCTTTTGATGAGCTGCCTATTTATTTCGGTCAGTTTTACAAAGATCCTTTATTGTCTAGTCCTCGTTTTGGAGAGAGTCAAATATGTGATTTTGTTATTGGACATAGGAGAAATAGTAACAATTTCGGAGGTGTAAATACATCAATATTTGGAGTATCCTGTAAATTAAAGCCTAATTCGAGTGGAGGCTTTAATGAGGTTGGAGTAAATTTTTTGAATGATAACGAAGGTTTTTTAATTAAAAGAAATAGAGCTTATTTAAGTGTCCTAAGGCATACAAAACTTAATGATAATTATAGTTTGGCCGGAGGAGTTGCTCTTGGTTTTTATAATTTCACTATAAAACCAGATGGTGCTTTTGGCGGAGCTTCAGATGCAGCTTTAGATGGAGGGCTTAGATTGAAGTTATACAATAACAAATCAGCTTTGAATTTAGTTGTAAATCAGATTTTTAATTCTACTATTCAGCCAGTTCAGCAAGAAATTATTTTGACAAACAACTACAACTTGTCTTACAATAGGGAAACTAAGATTTCTGATCAAATAACAAATTACAGTAATGTTTTGTTGAGATGGAGCAGGGTATCTAGTCTTCAAACTTCGGGTTTTGTAATGGCTCCTAATACGCAGTTTTTATTTGCAGATTTAGTTTTAACAGGGGTGACATTTGAGTCTAAAAAGGGAATATACTACTCCGCTGGAATGAATAAAATCCCAGGGTTAGACGCAGATTTTGGTTTTGAAATTTCTTATTTAGTGCCATTTTCCAAATCACTAGTATCTAATTTGAATCAGTTTGAGATTACTATAAATTATAAAATTTTGAAAAAATAATTTTTGAGGGGTTACTTTTCCTCGTCCTATTTGTAGAAAAGTAAAAGAGTGATAATGTTAGTTGTAAAACATATAAAAAAATACCTACTAATAGCAAGTTTATTCACAGTGAATTCAATGTTTGCTCAAATATGTAGTGATTTCCTAGATGTTGCTAGCACTATAACAAATTATAACTCTTCAACTTTCTCAGCAGGTACTGTTGTTTATCAATTTGGAGAAGTGAAAATGATAAAAGGGAATGATTTGGTTACAAATCCTTCTAGTCCTACAATATTTGACTCAGTTAGTGTTGTTAATGTTCCTGGAAGATTGAGTTTTAAGGGAAAGATAATTTTTGATTTTAATAGTATCAATAATTCTTGTAAGAAGTTTCATCTAGTTTATTACGCTGATACGCTTTTTGTTGATGGTGAAAAATTTGTGTGGGGGAATGATCCAATGCCTTTTTACATTGGAGATAGTATAGTGATAAGAAGTAACAATGGAATTGAAGTGATAGGTACTTTTAGCCAAATAGCTTTTGAGTCTTCAACAAATAATATAGCATTTTTGGATGGTATTTGTTATCAAGAATGTGATGGATTAGAGAGTTGCAGTAGTGATTTTGATTTTGATAGAAATTCAGGGCGAAGTATTGAATTTAAAAATCAATCTTCGGTATCACCGCAGGATGCTGATTTGTTTCAATGGGATTTTGGTGATGGAAATATATCTTATGACGAGAATCCAAATCATATCTACGATTCAGAAGGGGAATATGATATATGTCTTCTAGTAACGAGGAGTTCTTGTTTATTCGAAAAAACTTTTCAGGTGTGCAAATCAATCAATATTGCAAAAGAGGCGAGTAGTAATGAAGAACTTAAAATAACTCCTGATAATGACGGTCAAGATGATTTTGTTTTTGTTGAAGCAGGAAGTAAGATATTCGATAGATATGGTAAAATGGTAATAAGATCGGTTGATAATATTAATTGGGATGGTTTTGATAGCGACTTTCAAGAACTTCCAACAGGTAATTATACTGTCTTAAAACCAAATGGGCAAGTATTTAACGTTACAATCATAAGGTAATGTTTCTAAAGAGGAAAAAGAAATATTCAGATATAGAGATTGTTCAGGAAATACGCCGAGGGAACTCAGATGGTGTTTTACGTTTCTTATACACTTCTGTTCAACCTAAATTAACTCATTGGATAATGCGCAATAGTGGTTCTGAAGATGAAGCTCAAGATATTTTTCAGGACGCTGTTTTATCTTTTTATGAATATGTTTTGGAAGGCAAGTTCGAGGAGGGTAAAAGTGTTGATGGTTTCATTTTTAGTATTGGTAGAAATAAATGGATTAATAGAGCAAAGCAGCTTAATAAAAATGTTTCGAGTACTGAGTTTGAAGAGAGTTTTGTTGCCGATGAAGTAGATGCCTTTTCTGATGCAAATTCATCGGATAAATCTGAAAAAATTGAATCACTATTAAAAAAATTAGGTGAGCGCTGTAAAGAATTGTTGACCAAAAGTATTTTTTACAATATGAAAATGGTTGATATAGCTTCAACTATGGGGTTCAGTACTGCTGACGCGGCAAAAACAAAAAACTACAAATGCAAAAAGCGTTTGATGAAAATGATAAAAGATGACGACCAAATAAAAGGTTGGCTTTTTAATGATTGATTATAACCGTCATATAGAAATTGAAAATTACTTGGCTGGTAACATGACGGCTGAGGAAGTTAGTGCTTTTGAACTAAAAATGGCTTCAAACCAAAGTTTAAAAGACGAAGTTCAGTTGCAAAAAGTGGCGAATGAAATTGTTGTTCTAGGAGCTAAAAATGATATTAAAAAGCAATTAGAGGCGATTCGTAATAATCAAAATTCATCAAAAGCTAAATGGTATATAATTTTATCAGTTGTATTAGTTTCTGCAGCATCACTGATGTTTTTTGTAAATTATGATAGTAACGAGCAGAAAAGTTTTGTTTATCCATCTAACAATATAACTTCAAATAATGGCTCAATAGTAGTCTCACCAAATGATGATGTTCAAATTCTTGATTCTACTAATTCAATGTCACCATTAGACAAAAATACTTCTTCTAATGGTGTGAAAGTTAAAGATAACAATCATGAGGATGTTGATACAGTATCAAAGGGATCACCAGATTTAAATATCGTTATACCTAAGATTGATGAAGAAGGTATATTGAGCCCTGAGCCCGAAATAACAAAAGTAAGTGATGATACGATAAGTTATAGGTCGCCGCAAAGAAGTCAAGATACTTATTCCGAAAATAATCCTTGTTCAGGAATATTTGATGAAATGCCAAAAATTGTTTGTGAATCACCATGTATAGGTGGAGAGAAAGCTAAGTTAAAGGTGGTTCATGACCGATATTCAAGTTTTTATTTGAAAGATCAATACAATCAAATGACTTACAATACCAATGAGGATATTGAATTTACAACTGGTGAGTATACAATAATTGCTCAAGATGAAAATGGATGTATGAGCGAGCCTAAAAAGGTTATTATTCAATATAAATCGTGCGATTTTTCAATCGAACCTAACCAATTTAGGTACTTAGAAGTTGAAATTTCAAATGAAGAGATTCCACTTGTCTTTACTCTAAGAAATGCTCGGTCTGGATTAGAAGTATATAAGTCTTTAATTGAAGTTTCTGGTAGCTTTACATTTGAAGGAAATGATAATCAAAACAATCCTCTGAAAATGGGTAACTATGTTTATCAGTTTTCAAAACCCGAAGGTACAATAGTAGCTTATGGACAATTAACAATTATACGCTAATAATACTATTTCTAATATTATTATTGCCTCTCATTGGAAATAAAAAAACCTGAACAAATATTCAGGTTTTTTTATTTCTTAATTTGTGCGGTGAAGGAGGGATTCGAACCCCCGGTAGGTCTCCCTACGCCAGTTTTCAAGACTGGTACATTCGGCCACTCTGTCACTTCACCGCCGCAAAGATACGTCTTTTTTGATTTCATCCACAAGTATTTTTTAAATTAATTTGAGGTTAATTTATTGTGTACTGAGGAACAGGTAGTTAACTTTTTAGATGAAGGTGGAAGGTGGAAGGTGGAAGGTGGAAGGTGGAAGGTTAGATTAGTTGCATGATTGTTCCTGATCCAATTTTGTTTTCGGCCTCTAGCAAATCAAAGCTTGCACCAGTATGCAAGAATATTCCAGGTTCTCCTTTAATTTTGATTTGAAGTTTAATTTGGTCTCCCGGATAAAGGGTGTCGGATTCTTCTAGTTGTAATTCAGTGAAATATTCAACGGGGGAGGAATCAAATACAAGTTTGGGGCTGAAACCTTGTCCAAACGGAATTGAACGCCCGCCATCTTCTGATGAGAAAAAGTAAATCTGAGCAATGGCTTCGGTGAAGGCTTCCATTAACCTCTTAACTTATCGAGTAAATTACTTAAAGTAACAGCTTCTTCGTCTGTAAGGTTATATTTAGTGTATAGTTTACTAATTTCTTTTCCAATAGTCTCAACAATTTCTTTCCCTGCAGGGGTAATCGTAATTTCCATTTTTCTACGATTACTTTCACAAAGACATCGTTCAAGATATCCAAGCTTAACAAGTTTATCAACAAGTCTGGTTAAGTCTCTTCCTTTATCAATCATTACATCTTTGATATAGCCTGGAGATACAGGCTTAGGATGACTTCCTTTTACAATTCGAAGGATATTAAAATGCTGACTAAGAATATCGTGTTTTTTATAAATGGGTGCCCCTAAATCACGCAACCAGTTTGCGGTATACATGATGTTAACAGTGGCCATTATTTGGTCGCTTTCAAATTTTGACTTTAATGCTTCTTTAATTCCCATTTCACGTATTTTGTGATAACAAATTTACAATTTTTCTTTACAATTGAAGCAACGATAGCTAATCCAGTTTTTCCATTAAAACCTTATAAAGATTAATCATTGATTCAAAGTCTTGTATAGCTACTTTTTCATTTGGAGAATGAACATTATCTTCAGCGGCTCCAATAAAGCACCATTGAAAAGGGTAAGAGCTACGTTGAAGAACATTGCCGTCACTACCTCCCGTGCTTTCTACTTCAAGTTGAAATGGAATATCAGACTGTTTAGCAATATCAATGATTTGATTTAAAAACTTTCTTCTTGGTATTCCTGAGTCTCGCATTGAAATAGCTACCCCATTTCCGTGCTGAACTCCTGATGTAACCCAAGTTATATCCGAAATCAAGGCATTTCGAACTTGATAGTTTTCATAAACGTATTTCCCTAAGAATTGAGCGCTCCCACCTCCATGCTCCTCATAACAACTAAAACATATAATTCCGTTTTCAAGTGTCTCGGCAACTTTTAATGCATTAAAAACACCTAGTCTATTATCCAAATAACAGGATTCTATATATCCATTTTCTTCTATGAATTCACATTTGAAAGTCAATGTTGTTCCTCTGTCAATTTCTCTTTCGAAAATATATGAGATATCTCCATATTCGTCTACAAATAGTTCGCATTCAATATCTCCCTTAGAGTCTTTTCCAACAAGTTTATATCCCGATTCTGTTTGCGGACCACCAATTTTAATTAATGACGATCCATAACCAACTGTAAAACCAATTGAGTCAAGGTGCGCAAAAATGGCTGTTTTTGGTTCTCCGAAAACTAAAACTATTGAATCCTGAAAATCTCCGTCGTGTAGAATTTGAGGTTTAACTTTCCATTTTGATTGGTTGTTCTGAATGTAATTCAAAACGTATTCAGTCATAGGGTATTCACTTCCTGATGGAGCGTGAATACTGCACATTTCCTTTAAAATCGAAAAATCCATATCCAACAAAAATCCATATTTGTAATTAAATTAACTAAACCTTCGAAAAATATTTAAGTATTTAGAGGTATGAAAAAAATCCTAATCCCAGTTTTGTTTTTGATGTCTTGTTCAGATGGTGTAAAAAATGTTGAGAAAGTTTCAATTGAATTATCTGATAAAAAAGAAACAATAAATGAGGTTATAGTTGATACAGTAATTGAACCTACTATAGTTTCTAAAAATGAAATAGATTCTTTTGGGCCTTTAAGACAAGAAAGCAAAGAATTGATGACTCCTTTGTCGGAAACTGAGGAACTTGTTCTGAAAGCTGAAGTTAAAACAGTTGGAGTTGAATCTGAAATTAATGAAAAAAAGGAAGTTGTGAATCCTGTTTTAATTGAAGAAGAGGAAATTATTGAAATAGAGGACGGAGCAAATGATAATGCTAAAACGAAGGATGAAATTTGGGCTGAGTTATTGGAGAATGTTAGATCGGGAAAAGTGGATTATAGTTCCTTAAAACAAAGAAAAGAGGAGTTGAAAAAATACTTAACTATGATGCAGTCGGAAAGGCCAAATGATACTGGTTCAAAAAATGAAAAGTTGGCTTATTATATTAATTTATATAATGCTTCTACAGTGAGTTTAATACTGGATAATTATCCGCTTAAAACGATTCGTGATATAACTAATCCTTGGGATATAAAATTTGTAAAGACAGGAACAGAAGTCATGACTTTAAATGAGTTGGAAAATAATTTAATCAGACCAACTTTTAAAGAGCCTCGAATCCATTTTGCACTGAATTGCGCCGCAGTAGCTTGTCCTAAATTGAGTAGTCGTCCTTTTCAGGCTTTAAAATTAGAAGATCAATTGCAAAAAGCGACAGAACAATTCTTAAACGATTCAAGTTATGGAATGAGGGTAGAAGGTAAAAATGTATACCTCAGCCAAATTTTTGAGTGGTATGCCGCTGATTTTGGAGGTAAAGAAAAATTATTAAATTGGATTACTAAAAATACTTCCAAGGATCTAAAAGGATATAAATTGAAAGGATTTATAGAATACAATTGGGCTTTAAATGATAAATAGGATTATTTATCTTTAAGCATGCGAATCTTATTCCTTTTTTCCGTTCTTTTTCTGTTCAGCTGTTCAGTGGATGAATTACCACCATGTGATCGAGAGGGACAGATTGGTGAAATTTGTAAAGAATATCAGTATGTAAATGGTCGTTTCAATGGGAGTAATTCTTATGAGTACAATTCAAATGGCGATGTTTCAAGAATTATTACGAGTAAAAAGAACGGGAGTGAGGAAGGAACTGCTTTGTATTCCTATGATAGCTTGAATAGATGTGTGTTGATTTCTTTGCAAGATCCGAATGGTAAGATTTTAAGTGAAAAAATCTTTGAATTCGAAGACGATTTATTAGTTTCTGAAACGGTTACAGGTCAACAAAACTCGAAGATTGAATTTTTTTATGATACTGCAGATAAATTAATCGCTGAGAAATATTCAAGCAATAACGGTGAAAATTACATTGATTCCCTTGAGTATTTTGTAGGTATAAACAAGTTGTATCGAAAAATACGATATAAGGGAAATAGTGTTGAGCATATTGTTTATTACGATGAGTTTTCTAACGATATGACTGTTGAACGGCTAGTTAACTCTAATGGTGTATTACAAGAAAAAACAGTTCGTTACTTAAATGGTAGTGAGTTAAAAGAGGAATTGGTTTACAATAATGAGAATCTTTTAATTCAAAAAACTGTTTATCATTATTACCAAGGTGAATTAGAGGAGATTCTAAAATATAATGAGTCTGGAACAGAGTTTGAAAGATTAGAATACCAAAGATATTAAGGCGTGAAATTAAAAGTATTAGGTACTGGAAATGCATTTAATCAGCAATCTCGTATGAACTCTTCTTACTTGCTAGAGGTGGGAGATAAGAACGTTTTGATAGATTGTGGTTTTACCGTTCCATTAGCATTACAAAAAGAAAATATATCATTTTCCACTATTGATTATATTTTAATTACGCATTATCATGGAGATCATTTTGCAGGTTTATCCGCCTTGCTTTTGGCTTTGAAATACATAACTCCCCAAGAAAAGAAACTAACCATAATTGGTCCTGGTTCAATTATGACTAAAGTAAAGGAGCTTCAAAAAGTACTTTATTCAGGCACTGAGAAATTGCTAGATGAACTGAATTTAGAATTTGTTTCGGTAAATCAGAATGGAGGAGAATATGATTTAGATGACTTTAAGCTTTCGGTTTTACCAATGGTTCATTCTGAAGATGCAATTCCGGTAAGCTACATAATTCAAAATCAATCATATAAACTAGGTTTTTCTGGGGACACGTGTTGGCATGAAGGAGTTGAAAAACTTATTCAAAAATCAGATACAGTCATACTCGAATGTAATTTTATTGAGCGAATTGGGGAAGGACATATAAGCGTTGAAGAATTAGAGGCTAGTCAAGTTGTTCAATCAAACAAGTCAGATATTTATTTAACTCACCTATACGAAGGCTCGTCTGAGAAGGCGCTTAAATTAAATTATAATGTTTTGGAGGATGGAGAGGATTTAGTTTTCTAAATCTTTAAAAACATCTTGAGATATCTCCCAAAATTCATGCAGAGCAACTAAGTTCTTTTCGAAAAATTGGTATATCTCGCCCCATTCGGATTCGTTATTTATACTTGGGCCATTTAATTCAGTGTAAATTCTACCAATATATACACCTGAATCAACCCTGTAAGATTTAACCCATTCAAGGTCATCCATCGAATTAGTTAGCAAAGTTTTAAATTCCTCAAATTGCTCAAAAAAAACTTCCCGAACCCATTCGTCATTGTTTACAATGTCAATCGAAACAGAGGAGGTGTTTTTTTGCGCTTCTATTTTAAATCTGATTGAGTTTACACCAGTTCTGTAATTTACCCAGCGGATTTTCTCACCGTACTCTCCAGCATGTTTTTTCATGAAAATTCCAAAGTTGGTGTAAAACCTTATCCGTCTATTTTTCACTTCTTCTTTACTCCACATCAGATCACAAAAATAGATAATTAAAACAGTGGAAAAGTTTAAAAGTCTGTTAACAAAGAAATGCTTATTTTTGGGCTTCAAATTTAAATAGACAGAAAAATGAGTGAAACTGCTGTAAAAATTGGACCAGGTGTTGTTACCGGTGATGGTGTTCAGGAAGTATTCAGAGTAGCAAAAGAAAATCAATTTGCTTTACCAGGTGTAAACGTTGTATCGTCAAACAGTATTAATGGAGTTTTAGAGACTGCTGCTGCGGTTGATTCTCCTGTAATTGTGCAATTCTCAAATGGAGGTGCTCAATTTATTGCTGGAAAAGGTTTAGGTAACGCTGGTGAAAAAGGAGCTATTGCAGGTGCTATCTCAGGTGCTGAGCACGTTTGGAACATGGCAGATAAATATGGTGCAACAGCAATGTTACATACTGATCACTGTGCTAAGAAATTATTGCCTTGGATCGACGGTTTATTAGATGCAGGAGAGGAGTTTTACAAAGCTCATGGTGTGCCGTTATTTTCATCTCACATGATTGATCTTTCTGAAGAGTCTTTGGAAGAAAATATGGAAATCTGTAAAAGATACCTTGACAGAATGAGCAAGATGGGAATGACTTTAGAGATTGAGTTAGGAATCACTGGAGGAGAAGAAGATGGTGTTGATAACTCTGATGTTGATGAGTCTAAATTATATACTCAACCAGAAGAAGTTGCTTACGCATGGGATGAGTTAAGCAAAGTTTCTGATAAATTCACTGTTGCTGCTGCATTCGGAAATGTTCACGGTGTATACAAGCCAGGAAACGTTAAGTTGACTCCGAAAATTTTAGATAATTCACAAAAATTCTTAGAGCAAAGAGACGGATTAGCTGAAAAGCCAGTTTCTTTTGTATTCCATGGAGGTTCAGGTTCTTCAGTTGAAGAAATCAGAGAAGCTATTTCTTATGGATCAGTAAAAATGAATATTGATACTGATTTACAATGGGCTTTCTGGGATGGAATTAAAAACTTCTACACAGAAAATAAAGATTACTTACAAGGACAAATTGGTAATCCAACTGGGGCTGATGCTCCTAACAAGAAATATTATGATCCTAGAGTTTGGTTAAGAAAAGCAGAGCTTTCTTTCGTTGAGAGATTAAAGTTAGCTTTCGAAGACTTAAACAATATTGGAACAATGAAGTACTTCAAGTAAAAAGCTTCAAAATTAGTATTAAAGCCCAGCATTTGCTGGGCTTTTTTTATGGGAACCAAATTGGTTGAATCGCGTAATAAGTGGCATGGAAAAGACTATCGAACCTCTTTATAGAAAGCTTTTTGATAAAACTCGTGAAATTTCTGGAATTGGTGTTTGGCATGTTGATTTGATTAATCATACGTTGTTTTGGGATGAAAACACAAAGAAGATTCATGAAGTTGAGCTGGATTATGTTCCGGATTTAGAAAGCGGGATTAATTTTTACAAAGAAGGATTTAGTAGAGACGAAATAGCACGTTTGTGTAATAACATAATTGAGAATGGAGAATCCTTTGAAACCGAATTAGAGATTGTTACCACAAAAGGGACAGAGATTTGGGTGAAGTCAATTGGTATGCCGCAATTTGGGGATGCTGATGAGGTAGTTGGGTTTTACGGTACCTTTCAAGAAGTTACAACTGAGAAGAAAAAGCTGGAAGAGGTTTCCAGATTAAAAGAGCGCGCTGTAATTGCGGCGGCTGTAGGTAATGTTGGGATTTGGGATTGGGATGTAGTTAAAAACGAGCTTGTATGGGATGATCAAATGTATGCTCTTTATGGTATTAAATCTAGTGATTTTTCCGGAGCTTACGAAGCTTGGCAAAATGGTTTGCATCCAGAAGATAAGGAGCCTGGAGATCAACTTATTCAAGAGGCGTTGCAGGGGAATAAAGAGTTTGATACTCAATTTCGAGTTCTTTGGCCTAATGGAGAGATAAGATTTATTCAGGCAAAAGCAACTGTTTTTAGGGATGAGAATGGATTACCATTGAGAATGTTAGGAACGAATTGGGATATCACCGAGGAGGTTAAAAGAAACAAAGAATTAGAGGAACTTACAACAAAACTTGCTTTGAGCAATGAGCAATTGGAAGAGTTTGCCTACGTTGCTTCCCATGATTTAAAATCGCCCATAAGAAATATGGCCCATTATGCTACTTTTTTAGAAGAGGATTTTGGAGATAAAATTGGTGGTGAAGGAAAAGAAATGCTTCAGGGGATTAAAGATCAAGCTAAAAGCATGACTGCGTTGGTGGATGATTTGTTAACTTTTTCTAGAGTGAATAAGATGAAGTTGGAGCAAAATGCTGCGCCAATGACAAGTTTAGTAAGAGAGGTTGCTGAATTTCTAAGGGTTAATGATAAAGCTGATATTGAACTTGAATTAGAGGATTTAGGAGAGTTGAAAGTTGATATTATTAAAATGAGAGAGGTATTTAATAATTTGATTACGAATGCCATAAAATATAATGAATCTGATGTTAAATCCATCAAAATTTGGAGAGAAGGAAATAAGGTCTTTGTGAAAGATAACGGGATTGGAATCGACTCAAAATTCAAGGAAAAGGTTTTCTCTTTTTTCAAAAGACTACACGCAAAAGATGAATATGGAGGAGGAACAGGTGCTGGGATGGCGATTGTTCAGAAAGTGCTTGAGCGGCATAAAGCAACTATTGATTTTGAATCAAAAATTGGAGAAGGAACAACTTTTATTATAGACTTTGAATCCTGCGCGGTTTAAATTAAGTTTTTAATTATCCTTAATTTATGCGTGTAGGAATTGGTTTCTCTATTGTAAATCCCTTGATGATCTAGCGTGTCGATTCGAACTTTGCCAGAAGCATGTATGATTTTGTTTTTGGATACCAAAATTCCTACATGCGTAATTCTACCTTCTTCATTGTCAAAGAATGCTAGATCACCTGGCTCAGCTTCTTCAACAAAAGAATAGCTATCACCTAATTCAGCTTGCTGATATGCATCCCTTGGTATAACAATATTGTTGATTTTATATACTATTTGGCTGAACCCACTACAATCAATTCCAAATGGTGATTTACCTCCCCACAAATATGGAGCGTTTAAGTACATGAGTGCATCTTCAACAATTTTATCTTTCGACCCTATTTTAGCAGGTACAGAAACATTGCCGTTAAAGGTTACAACTTCATTCCCTATTTTAAATTGATCGTTTTTAAAGTGGGGTAGGGAGCTACCTTGAACGATTGGAAGCAGATTGTTTTTATATTCAATTACTTGAACTAAATCCGTAGTACAATGATAAGGCGAGTTTGAAATTTGAGAAAACTCCGATTCTCCAATGGATAAGTATTGTTTTCTGCAAATCCAACATTCGTAATTATCGTAATGAACTTTTACTTTAATAAATTTTTCGGCTTCTTCAATAATGGTGAAAACATCACCAAACAGCAATTGAGTTATCATCTCGCTTTTATCAGAAGCTTCAGCTCTTCCAGGGACTACACTAAGTTCAATAATTCCGTACTTCATAACTTGAAATTGAGCTGTAAAAATGCTCAAAAAAAAGCCCAAGATGAAATCTTGGGCTTAAAAGATATTAACGTGTTTTAATAACTTATTTGCTATCACTTGTGTCGTCACAATCCCAGCCTTTGTCTGCTGGCCATCTTTCGCACTCGCACTTAAAAGTGTCATCTGCGATTACTTTATCATATTCCACTTTGTTTACTTCTACAGCAAACACTTTTGGACTTGTTTTGCGAAATAATTCAATCTTTTTGATTTCGTTTGTTTGTGAATTTACAAAAAGAGTAATGCTTCTGTATGGTTGAGGATTTCCACCTTCAGGATATAAATCAATTAAGTCCAATACAACCCCATTAATTGTTTTTTGTCCCATGTAGCGGTATTTATACCCCTCTTCATAGATTGTGAACATTTCTTGTGGAGAAAATTCGTCTGGATCATTAAAGTTTGCCAATCCAATTGTAACTTCTTTGTCTTCTGTAATAACGTCGGCAGTACTTTTACCATCACTTATTTTTTCAGCTCCAAAAATATTATACCAGTATTTTTCTCCTTTTATAATAAGTTTACCTTTTTGGCTTTCTTTCATATCACCATTTTTTAAAGTGAAAGTAAAATCAAGCGAAATAGTTTTCTTAGATTTTGTATTAACAGAAACTGCATTTAATATTTCAGTTGCTTTTGGATCTTTTTGAGGAGCAGCGTTAGTGATAGTAATAGTAGCTGGCTCAGCAACAGAGATTGCAGGAGTGGCTTCTTTAGGTAGTTCATTATTGTTTAATGATGCTGCAAATAATAGTGCAAATAAGCTTTTCATTTATCTTAAAAATTATGGTTCAAAGTTAATTATTTGTTTTGATTTCAAGGTCTATCAATTTCTGTTCCAAACTGATTTCATCAGGAATTAAAACTTGTCTGGCTTTACTTCCTTCAAAAGGACCTATGATTCCAGCGGCTTCCAATTGGTCAACAATTCTACCAGCACGGTTGTATCCTAATTTAAGTTTTCGTTGAAGTAGAGATGCAGATCCTTGTTGATGAAGTACGATTATTCTTGCGGCCTCTTCAAATTTATCATCACGATCATCCATGTCAATATCAGCCATGCCTCCACCTTCTCCATTTGGATCAACATATTCAGGTAAATGATAGGCGTCTGGGTAGCCTCTTTGTTCACCAATGAATTCACAAATTTCTTCAACTTCTGGAGTGTCAACAAAAGCACATTGGATACGGATTAAATCGTTACCTGTACTTAGTAGCATATCACCTCGACCAATTAATTGATCAGCACCTCCTGCGTCCAGAATTGTTCTAGAGTCGATTTTAGACGTTACTCTAAATGCAATTCTAGCTGGGAAGTTAGCTTTAATTGTACCAGTAATAATGTTTACGGATGGACGTTGTGTGGCAACGATTAAGTGAATACCTATAGCTCTTGCAAGCTGAGCTAAACGAGCAATTGGTGTTTCAATCTCTTTACCGGCAGTCATAATTAAATCTGCAAACTCATCAATAACCAAAACAATATATGGTAGGAATCTATGACCTTTTTCAGGGTTTAGCTTTCTTTGTTTGAACTTAGCGTTATACTCTTTAATGTTTCTACAATGAGCATTTTTTAGTAGCTCATATCGGTCATCCATTTCAATACAAAGCGAATTGACGGTATTTACAACTTTTTGCGTGTCTGTAATAATTGGTTCTTCCTCATCAGGAAGCTTAGCCAAGAAATGTCTGTATAGTTTATTGAAAAGTGTAAGTTCAACCTTTTTTGGGTCAACCAAAACTAATTTTAGTTCAGATGGATGTTTACGGTAAAGTAAACTTACTAGAATAGCGTTAAGACCAACCGATTTACCTTGTCCAGTTGCCCCTGCCATTAATAAGTGGGGCATTTTAGCTAAATCTATAGTGAATGTCTCGTTAGTAATGGTTTTACCAAGAGCAAGCGGTAATTCCATTTTGGCGTTTTGGAAAGCCTTAGAAGATATAGCTGTGTGCATTGAAACTATATCAGGGTTAGGATTTGGAACCTCAATACCAATAGTTCCTTTTCCAGGTATAGGAGCTATAATACGAATACCAAGCGCCGCAAGTGAAAGAGCAATATCGTCTTCTAAGTTTTTGATTTTTGAAATTCTAACTCCTGGAGCAGGTACAATTTCGTAAAGCGTTATAGTTGGACCAATTGTAGCTTTTATGGAATCAATTTCAATTTTGTAGTTCTTAAGTGTGTTTACAATATTGTTTTTGTTTTCCTCTAGAATTGCAGGGTCTACTGTTTGTTTAACGCCTTGATCATATTGATTAAGTAAATCGATAGAAGGGAAGTGGTAATCACCTAAATCAAGTGTTGGGTCATATTCACCAAATTCTCTAACCTTCTCATTTATTTGTTCCTCAGTAAGTAATTCTTCTTCCTCTGGAGATTCTTCAATCTCAAATGAAAGTTCATCTGATTCTGTTTTTTCTTCTGGCTCATCAGTAGAAGAAATTAAGTCGAAGTTAACAGAGTTTTGATCTTCTTCATTTAGTTCATCTTCACTTTGCTCTTGTGTACTAAAAGGAACTTCTTCGTGTTGGTTCTCTTCAACCGTATCAATCTCTAATTCAGTTGAAAATGGTATGCTTTCAGTAGTGATTAATTCAGGTTCGTCAATTGGCTCATTCTCTGTTGAATCGACTTCATCTTCATAAGAGGCTGTCGTTGTATTCTCTTCTGTAGGAAGAACCGTTTTGAAACCGTTTTGTGTGTTGATGAAATTATTTTCAACTTTTTCTTCTGATTGATTGTTCGAGGTTGATTTGTCAAAAAGATTACTAAAGACGTATTCAAGTTTAATACCTAGAGAAAATCTTGAAATAATAATTCCAGTAAATAGGAGTAAGAAAATAACACCCCAAGTACCTGCAATGTGATCGAGCCAAATATTTATCTGTGATCCAAGAGCCCCTCCGTAATTAAAATCACTTGATTTAAATAGTAATCCAAAAAAAGTAGCTCCCCAAATCATGATAGGGAGTGTTTTTTTGAAAGTAGATTTTATGGGTAAGATTTCCTTTTTGAACGCAAGTTTTACTCCAGTAATGAAAAGAATAAATGGTATTCCAAAAGCAAGTACACCAAAGCCTTTAAACATGAAGAAATGAGAAAGTTTAGCTCCTATTGTACCCATTTGATTTTGGGCATTGTTTGAGTAATTATAATTTTCGTTGAATACCTCAAAACCTGTTGTACTCCAGTTTTCAACTTTATCTTGATCAACTTCCCAGGAAAAGAAATAAGATACAAAGCTGAAAGTTAAAAATATTGCGGCTAAGGTAGAGGTTAAACCAACCAGATATCTATTTCTGTCGTTTTCAAAGAAGGTGTATACCGGGAATAGTATTTTTTTAAATGAAAAGCTTTTGCTAGAACCGCTTTTGACTGATTTTTCCTTTGACTTTTTATTTTCCTTAGGAGGTGTTTTAAATGTGTTTCCTTGTTGTTTTTTCTTTCCAAACATGCTGTTCCTCTTCAACTTAATCAACTATAAAAATAATCTCAAGACTAGGCTGTTGTTAGATAGAACTTTAAAAGTTTTGCACTATTGTTTTTTGAAAGGGATAAAAAAAGAGCCTTGGGTTAACAAGGCTCTTTAAATTATTTAAAAAATTTCTCGAAAGATTGCCACCCTTTTCGTTGGTAGCACATTTGAGGATATACTGGGAAGTTTTTAGGTTTGTCTTTACTTGAGGTGAATTTTTCAAGCTTTTCTTTTGAATCAATATTCAACTTTTTGACAAGCGCTTTAGCTTCTTTGTACGACATGAATTCACGTCTTGCTTTTCTGTGTTTATCCGACCATAAAAAGTCTTTAAATCCTTTCCATCCTTTGTTTTCATATTTTCTAACAACATTAGCTGGAATATCAATTGGTTTTGGTGGTAAATGCTCAAATTCACCTTTACAATATGCAACCCATTCTACTGAACTTGTTAAACCTAATTCGCGAACGAATTTTTTAGCCTCAGAAAATTTTCGGTATTCCATATGAGCATATGGAAAAGCTTCTGATCCAATCCAATCACCAATCCCAATCCAACCTTTGTCTTTGTAAACACCTGATGGATTTGCAGGGATGTCTTTTGGTTTTTGAGGTAGATGAGGCATTTCACCTGCGATGTATTGATGCCATTCTTTGTAATCGTTCAATTTTAAAGCGTGAACAAATTCTCTAGCTTCCTCATAAGGACGAAACTTACTGTACTTTTGTCTGTGAATATTACTTTGTAAAAAGTCTTTATACCCTTTCCATCCTTCGTTAGCATATTTCCTTGCTACGTTTGTTGGGATATCATCTGGTTTTGGAGGTAAATTCGGGAAATCACCTTTACAGTATGCAATCCATTTTTCAGAAGAAGTTAAGCCAAGCTCACGTGCAAATTCTCTCGAGCTTTCAAACGATCTATATTTTCTTTTAAATGGAGCAATTGTATAGGTTCCAAACCAGTCACCATAGCCTCTCCAACCATGACCTTTGTAAACTAATTCAGGTGAATTAGGAATGTCATTCGGTTTTGCATCATAACCAGGGAGTTCACCTTTGACATACTTGAGCCATTGTTTAAGGTTTTTAAGTTTTAATCCATGAACAAATTTTCTAGCCTCTTCAAAATCCCTGGCATTATTAAGTCTTCGAACTCTTCTGTGCTCCTTTGCATTAAGGAAATCGTTCATTCCATTCCATCCTGAATCTCTGTATTTTCTCGCAACATTTGTAGGGATGTCACTAGGTTTAGGAGGAAGAACTTTAAATTCTCCTTTACAGTATTTTAACCAATATTCTGTTGATGTTAAGCCTAAACTTCTAGCAAAACTTCTTGCTTCATCAAATGGTCTATATTTTTTGTTAAGTCTAGGGTTTTCAGTTCCTAACCAATCGTTATAACCAATCCAACCTGAATCTTTGTAATGAATGTCCGGAGAAGCTGGGATTTCAGGTGGTTTTAATCCGAAATCATTTGGATTCCAGTTGCACCATTTTTTCCATTCAGCTGTCGTTTTCAAGTTTTTTTCGTGAACAATTTTTCTAGCTTCTTTGTACGGAAGAAATTCAGTCTTTTCATAACTTCCAAGCCAGTGTTTCCATCCATTCCAAGCTTTGTATATTTCGTCTGGATTGTGGGGTATGTCGTTAGGTTTTAGTTCACTAACTGAGCAATAAACAGCCCATTCGTAACGGTTTTTTAACCCAAGCTTTAAAACGAACTCTCGTGCTTTATTAAAGCTTCGATACTTGTTTTTTGTCATTTTTTTGTTTTTTTCGGTCACAACAAAAATAATATAATTTTTATTCTGTAAAATGGTTTTTTAAACAAATTCGAGACAAAAAAAAGAACAACCAATGTTTGGTCTAGAATTTCCGATTGGAGGTAGTTTTTCAACGAATTAATTGGCTATTTACAGAGTGCTCTAAAATGAGTATTTAAAAATGGTTTATTTTTGCATCAAATTTTAATTCATGGCAATTTCAGACAAAATCACACAAAAGGTAGCAGAGTTAGTGAATCAGATGTATGGGGGGAGTATAGCTGGAGGAGATGTTCAGGTTCAAAAAACGCTAGCTGAGTTTGAAGGAGATGTTACTGTGGTGGTTTTTCCATTTTTAAAATTATCTAAAAAAAATCCTGTTACTACAGGGGAAGAGCTAGGGGAGGCTTTAAAAAATCAACTTGATGAAGTTGTTGATTACAACGTAATTAAAGGTTTCCTGAATCTAGTTCTTAATAATGATAACTGGGGATCTATCTTAAATGGTATTGCTAGTAACCCAGATTTTGGGAAAGTTAAAGTTGAAAATCCTAAAACTTTGATGGTGGAGTATTCTTCGCCAAATACAAACAAACCTCTTCATTTAGGTCATATAAGAAATAACTTTTTAGGATATTCTGTTGCTGAAATTTTAAAAGCGAATGGAAACCAAGTTTTAAAAACTCAAATCATTAATGACAGAGGAATTCACATATGTAAAAGTATGTTGAGTTGGCAAAAATGGGGTAATGGTGGTACTCCAGAATCTGAGGGGTTAAAAGGAGATCATTTAGTTGGGAAATATTATAAAGAGTTTGATAAACACTACAAAATTGAAATGGCTGAATTAATGGATAAAGGAATGTCCAAAGATGAAGCTATGCAGGAAGCTCCACTTTTTAAAGAAGCTCAAGAAATGTTGAGAAAGTGGGAAGAAGGAGATGCTGAGGTTACTGCTTTGTGGGAAAAAATGAATCAATGGGTTTATGATGGTTTCGAATCGACTTATAAAGCTATGGGGGTTGATTTCGATAAATTATATTTTGAGTCAGACACTTATTTATTAGGAAAAAAAGTTGTTGAGGAAGGTTTAGAAAAAGATGTTTTTTACAAAAGAGAAGATGGTTCTGTTTGGTGCGATTTAACCGATGAAGGTTTAGACGAAAAACTTGTTTTAAGAAAGGATGGAACTGCTGTTTATATGACTCAGGACATTGGTACGGCAATCGAAAGAGATAAAGATTTTAATATTGACGGAATGATATACACTGTTGGTAATGAGCAAGAGTATCATTTCAAAGTTTTGTTTTTAATTCTGAAAAAGTTAGGATATAAGTTTGTTGATGGATTATATCATCTTTCTTATGGAATGGTTGAATTACCATCGGGTAGAATGAAAACCAGAGAGGGGACTGTAGTAGATGCTGATGATTTGATGCAGGAAATGATAGATACTGCTGCAAAAGCAACTGCAGAAAAAGGGAAGTTAGAAGGGTATTCAAAAGAAGAAATTAATGATATTAATAGAATGATTGGGATGGCAGCTTTAAAGTATTTCTTACTTAAGGTTGACCCAAGAAAAGGATTGGTGTTTAATCCTGAAGACTCTATTGATTTTAATGGGAATACGGGGCCTTTTATACTTTTTAATTGCGTTCGAACTAAATCATTAATACGTAAATATGGTTCTAGTGATTTTGAAGGTGTCGTTTCATCAAACTTATCTGAAAAGGAAAAAAGCCTAATTGGTAAAATAAATGATTACGAAAAGACAATTGCGCTCGCTGCTGAAAATTACAGCCCAGCAATTATTGCTAATTATTGTTATGATTTAGCCAAAGAATATTCTCAGTTCTATGCATCCCATAATATATTAAACGAGGATAATGATGAGCTAAAGAAGTTTAGATTAAATCTTACGGCTCAAGTTGGTAGGGTATTGGAGATAGCTCTAGGGGTAATAGGAATTGATGTTCCGGAAAGAATGTAAAAAATAGTAATTCATTCTTGTTTTCCTGGTTTGTGATTTCTTATTTTAAATTGCATTTTTCACCGTTTAAATTTGTTTTTTCGTCGATTAAGTGTCTTTTTTAGGGTTAATAATTGCATTTCATTTGTTTTGTAAGTTCTAATATCTGACCTTTGCATCATATTTCCTTTTTTATTGGTTTAAAACATTGGGAATTAAACTTTTAAAAGGTTGTCATCAATAGGGGGTGACAGTCTATTATAGACTTGACAATTTGGGTTATGCAGAAAATTAGCAATTCAACTCTGGGGGGAGTTGTAAAATTATCGTTGTTGGCTTTGATATTATCTTTCAAAGCTAATTCTCAAACAGAAATGTGGTTTTTTGGAACGGGGCAATAGGGGATGGATTTCTCTGGAGGTTCTCCTGTGACTAATAATGGAGTTTCAGGAACAACTTTTAATGAATCAGTTACGGTAGTTTCGGATGGATCGGGCAATGTTCTTTTTTACTCTGATGGAACAAAAGTTTGGGATGCTTCTTACACATTAATGCCAAGTGGTACTTTTACAGGGGCAGGAGGGACATCATCTGCTCAAGGAGCTCTAGCTATTTCAAAACCTGGGAGTAATGATGTTTATTACATTTTCACATCAGATGATATTGATAACGCGACTGATCATGGAATTAGATATCATGAAGTAGATATGACCGCTGCCGGTAATGGAACTGTTGGTTCTCCTTTAGGAGATGTGATTAGTTCAGATAATGTTCAGGAAGCTACTTCGTCAGAGATGTTAGCTGCAACTGGATGTGGAGATACAACATGGGTAGTTGGTTATAGTAAAACTGGTACAACCTTTTATGCAATTCCTGTAACAAGTGCCGGGCCTCAAGCAACGATAAAGTCTTCACTAGGTGTAAATTTCACTACAGATGCAATGCGAAGAGGTACTATGGATTTTAGTAGTGATGGAACTAAATTGGTTATGACACATGCCAATGGTGCAAAGCTTTATGATTTTAATTTAAGTACAGGTGCTGTAAGTAATGAAGTGGCAATTGGTGGTTTGGGTCTTGGTGCTTATGGTTCTGAATTTTCGCCTAACGATGCAATAATATATTTTACAGCCGTAGCCGGTTTTCAAGGTTTATATCATTATAATGTTTCTTCAACAGTGACTACTCAAGTAGGGAATTCTGAATACTATGGAGAAATTGTGACCGGAGATGATGGGGTGCTATATGCTGGTAAATGGGTGGGTGCAGGAGAGACAACTCTTACAACTATTTCTAATCCAAATTCTACAACGGCTACAGCTGTTGGTATTGGTTTATCAAATAATGGCTTTGCGACTGGTGGGACAGTCGCATTAGGGCTGCCTCAAAATTATGCTTGTGCATCTGTCTCTTGTCCTGATACATCTATTTCTCAACCTAGTAATGTTTGTGTAGGTCAAACTGAAGATTTGTCTTTGCATGAATTGGGAGATGCAGGATCATGGTCTATAACGTCAACACCTGCTGGGGGTAATCCGGCAATAATGACTGGAGATATTTTTGATGCTTCCGCATCTAATACTGACCCTGGTTCTTACACTGTAACTTTTACATTTGATGCACCTGTTGGAGGTTGTTCTTCAACTTCTTCAAGAACTATCACTGTGGATTCTTTACCAGTTGTAGATTTAGGAAATGATACTGCAATTTGTGCCGATGCCAATATCATATTCGATGCAGGAACAGGTTATACTTACGCTTGGACACCGGGATTAGAAATCACTCAAACTATCAATGTGAATTCAGCGAACACTTACGGAGTTACAATTACTGATGGAAATGGCTGTACAGGTTCTGATAATATCACATTAACAATCGATACTTTACCAGTTGTTGATTTAGGCAATGATACCGCAATTTGTGCAGATGCAAAAATTACATTCGATGCAGGAGCAGGTTATACTTATGCTTGGACACCTGGATTGGAGATAACTCAAACAATTAATAAAAATACTGCTTCTACTTACGGTGTTACCATTACTGATGGAAATGGCTGAACAGGTTCTGATAATATCACATTAACAATAGATACACTACCAGTTGTAGATTTAGGGAATGATACTTCAATTTGTGCCGATGCCAATATCACATTCGATGCAGGAGCAGGTTATACTTACGCTTGGACACCGGGGTTAGAAATCACTCAAACTATCAGTGTGAATTCAGCGAACACTTACGGAGTTACCATTACTGATGGTAACGGATGTACTGGAACAGATAATATTACTTTGATCATCGACACTTTACCAGTTGTAGATTTAGGTAATGATACTTCAATTTGTGCAGATGCAAACATTACATTCGATGCTGGGGCAGGATATTCTTACGCTTGGACACCGGGGTTGGAGATTACTCAAACCATTTCAGGAATTAATACAGCAGATGTTTACGCTGTAACGATAACTGATGGTAATGGGTGTAAAGGAGTTGATAGTGTTACTTTGATTGTTGATACTGTGCCATATTTGAATCTTGGTCCTGATAGCTCTATTTGTCAAGGAGATTCAATGGTTCTGTTTGCAGGAAAACCTTACGTTTATAACTGGGCTCCAAATGGTGAGGTGATTGATTCTATTATTGTGAAGATAGCTGGGCTTTATTCTGTAGAAATCACTGATGATGAAGGCTGTATTGGGAGAGATACTGTTGAAGTAACAGTAGATACAATCCCCTACCTATTCTTAGGTAATGATACATCAATTTGTGCTGATAAGGATATTACTTTAAATGCGGGTGTTGGATATACATACCAATGGTTTCCTAATAATGAGGTTACTTCTCAAATTACAGTGAATTCTCTTGGTGGTTATGGCGTATTAATTACCGATGGAAATAATTGTCAAAATTATGATCAGATTGTGATAACGATTGATACTTTACCTGTTATTGATCTAGGAAATGACACTAGCATTTGTATTGATTCTACACTTTTAATAGATAGCCAAAAAGGTGTTGCATGGCTTTGGAATACACTTGAAACAACACAAGCAATTAATGTTAGTTCTGCTGATACTTTTAACGTTGTTGTTACTGATGTAAATGGATGTGTTGGTTATGATACTTTGATTTTACAAATAGATACTTTACCGGTTGTTTTCTTAGGGAATGATACTTCGATTTGTGCGGATTCTACTTTGCTATTAGATGCTCAAAATATAGGGGCGTCATACGAGTGGAATATTGGGGCCGCAAATAGAACAATCTCTGTTTCCAGCTCAGGATCATTCGATGTAATAGTAACCACAACTAAAGGTTGTGTTGGTTATGATACCGTTTCATTGAAGATTAATGAATTGCCAGTGCCTGATTTAGGGAGTGATTCAAGTCTGTGTGCTGGGGATTCAATGGAGCTTTTTACAGGTTTATCTGATGTGTCATTGGTATGGTCACCAACCGGAGAGCTTGATGATACGATTGTTGTGAGTACAGCAAATGTTTATTCTGTAATCGTTACGGATACTAATAATTGTGTTGGTTATGATACCGTTGAAGTTACAGTTGATAATTTACCAATAGTTGATTTAGGTATCGATTCAAGTCTTTGTGCTGGAGATGAAATGATGATTGATGCAGGTAACAATGGTTCAATTTTTATCTGGAACAATGGTGCAAGTTCTCAAACAATAACTGTTGATTCTGCATTTAATTATATCGTTACAGTTACTAATCCAGCTAATTGTTCAGCGTCGGATTCAATTTTGGTGACGGTTGATACGGTTCCTGTGGTAAATCTAGGTATGGATACTGCGATTTGTGATTTGGATAGTATTGTTTTTGATGCAGCTAATATTGGTGCAGATTATCTTTGGTCTAATGCCTCTATTGATCAAGCTATTAATGTTAAAACAGCTGGTAGATATATTGTAAGAGTGACAAATTCATTTGATTGTTACGCTTCCGATACTATTTATCTAACTATTAATCAATTGCCTAAAGTTGATCTTGGGACCCATAGAGATGTTTGTGAGTATTTATACATTAATCTTGGTGTTGAAGAAGAAGGTGCTATATCATACTTGTGGAATACATCTGCTATTGAGGATAGTATTTCAATTAATTCACCAGGGGTATATTACATTGATGTAGTTGATACAAATAATTGTTTCAAATCTGATACAGTAGTTGTTAACCCTGGGCCTGATTTAGATGTTCAATTAATAGCAGATTCTGTAATTTGTGATGGTGATGAAACGACTATTAGTTCGGTTGTTGAAAATGAAACAGGAGGATTGTCTTATTCTTGGAATACTACTCAAACAGAATCTAAAATAACTGTCAGTACTACAGGGGAGTATTCAGTTCTCGTAATCGATTCAAAAGGATGTTGGGGAGATGATACAACTTATGTTAGAGTTCAGTCGCTTCCAACTATCGAGTTAGTACCAGATACCTTAAGTATGTGTAGCATGCCTGAAGCAGATGAACAAGTAATTATTACTGCTGTAAATAATGGAACTTCTGTTGAGTGGACTGACGGTTCAGTGGCTAATGAATTCATTACTAATGAATCAGGGTGGTTTGATGCAACGGTTTATGACGACTATGGATGTTCAGCTTATGATTCTGTCACAATAGCGGAATATTGTAGACCAATAAAAGTGACCTTGCCAAATATCTTCTCTCCTAATGGTGATGGTGTAAATGATGGTTTTATTCCATTTGAAATTGTTTGGGAAGATTTGGAATATATGATGGCGAATATTGAATACATAGAATTCAAAGTGTACAATAGATGGGGAGAGTTAGTTCATGTTTCAACAGGAGTTATTCCAAGATGGGATGGTTTTGATGGAAAAGGAGCTGAGTCGTCTTCGGGAACATATTTCTGGACGCTTTAATACCGTGATATTGATGGGGGAAGCTTCTATGATAATGGATATGTCAAATTAGTAAGGTAAATTCGTTCTTTCTGTATATAAGTCAAGTCGAAAACCACTTTCATTTTGGAAGTGGTTTTCTTTTTAACGACCTTTGCACTTCAATTTTTGTAAATGAAAATAGCTCTTATAGATTATGGTGCAGGAAATGTTCAATCTGTTAAATATGCAGTGAACAGATTAGGGTTTGACCCAATTCTGACAAAAGACCATGATTTTATTAAATCCGCCGACAAAGTTATATTTCCAGGTGTTGGAGCAGCAAAGGCCGCGATGGATCAATTAAGAGCGTCTGGTTTAGATCAATTAATTCCAACTTTAACGCAGCCAGTTTTAGGTATTTGTGTAGGGATGCAATTAATGGCGAAACATTCTGAGGAAGGAGATGTAGAGTGCTTAGGTATTATAGATGCTGAAGTGAAGAAGTTTGATGAAGGATTGAAAATCCCTCACATGGGATGGAATAATATTTCCAATTTCAAATCAGAAATATTCAAAGGATTACCAGAGGAACATCAAGTTTATTTTGTTCATAGCTATTATGTGCCAGTTGGTGATTATACTGTTGCTACAACAGATTATGGAATAGATTTTAGTGCTGCTATTCAAAAAGATAATTTTTATGCTGTTCAATTTCATACCGAAAAAAGTGGTGATGTTGGAGAGCAAATTTTAAAACAGTTTTTGGAATTATGATTATTGTTCCAGCGATAGATTTAATTGACGGTAAAGCCGTTAGATTAACAAAAGGAGATTACAATCAAAAGAAGGTTTACAACGAAAATCCTGTTGAAGTAGCTAAAGAATTTGAAGCTGCAGGATTTACGCATTTACATTTAGTTGATTTAGATGGTGCAAAAAGTGGCCATATTGTGAATCACCAAGTTTTAAGAGATGTGGTAAGTAATACTTCATTAAAAGTGGATTTTGGTGGAGGTGTAAAAACAAACGAAGATATTGCTTTAGCGTTTGAATGTGGCGCTGCTCAAGTAACAGGGGGAAGTATAGCTGTAAAAAACAGAGAAGTTTTCGAAGGTTGGTTGAAAGAGTATGGAGATAAAATTATTCTTGGAGCGGATGTGAAGGATAAAATGATCGCTGTTAATGGGTGGTTAGAAACTTCGGATTTAGAGTTGTTTTCATTCTTGGAAGATTACCATTCAAAAGGAGCAGAATACGTGATTTGTACTGATATTGCTAAAGATGGATTGCTAGCTGGAAGTTCAAATGAATTGTATGCTGAAATCATGAAGGCTTTTCCCAATATTAAATTAATCGCCTCAGGAGGTGTTACCTCTGAAGAAGATTTAAAAGTATTGGAGGAAATCGGCGTTTATGGTGCAATTGTAGGGAAAGCAATTTATGAAGGGAAATTGTCTTTAAAGACTTTAATTAAGTACCACAAAGTTTAAGCGATGTTATCAAAAAGAATTATTCCATGTTTAGATATTAAAGATGGGAGAACTGTAAAAGGTGTAAATTTTGTTGGTTTAAGAGACGCAGGTGATCCAGTTGATTTAGCTGAGATTTACTCCAAGGAAGGCGCTGATGAATTAGTGTTTTTGGATATTACTGCTACTCACGAAAAAAGAAAAACATTAATCGAACTGGTAACAAGAGTTGCTGAAAGAATTAATATCCCATTTACTGTTGGAGGAGGTATTTCGGAAATTTCTGATGCCTATGCTCTTCTAAAAGCTGGTGCTGATAAAATCAGTGTGAATTCTGCTGCTGTTAAAAGACCAGAATTAATCAATGAATTGTATCATGATTTTGGTGCCCAATTCGTTGTTGTTGCTATAGATGCGAAATGTACTGATGACGGATGGAAAGTTCACCTAAGAGGTGGGAGAGATAGAACGGAAATTGATTTATTTGATTGGGCAAAAGAAGTTGAGCAAAGAGGAGCGGGAGAGATTCTATTTACTTCAATGGATCATGATGGAACCAAAGCTGGATTCCCAGATGATGAGTTAGCTAAGTTGTCTGATAGTTTAAGTATTCCAATCATAGCCTCTGGTGGAGCAGGGAATATGGAACATTTCAAGGATACATTTACAAATGGTAAATCTGATGCTGCTTTAGCCGCTAGTATTTTTCACTTCAAAGAAATTGCAATCCCTGAATTAAAAGCTTATTTAAAAGGAGAGGGGATTCCTATTAGGTTATAGAAGAGATTGCTTCGTTCCTCGCAATGACGTTTTTTTAAGTACTCGTCATTGCGAGGAACGAAGCAATCTCAATCTTTAATCATCTAAAATATCTTCAGAATTTTTTCTAGACTTTGATACTATCCGTAAAACAATAGCGGATAAGAAAGTTAAAATACCTAAAAGAATAATTAAGCTCATTCCTGGCCAGTGTTGAATTCTGAAGAGAAATCCTGTAATAAGGAGGATTATGGAAGAAATTAAAAGGAAAAAGTAAGGTAATCTCATCCTAATACCCCAATACCTTTCTCACTCTCGTTAAAGTCTCCTTAGCAATTTTTCTTGCTTTTTCAGCTCCAATAGCTAACTTCTCATCAAGTAAATCTTTGTTTTCCATGAAGTGATTAAATGCTGCTCTTTCTTCAGCGTACTTTTCACAAATCAATTCAAATAGCTCCTGTTTAGCATGACCATAGCCATAGTTTCCGGCTCTATATTTTTGATCCAAAGCAGCTATTTGATCATCTGATGCTAAAAGAGCGTACAGTTTGAAAACATTACACGTTTCAGGATTTTTAGGTTCCTCTAAGCCTAAATCATCTGTTTTGATTTTCATGATAGCCTTTCTTAAAGGCTTGTCTGCTAGGAAGATATTAATGGTATTTCCGTAGGATTTGCTCATCTTTTGTCCATCCACACCAGGAACATACATTGTTTTGTCGTTTAGGCTAATTTCAGGTTCAATAAGAATCTCTCCGTATTGATGATTGAACCTTGATGCTAAATCTCTTGTGAATTCTAAATGTTGTTTCTGATCTTTTCCAACAGGAACAATTTCTGCATCGTATAATAAGATATCCGCAGCCATTAAAACAGGGTAACTAAACAAACCTGCATTCACTTCGCTTGCACGATCAGATTTATCCTTAAAAGAATGCGCTAATTGTAATCTGCTAAAAGGCATAAAGCAGTTTAAATACCATGCTAATTCAGCTACTTCTGGAACATCGCTCTGGCGATAAAAGACATTCTTTTCAATGTCAATTCCAAAAGCTAGCCAAGTGGCTGCAACAGCGTAGGTATTTTCTCTAATCAATTCTCCGTCTTTAATAGCGGTCAAAGAATGCATATCAGCGATAAAAGCAAAAACTTCATTATCATCTGATTTACTCATTTCGATTGTTGGAATAATTGCGCCTAACAAATTTCCTAAATGAGGAACGCCTGTACTTTGTATACCAGTTAGTATTCTTGACATATGAATTGATTTTCTACAAAATTAATTCATCCTAATAGAATAGCCGCATAACTGTACTATTCATTCCGAAATACTATAATTAAAATTTCATCGAAAAAAACAAGCAGCTTACAGAGCGTTATGGTTAGTTGACAGTTTTTAAATATCAAATTCAAATAATGGCCGTTAAGGAATACATAAAGATTATTAAGGTAGTTTTTTCATAGTCAAAGGTAGTTAAAACGCTCAGGTCCCTAGCCTGAGCTTTTTTTTTGTGCTTACCTTTGGGGTAATGAAATGGATTTTGTTTGTTCCCAGATTAGTTTGGAAAATTTGGTTCCTTGTCTACATGCTCTTCAGTACAGTAGTTTTTTACCCTGTGGTTTTCTTTATGATTGTAGTTTTGAAAAACTTTCCGCTTACCTACAAAACCATTTATAAGCTTTGGGCATGGAGTATTTGTGTAGCTATTGGTGTTATCCCTAAAATTAAAAACAAGATCAAATTACCTAAAGAAGGTAATTATGTGATGATTGCAAATCATTCTTCTCAACTTGATATTGTAGTTCCCTATACCAAAATGGATAAGTATTTTGCGTTTTTAGCAAAAGAAGAATTAAAGAAAGCGCCTCTTTTCAAGACTAATTTTAGAGGTATGAATGTGACCGTGAATCGAAAGGATATGGTTAGTGGGGCAGGTGCTTTGAGAGAATGCGCTAATAAATTAAAAGATGGTGCAAACTTATTAATTTTTCCAGAAGGGACGAGGAGCAAAACAGCCCCAAAAATGAAGGCATTTAAAGCAGGACCTTTCAAATTGGCAGTTGAAAGTCAAGTGCCTTTAGTTCCTGTTGTCTTTTTGGATAATTACAAAAGATTGGAGGGAGGGAATACCTGGTTTGGTAAATGTGGACCAGGTTTGTCAAGAATGATTGTTCTTGATCCAATCGAAACAAAAGGTTTAGATAAAAGTCAAATTTCGGCTCTAATGGATGAAGCTTATTCAAAGATGGAGGCTTGTTTGAAGGAGCATATTTCCAGTTTTAGTTAAAAAGATGAAAAAATAATCCACGATTTCTTCTCTAGATAGATGAGAATGAATATTTTTGTGGGCAACAAAAATTATAAGAAATGGCTGTTTTAGTAAATAATGATTCAAAAGTTATCGTTCAAGGATTCACAGGAAGTGAAGGGACTTTCCACGCTGGACAGATGATCGAATATGGAACAAATGTAGTAGGTGGTGTTACTCCAGGTAAAGGAGGTCAAACGCACTTAGATAGACCTGTATTTAACTCTGTTGCTGAAGCAGTAGAAAAAGCTGGAGCTAATGTTTCTATTATTTTCGTACCACCAGCATTTGCTGCTGATGCGATTATGGAGGCTGCTGAAGCTGGGATTAAAGTGATTGTTGCGATTACTGAAGGTATTCCAGTTGCAGATATGACTAAGGTTAAAAAATATATTTCAGATAAAGATTGTACGTTAATTGGTCCCAACTGTCCAGGAGTTATTACTGCTGGTCAAGCTAAAGTTGGAATCATGCCTGGATTTATCTTCAAAGAAGGTAAAGTTGGTATTGTTTCTAAATCAGGAACTTTAACATACGAAGCTGCTGATCAAATTTCTAAAGCAGGATTAGGTATTACTACTGCTATTGGAATTGGAGGAGATCCTATTATTGGAACAACTACTAAGGATGCTGTTCAATTATTAATGGCTGATCCAGAAACAGAAGGAATTGTTGTTATCGGAGAAATCGGAGGTAACTTAGAAGCTGAAGCTGCTGCTTGGATTAAAGAAAACGGAACTAAGCCTGTTGTTGGTTTTATCGCTGGAGAAACTGCTCCTAAAGGTAGAACAATGGGGCACGCTGGTGCAATTGTTGGTGGTGAAAATGATACTGCTGAAGCTAAAAAGAGAATTATGAGAGAATGTGGAATCAAAGTTGTTGATTCTCCAGCTCATATCGGACAAGCAATGGCTGAACTATTATCAGTTAACGCTTAATAAAACTATTATTACTAGAGGCCGCTTCATTTGGAGCGGCTTTTTTGTTTCTAAAAAAGATCAAAATGGTGAAGTATCGTTTTCTTTCGGATGTGGAATTAAAGGAGTTTGAAGAAGAGTTTAAACATTTTTTAATTGCCAATGGGTTGCATGCTGAAGAGTGGGAGAAGTTAAATAATGAAAATCCTGATAAGGCTATTGAAATAGTAGGATTGTTTAGCGATTTAATTTTGGATAAAGTTTACGATAAAACGGAATTTCTTATTTATCAAGATAAAAAGAGTCTTAAAGCTTTCAAGTTCTTCAAAGAAAATGCTGTTCTGATAGGCGTTGATTACAAAGGAGAAGGGGATTTACCAGAAAATGATATAATTAAGTTCTTATCCGAAAATGCTGCGGATATGCTTATCTATGCAACAAGCAAGGCATTCACTGAGGAAAATAGAAACAAAGAGCTGCATTTTTTAGTACAACACGGAGCGTTTGTTACAAATTATGAAGTATTTGATTATCTATCGAAAGTGAAAGAAGAACAATAATTTTCATTTCGGGTTGTTGATATTTAAAGCATTTCTTTTTTAAAAAGTAACAAATTGCTGTACATTAGTGTTTTAGCTACTTGTGAGGTATTTAACAACCATATTGACCCTTATATCTTTTGTTTGTAGTGCTCAACTTGTTACAAACAACTCCAAAACACCTACAGAATTGGTTGAAGATGTTCTTGTTGGTTCTGGGGTTGAGGTAAGTAATGTAACCTTTTTTGGTCACGCAGAGGCAATAGGTGAATTTGATGCTCAAAATTCTAATATTGGATTACCACATGGTATTTTGATGTCTACAGGTTCAGTTCTTGATAATACTGGTGCTCAAAAAAATGGACCTGTCGGACCTAATAATAATCCTGGTGCAAGTACAGAGCATAATAGAATAGGAGATGCTGATCTTGACGCATTAATTGGAGCTTCTACTAAAGATGCTGCAATTTTGGAGTTTGACTTTGTTCCGCAAGGTGATACGATTGAGTTTTCCTATGTTTTCGCTTCAGAAGAATATTTAGAGTACACAAACGATAAATTTATAGACGTTTTTGCCTTTTTTATTAGTGGTCCTGGAATCGTTGGGACAAAAAATCTTGCTTTAGTTCCTGTTACAAATGAGGAGATTTCAATTCAGACAATCAACAACATAAAAAATAGTCATTTATACATTGATAATGGAACAGGTGATCCATTTGATCCAACTTTCGCTGATCCTACGGTAACGAATTTTGATGGTTTTACAGTTCCGTTAACTGCAGTTTCTAAAGTGCAGCCATGTAAAACTTATCATTTAAAGTTAGCTATTGCAGATGGTTATGATTATGCTTTTGATTCGGGCGTTTTCCTAAAAGGAAGAAGTTTAAATAGTGCACCTAAATATGAACCTAACTTAATTGATAGTTTGAATCTCTCTGCGGATGATTTATTAATTCCAGAAGGTTGTTCATCAGGGGTCTTGGAATTAAAAAGAACAGAAGACTTATGGTCTACTTTAAATCTAGGGTATTCAATTTATGGAACTGCACAAAATGGAACAGATTACAATTTGCTTTCTGGTAATGTGTTTTTTGCGAAAAAAGATTCTGTTGAATATGTAAAGGTCACACCAATTTTAGATGGATTGTCTGAGGGAGAAGAATCAATAACATTGAGATTCCCAAGTTCGGATGTTTGTAAAATTGATAGTGTAGATTTTGAATTTAAAATAACAGATTTAAAACCAATGACATCAAAAACTGATAGCGTTTCTGTTGCGTGTCCTGGTGATGATGTTGATATTGATGCTAATTTTTCTGGAGGTTTCAATCCATATGAATACAACTGGAGTTCGGGAGGTGAAAGTATTACAGAAAACGTTTCCCCCAATGTTACTACAACCTATCAGTTTACTGTAACTGATGTTTGTGGTGTCTCAACTCAAAATGATTTTAAAGTTAAAGTTCCTACATTTAGTCCTATGCTTTTAAGTATGCCTAATGATACTATGGTGTATTGTTCTGGTGTTAAAGTTAATCTAACCCCTACTGTAACAGGAGGGGCCGGAGGATATAAGTATAGCTGGAGTAGTGGTGATAAAACATCTTCAATTGAGCCTCAAATTATTAAAACAACAACTTTTGATTTATCAGTTTTAGATGCTTGTGATAATCAAGTTGTAGGAAGTGTGGGTGTAGACTTGAGTTATCCTGAATTTACAGTTGATATAAAGTCAGATACAACGGTATGTCCTGGAGATTCTGTTCTTTTTACAGCAATTCCTTCTGGTGGAATCGAGCCTTATATTTATTTATGGGATAATGGAGTGGATGAATCAACAGCTAAATATGCTTCAGAGAGTTCGAAAATCATAAAACTAACCATGCGCGATTCATGTGGTATAATTCCAATAAAAGATAGTGTTAGTTTGACCATTCAAAAACCTGATGCTGATTTTATAATTAATTCCCCTAGATTAGAAACAGATGAGACAATATATTTTGTTGATGCCTCGGTAGGTAATATTGTTGCATACGATTGGGATTTAGGGAATGGAGAAACATCTGATTTAAGTAATCCAACAACAGTTTACACGAGTGATTCTGTTTATAAGGTGACTTTGACAGTTACTGATGATTTAGGTTGTACAGATTGGATGACTAAGTTGGTTGAAATTGTTCCTCCATTGTATTTATGGGTTCCTAATGCTTTTACTCCATCAAATGATCCATCAGGAATAAATGAAGTGTTTATGCCCAAAGGAGTTGGTATAGCAATATATGAGCTGATTATCTTTAATCGTTGGGGTCAAGAAATGTTTATTTCAAATGATATTAATATTGGTTGGGATGGAACTTATTTCAACGGTAAAGAAGCTCCAGAGGATGTTTATGTGTACAAACTCTATGCAATGGGAGATTCAGGGAAAGAGATTGAAAAGATGGGTACTGTTACTCTTATTCGTTAGAAATCAAAATTGTCTTTTGAATATAGTTTATTTTGCAATTATGTTTTTGAATTCTTTATTTGTTATTGGCTTTTAAAGGATGCAACTAAAATAGTTGCTTAATTTATTGTATATCAAGAAACTTGCAGTCGGTTTTTAGCGCCTGTTTTGAGCGTTAATTAGTCGCTCCTTAAAAAAACCACAATCAACTAATTATTAATTATTTATCATTATTGTCCGATAAAAACACAAAAAAATCCAATTGACACTGCAACTGCTTGATTTTAAGGTTTATACATTTTACATTTTAACGAAAATAAAAAGTAAGCCCCTTTAAAATAGTGTAGGTCGCATCAATTCTTCATACGTTTTTTGCCAATCTTTCTCGGGATTTTCAAGAAACCCAAT
>CAXRIN010000031.1:0-15022 GCA_964230605.1 Flavobacteriaceae bacterium
GCTCTTTACATATCATAATAATCAAAAAAACATGGGTGAACTATGTCCAGTTGATACTTGGAGTCTTACAAATAGTGACAAATTCAAGTATAAGACGGTCAGATTATCGTTTTTAAACAAACATGCGGAATTTAGGTTGAACCGCGTTCTTGTTGTTTTTCTCAGTTCTATTATTAATAAACTTATCGGACTTCAAGTCCTTTTAACAAAAGAGTATTAATCTTTTATACAGCGCACCGCATTTGCATCAGTTAGATATCGCCAACCTCCTGAAGTACTTGCACTAGAAGAATTAAATGTCCAACGATATGCGCCTGTTCCGCTTACATCACTTGTCCAGTACATACCAGAAGTACCTACCCCGAAAAAGTTCCCGGTGCCATATCGAGAACCAGTCATTGGTAGTGCTAATACAGAAGCTAGAGCTCCAGCTGCATCATATGATGAAAACACATTTCTTTCTGCAACAAATTCCGCAACGGTTGGTATTCTATATCCTTTCGGACAAGGGTTATTTATCCCACTTACTCCTTGCCATAACATAGTATTTTGAGTAGTGCGCCAGTCTTGAGCTGCTGTTGCAGCGCTTGTTATCCATAGTCCATGGTTAGGTATATCATCATCACTTGATGTGGATGTAGTAGTTGAATTTCGGCATTGATGTCCATCTTTCAATCTACCCCATTGGTATAATTCACCGTAACTACTTGTGTCTGTACTTGAAGTGGCCACTTGAGTAGCTCCTAAATTCCTATCCATCCAAATTCTTCCAGTAGTTGATAGTACAGGAGCCCAAGTAAATGTAGATCCATAGCAATTAACTATATCAAAAGTGGGTTGAATAGTTCCTGAAGTTTCAATTACATGCCAACCAGCACCATCTGAAACTATTCTAACAGCAGAATTATATGAGTTTAAAGTAAATGTTAGATTCCCGTCAATTGTTTCAGAACTATTTCCATCAATATAAATCGCTGCTCTATTCGTTGCATCAATGTTTTTAATATAATACACCTTACCGGTATTGGATGCCGCGGCAGGAAGGTCCACATCGTAAGGCCCTGTGTTACATAATACTACATTGTGGGTTTGGTTCAACGTGGTGTTAGCTGTTATGGTGGTTACATTTAAGCCCATACTTCCTTGTATATCCAAAGTGCTTTTAGGGGTTGTTGTACTTATTCCTACTGCATCTGCACTGGCATCTATCATGAATATTTCGGTATCGGTATCGCCCTCTATTCTAAAGTCTTTATCGGCTCCGCTTTCGTTAAAAATGGCATCTCCGTCAACATCTAAGGTTACGGTTGGAGAGGTTGTTCCTATACCACATTGTCCGTCGTTTTGAATGGTGATGTAATCGGTACCATTGTTTTTAATTCTTAAATCGGTGGATCCAGATGCAGGGTTGTATATATCCCACGTAGCAGTAGCTCCTGTTCCGGAATTGAAAATTTCAATTCCTGTTTCATCACTTGCTCCGTTTTGCGCGTTTTCAATACGGATAACTGATGGGTTTATGCTGGAACCACTATGGTTGAAAATATGTAAAATAGCATCCGAATCCGGATCACTTCCGTCGGTATTAATTCCTACATTTTGAGCAAAAGTTATTGTGCTTACTCCAAGTGCTAGTGCGATTAAATAGTTTGACCTTTTCATTGCTTTTAATTCTAGTTGATTACCACTACTCCGTAATCGTAATATTTCCCGTTACTTAAATTGGCCGAAATGAAGTATTTCCCGTTTTCGACCTGTATAAAATTGTTAATCAAATTGGTTCCTTGGTGAAGGTTTACCACATCATCCAAAACCAGTTTTCCAACTGCATCGTAAATTTTTAAGCTTAATGGACCTTCTTCGCTGGAATTGATGATGATGTTTACTTCTCCGTGAGATGGATTAGGGTATAATTCTGTTATTTCTATCCCTCCGTTACAGTTGCAAGCTTCTATTTTAGAGTAATCGTAAGTACCATCGTAATCCACTTGTTTTAAGCGGTAGTAATCAAACTCTTGATAGGTGTTTTGGTTTTCTACTTGATACTGGTAGTTTATTTCCTCGGCAGAATTTCCTGCTCCTTCAACCGAATCGATGGTACTCCAATTTTCTCCATCGATTGAATGCTGGATTTCGAAGTGGGAGTTGTTGATTTCGGAAGCTGTTGCCCATTTTAGTACGGTTTGGTTGTTAATACAATTTGGCTTGAAGGATAGTAGCTCTACGGGAAGTGGAGTTACACTACTTACCAATGCCCAAGAGCGGAAAAATTAGCTTTTGTAACAGTAACAGCTGAAAGGGTGTTATTGGTGGTGTTTAAAGTTCCTGATAAAGTTACATCACTCCATGAAGAAGTTGTTGAATTCCAACGTTGTGGAAACAAATCGGATTCAACAACTGTGTTTCCTGTTGCAGTTACTTCCTCATCATCATAAGTAAAGGATAGGGTAACATCTGGTTTATTGGTATATCCATTAGCATCAATAATCCAAAAACGGTTCACTACATTAGCAGAGTTATCTGCCGAACTGGAATTAACAAAACTAGTTACATCTGATGGTTTGTAATCGGAAGTGGTTGAATTATTGGTTGCATCGTTATCGGTGTAACTAGAAAATTTAATGTTTCCACTTCCTGAGCCTGCACTTGTAATTTCTACACTAGCAGGAATTTTAGTTTTGATTGTATTGGTTGTTGTTATAGGCGTAGTAAAAGGAATTGTGTATATTCCTGTACTAACTTCACCAACGTTCCATTTGATTTGGTTTTTTTCCTTTTTGGTGATAATGTTTCCTCCAGTTCCTGAGGTAGCTAAAGCATTGGTGTTTCCATTGGCTAATACTACAAAAACCGAATCGGTAGTTGCAGCGGTGTTTAATACCAAATAAGCATCATCTTTTATTACAGTTCTTACTTGTGAAAAGCCCGAAAACTGAAGTAAAAAACAAAGAAATAAAGTAAGTAAAAACTTGCTAGAACGCGAGTTTATATATATATGGCATAAAAGGACTGTTAGGGGAGAGTGTTTTTTCAACATTTTTCATCTAGTTATTTCTCAAAATAGCAATTACGCAGTTAAATGTATAAAGTTTCGGTTTACCATCAAAAATTTACCAAACTTGTTTTTAACACTGCAACCTGTAAATCAACCACTTTAAACCTTAAAAAAAGGAAATTGTATATAAATTTAAAAGAATTGTATACCGCATCAAAACACCTAAAGGGTGAAAAATTATTTTTTAATGAGTTTATCTTAGTTTAATTAGCCTGTAAACCAATAGTTTAAAATTGGTTTTGGATGATTTTTAAATTTTGGTTTGGGGTAGATTAACTTTGGGCTTGGGTGCGTATTACTCTTAATTATTAACGAAATATTAAATTCAAATTTTACTTTTTCAAGTTTAAACATTAATTTGATTGAGCGATTTTTAAAATAATTCCGTCCTCCTGATTGAGTGAAGAATGAACGATTGAAGGATCTCAGGACCTATTCTTTAAAAGTTAAATTGCGACTTGAGATTATTCTGTCGTTCCTCCATCAATGACGTGTATTATTTGGTTTTCTCCCACAGATCTCTCAGATTTACACAGATTTTCATTTTTGATTACAACCAAAGAATTATTAAAACCTAAAAAAGGGTTAAACCTTTGGTTTAACCCTTTTCTTAATATCTGTGCAAATCTGAGAGATCTGTGGGAGACCAATCAAGCCTCAACCCAATCGCCGTGCTCTCTAATCAAATCAATCAGCTTATCAACAGCTTCTTCTGATGGTATAGACTTTTCAACTACTTCTTGTCCTTTGTAAAGAGTAATCTTTCCTACTCCGGAGCCAACGTATCCATAATCAGCATCGGCCATTTCTCCTGGTCCGTTAACTATACAACCCATGATTCCGATTTTCACTCCTTTTAAATGAGAAGTTCTTGATCGGATCATTTGTGTAGTTTCTTGAAGATCAAATAATGTTCGTCCGCAACTCGGACATGATATGTATTCAGTTTTAGAAATCCTAGTTCTTGTTGCTTGGAAGAAACCAAAAATTGTGGCCATTACTCTTTGACTTGGAAGATCTGATTCTACCCAAACACCATCGCTTAAACCATCAATTAATAAGGCTCCAAAATCTGTTGAAGCATGCAATTGGAAGATATCTTCAGTTAACCCAGTATATCCTCTTTTTACAATAACTGGATTTGTTAAACCTTGAGATAATAACTGATTAAAGACTCTTCTTTGATCAGGCATTCCGTGCTCATGAGTAGTCGTTAAAATCAATACCGCATTCGAAGGTCATTCAAACTCTTCTCCCGCTACTTCATCTGTTTTGGCTTCAACAAAACATAACCCTTCAGTATCGATATAATCACCAAACTCATATACCGGATAGTGGCGATCCTTTTCTTCTAATTCACTTCTATTTTGAATCACTCCTAACGTTCCAGGGATGTCAAACGACAGTGATTGATCACCAATATAAATGTAATCTGCAGCTACATCTTGAATCGTCCACTTATCGTCGTTTACATTGTAAACATATCCGTATGGGAATAAATGAGATGGCTTGATTTCATCAAACTCACTTAAGTTGGCAATTACTCTAGGAACTTCATTTCCACCAATATTTTCAACTTGAGTTGTTTTTCTTCTTTTGTATTCGAATGGATTAATGGCAATTTTTTCAACGCCAGGAAGCTTTGATGCTTGATTTCTAGTCGAATAACGATCTGCTAATGCTTTAGCTACTGGCGCTTCAAATTCAGGATCTTCAGTTAAAGAAACACGAATCGTATCCCCTAATCCATCTTCTAATAAAGTTCCTATTCCCGCAGCACTTTTAATCCTTCCATCCTCTCCGTCTCCTGCTTCGGTAACGCCCAAATGCAATGGGTAATTCATACCAGCATCCATCATATGGTTAACCAGCAAGCGATATGCGTTTACCATAACCTTTGGATTACTTGCCTTCATAGAAAGTACGATATTATGGTAATTTAAGTCCTCACAGATTCGTAAAAACTCCATTGCAGATTCCACCATCCCTAGTGGCGTATCCCCGTAACGACTTAAAATTCGATCAGAAAGTGAACCATGATTGGTTCCGATTCTCATTGCAGTTCCATATTCTTTACAAATATTAACTAACGGACTGAACTTCTCACGAATTCTATCTAATTCGGCGTTGTACTCAGAGTCTGTATATTCTATTTGTTGGAACTTCTTTTTATCAGCGTAGTTTCCCGGATTTACACGAACCTTTTCAATTAATCTTGCTGCTACTTCAGCAGCATTTGGGGTGTAATGAATATCAGCAATTAAAGGCACATCATATCCTCTAGCTTTCAATTCCTTTTTAATCAATCCTAAGTTTTCAGCTTCCTTTTTACTTGGAGCTGTAATTCTTACGTATTCACAACCCGACCCAACCATTCTGATTGTTTGCTCAACTGTAGCCAAAGTATCCATTGTATCGGTAGTTGTCATACTTTGAATACGAATTGGATTATCTGCTCCTAAAGCAACGTCACCAATTTTAACCTCACGCGTTTTAAAACGAGAGTAATTAGTATAATCTTTACAATACTTCCAATTTTCGATACTTGACATACTGAACAGTTTTGCCCAAAAATAACAAAAAGCCCCTTGGAATAAGAGGCTTTTAACAGAGTTTAAATAGAGTTTTCCTATTTATTTATAAGCAGTGGTTTTGTAAAGGTACTTTTATCCGACAGTTCAAAGCTTAGTACATAATGACCAGCGGCTATGTCACCGATATAGAATTGATTATTTGTCATTGAGAATTCTTTAATTTTTCTTCCATTTAAATCTTGAATGAATAATCTCTTAATCTCATGTTCTTTACCATCAAGACCTTGAATATAGATAATATCAGAAGCAGGGTTTGGATAAATTTTAGAATTCAATAACCAAGGCTCAAAAGACGAATTCAGATCTGGCTGACCATTATCGTTAACAACCTCAATATTGTATTTAAGCGAATCTTTAATTGTAGTTCCGTAAGTATTTTCGGGCCAAACAACAATTGTATTGCTTCCTTCGGAATGCCTTGATAACATTACAACATCTTTAATTTCCACTATTGCCGTATCACCTGGCATTATATAATCAACAGGTTCAAATGTCTGTGGATCAGTTATCCTCATCGCTACAGTAGATTCGACATCATTTAACCAACTATAATATTTGGGATTTGAAGGAAATGTTTCATTAGTAACCTTAATCTTATTGTCGAAAGAAGCAAAAACGGTATACCCTCCACCATTCCAATATACATATGGTGTTTGCATTGCACCGTCTCCTATATTGGTAATTGCGTATTGATATTTCATAGTATCGCCCACCGTAACTTGATCGCAAGTACACAACAGATTAATTTCTGACGCAATTTTTATAATGCTTTGTTGACTATATGTTTTTCCGAAAATGAATACCGAACAAACTGCAATGAATAACCCTATTTTTCTCATAACCCATCTAATAACCTCCTAAAATTTACAACTTTTTATAGTTTTTTTCCTAACTTGAATAAATAATCTTACGCGCTTAAGAAATTAAATTGGACATCCTTAAAAGAATTATACAATCCCTTAGTAAAGAGGAAGTAAGGTTTTTCAAACTTTACTCGAATCGCATTTCATCAGGTGAGGAAAGAAAAGACCTCTTACTTTTTGATTACATCCGAAAGCATGGTGAGGATTATAACGAGGAAAAGATTTTCAATAAACTTTACTCATCTGGTTCAAAAAATCCATTTTACAGACTAAAAAATAGGATTGCTGAAGATTTGAACAAGAGCTTAACTATTCAGCATTACAGCTATTCAGAAGAAGTTCAAATACACAATCTATTAACCAATGTTAAACTGTACGCAAAGAAAGGGGATTTAGAGCTGAGTTTGTACTATTTAAAAAAAGCAGAAAAAATCGCCGAGCAAATTGAAGCTTATGATTTACTGGATATTATTTACAGCGAACACATTAAACTAGCTCAGGAATCACTCTCGATTAATCCGGAAGAAGTTATTCAAAAAAGGAAAGAAAACCTTACCATTTTGAATTCTTTAAGAGAGATGGATGATGTTTTAGCGATGGTAATTTACAGAACTAAGACCACTCAGAATTTCAATTCTAAACAAAACCCAATTATTCCGCTTTTAGAGAAAACGGTGAACGAGGTATCGGGAAACAAAAGTCTAAAAAAAGGATCGAAACTGCGTTTGAAAATATACAGAGCAGTATCTCAAGTTTTATTGCAAAGACACGAATATGTGGCTTTAGAAGAATATTTGGAGAAAACTATCAAAGATTTCACAGAGGAGAAACTGTTTAATAAATCCAACCATGAGTCTAAACTTCAGATGTTGACCTACATGGTGAACTGTTTGAATAAAAACAGAAAGTATAAAGAATCACTTGATTATGCAGAGCTTTTAAAAGCTGCGATGGAAGAGTTTGGGGGAATAGGAAAGGATAAATATTTATTCTTTTATTACAATGCTCTGGTTAATAATTACGGTATTTTAAACAAAGAAAAGGCGATTGAGATTTTGCTTGAGTTAAAAGCGTCTTCTTGGCTGAAGAAAACCCCGTATTATGAAGTTTTTGTTTACGGTAACTTGGCAATTCTCAGCTACAACTTAAAACAATACAAAAAAGCAGCTAAATATCTTCACCAATTATATTTATTAGATAGCTACAAAAACACAGACGCATCCTACAAATTCAAAACGGAAATTGCAGAATTATTAATTCGATACGAACTGAATGATTTTGATTATTTGGAATACAGAATTAAACAAGTGCGAAAGGATTTTAAAGAAAAACTAACGCTTGAAGAGAATAGTAGAGAGCTGAAATTACTTGAAATTATAAGTGAGTTAATTTATACCAATTCAATAAGATCAAATAAACAATTACTTGAAAAAATAAATCATTTTATTGAAGATAAACCTCAAGAAGAAAGACTGTATTCTGAAATGATTGATTACAATGATTGGCTAAAAAGCAGACTAAAATGATGACTGAAAATATTTACCTTGATTATGCTTCAACTACTCCGGTAAAAAAAGAGGTTTTGGAAAAAATGCTTCCATTTTTCAGTGAACATTTTGGAAACTCGAGTAGCTCTACTCATCAACAAGGTTGGTATGCTAGCGGGGCGATTAAAAAAGCAAGAAAACAAATAGCAGAAGCGATTAATTGCGAAGAATCTGAAATCATTTTTAACTCTGGGGCAACAGAAGGTATTAATCAAGCCATTCGATCTATTTACAAGCTTTACCACAAAAAAGGCAATCATATTGTTGTTAGTAAAACCGAACACAAAGCGGTATTGGATACTATAAAAGATCTTGAAAAAGAGGGGGCAGATGTAACATATCTTGATGTAAATAATGATGGTATAATTGACGTTAAAACATTCAAATCAGCACTAAGAGAAAGTACTATTCTTGCCGCTGCTATGTGGATTAACAATGAAACTGGCGTTATTCAAGACGTTAAATCCTTGTCTGAAATTGCCTACAAAAATAACCTCCCTTTCTTATGTGACGGAACACAAGCAATTGGTAAAATTCCAATTGATATGACAAAAAATAAAATAGGTGTTATGCCTTTATCTGCCCATAAATTTTTTGGACCCAAAGGCGTTGGAGCTCTTTATGTTCGACGAAAAAACCCACGAATAGCTCTAACATCTTTAATCACTGGAGGAAGTCAGGAAAGAAAATTACGCGCAGGAACATTAAACACTCCTGGAATTGTTGGAATGGGAGAAGCTATTGAATTGGTAAATAGGGAATTAAATAAAAATTCAAAACGACTTATTGAAATTAAAGAAGCCTTTAAATTATTTTTTAATCAATATGGGGCTTTATATAATGAAGCTGAAAATTCAACAAGTTCTCACATACTCAACATTACTCTTCCAAACGTAAAAGCCGATAGTTTGATAAAAAAAACTCGAAATTTAAGTTTCTCACTTGGTTCGGCATGTACTTCGGAAACTCTTGATCCATCTCATGTTTTAAGTGCAATGGGGAAATCTAAAGAAGACTGCTTTTCATCATTCAGACTTTCGTTTTCCTCTGAAATTTCCGATGATATGATTAATGCTGCGAAAAAGGTTTTCGAATCAGCACTTAATGGATAAATCCGTTTAGATTATTAAAATTATCTTTATCCGTACAGAATACTTTAATATGAACTTCAAGTTACTTACTTCTATACTCCCTATTCTTTTTTTGGCATGCAGTGCTTCTAACAAGGCAAATCAAAAAGACCAAGAATTATTGCAGATTAAGGTGAATTTTGAAGACAATTTAAGGGATGTCTCCTCAATAAAAACATATGTAAATAAATGCCAAATAGATTCTATTTCTAAAACGATAGAAGGCAATAAATCACTTTACTTACCAATAGGAGAAAATGAGGTTTTCAAAGCTGAATTAATAGGAATTGAACCTTCGAAGATTTACAGATTATCGTATTGGTCGATTCACAAAACAGTTTTCAAAATCGTCACATCAAAAGATGGAAAAGAAAGAACCACTTTGTGGGCAAACCGTGAAGTTGAAAAGAACAATGGCTGGGTTAAAAAAGAGCTCATTATTCATCTTCCGATGATTGACCAAAACAGTAAAACTGAAATTGTGATCAATAAACCCAAAGATATTGAAGCCTGGATAGATAATATTATCATAAGAGAAATCCCTAAATCCAATGTAGACGATATATTTCAATTAAATATTGATAATGAGGAATTTTCAAAACTTCAAAAACATCGTGAAAACGCTGCACACAGCTCTATCATCACATCAAAAAACAAAAAGTGGATAAAAGGAACTTTGAATGATCTAAAAGTAAAAATGAAGTTGAAGGGAGATTGGACTGATCACATTTCCGAAGGAATTTGGTCATTAAAACTATCTAGTAAAGAAGAGATATTTGATGGACAAAAATCATTTAATATTCAAACACCTTTAGTAAGAAACTTCCATAAAGAATGGATCTTTTTTGAGCTGTGTAAAGAAAATGGATTAACTGCTCCTGATTTTGATTTTCAGCATGTTAGCTATTATGGATCGGATCCTTTTTACTGTGCCTTCGAAGGGAATTTCAGTCATCATTTTGTTGAACGTAAATTGGGATACAAATCTCCAGTTTTAAGATTTTACGAAGACCATATTTTCCCTTACTACGTTTATTCATGGTCGCACCCTGATGCTCATTCTTTAAAATTTGAAACGTCTTACATCTATCCTTATGACGATGATTATTACAGCGAAAAAGGACGTGATTCATTTGAAAAATCTGCTGAGGCTTTAAGAGAATTAATTAATGGGAATTTAAGTATGGCAGATTATGATAAGTGGGCTACACTTTTCGCAATTACTTCGCTTACAAAATCTTTTCACGGATTAGCTTGGCATAACCAACGCTTCTTTTTAAACAAGAATAATAAAATTGAACCCATCCCATATGACGGGAATACACCAGCCGGTGCAGCTGAAAGTTGGAACTACGGAAAACCTATTTTAGGAGATTTCAGAGGACAAAGTGAATATCCAAATAACCCAATGTATATTTTCCAATTAAACCTCTTAAAAGACTCCGCTTTCCGAGTTATTTACGCTCAAAAGCTGGCTGAAATTTCAAATACAGAATATCTTCAAAACTTCATTAGTAAACGATTAGTAAAACTCTCTGAAATTTACAGTTTTGCAAGTCCTTTTTATGATTTTGATACTTCTGTAACCTACCTTACTCAGAACGCGGAAAGAATTACAAAGTCGCTTCAAGAATTTGAATCATTACCCAACTCTCTATTTAATGATTTCTTTGCTAAAGCCCCAAAACAATTTGAAGGTGCTAACATTCCTCTTGAGAAAAAATTACAAGACTTTGTTATTGCGATAAGAGATGGTGAAAAAATTAAAGTTATTAATGGAACAGGAAAAGACGTTAAAATTGAATTCTCAGAAAAATCTGACCTACTCAAAAACAACTCTTTTATTGAAATTAATAACCAAAAGGAACTTAATAAACTTAAGGTTATTCAAAAGGACGATCCAACAATTACATTTCAAATTGAAGTTGTAAACTGGACTCCGGTAGTGAAATAATTACTTTTGATAATCTTAAAGATCTAAACTAACCTTTATTGAAATTCTCTCTTAAGGTCTTCATGAAATTAGAAGCGTAAACGAAATCTACAACTTCCTGATTGTCGGTTGTCATGATGTCATCTCGACTTCCCTCCCACCATTTTTGTCCGTTATGAATGAAGGAAATCGTGTCCGAAATTTCCATTACTGAATTCATATCGTGAGAAATAACAACGGTTGTGATATCCAATTCAACTGTAATTTCTTTTATCAAATTATCAATTACAATTGAAGTTTGAGGATCTAATCCTGAGTTTGGTTCATCACAAAACAAATATCTTGGCTGTAATGCTATCGCTCTAGCAATCGCTACCCTTTTTTGCATTCCTCCTGATATTTCAGCTGGAAATAAATGATCTGCATGCTCTTCGATATTTACACGACGTAAACAAAACAAAGCACGTTCTTTAATTTCTTCAGGGGATTTATCAGAAAAAATAGTCAACGGGAACATTACATTCTCTAAAACTGTTTTCGAATCAAATAAAGCCGAACCTTGAAAAAGCATCCCCACTTCCTTTCTGATCTCTTTTTTCTTTTGATAGCCCATTTCGGAAAATGGACGATCATCATATAAAATTCGACCCTTATCTACATCAAAAAGACCAACTAAACATTTCAACAATACAGACTTACCCGCCCCACTTTTACCAATGATCATGTTAACCTCTCCTCTTTTTAAATCAAGGTTGATATCCTTTAAAACATCCTTGGTTTCAAAAGACTTTGATATGTTCTCAACAGTAATCATTAAACTGTAAGTAAAAGTTGAGTTAGAATTAAATCGAAAAGTAAAATGATTATACAACTGTAAACAACAGCTCTTGTTCCACTATCCCCAACTTCTTTGGCTCCACCAGAAGTAATAAATCCTTGATATGAAGAAACAGATGTAATAATCAGAGCAAAAAATTCAGCTTTAATTAAAGCATAAGTAACATAAAATGGTTCGAAATCATATTGAATACCGAAAACATATTTCTCAACTGAAACAACACCTGTAAGTAATGATGCTACATATCCTCCAAAAGTTCCTAAAAAAATGGCGATAACAACGATAAATGGAAAAACGCATAAAGCAGCAACTACTTTAGGCATAATTAAATAACTCTGTGGATTAACACCCATAATTTCCAAAGCATCAATTTGCTCTGTCACTTTCATTGTTCCCAAATTCCCCGCAATAGCACTACCTACTTTCCCTGCTAAAATCAGGGAAATGATAGTTGGTGCAAATTCCAAAATCATGGTATCTCTTGTCGCTAAACCTTCAGTATAATCGGGCACTAATGGATTACTAAAGTTATAAGCCATTTGCAACAACGTAACCGCTCCCATAAAAACAGATAGGATAGCTACAATTGGAATAGATCCAATCCCAATAGCCTCCATTTCATCAATCACTCTTTTCCATACTACCTTAAACTTATCCGGCTTTGCAAATGCTTGAGCCATCAAGATGTAATATTTCCCTAAGTGTGTAAAAATTGACATGCAGTAAATTTAGTAATAAAAGTCCATTGACCATAGTTGATGGACGATAGTTATAAAGCATGGTTTGTGTATTTTATATTGTTTAATCTATATAGAATATCCATTTTGTAAATAAAAAAAGAGGTTACCCAAATTGGATAACCTCCTAAACTAATTTCTTAAAATAGTTCAATTATAATTCCAAACATTTACAAACTGTCTGTCCATTTGAATCAACCATCATAACGTAAATACAACCAGGATTAAACATTAACGAATCAGCAGGAATAGTAACTGGACCTGAAACAATTGTATCAAGAGGTACAAACTCTTCTTCTGTTTCAGTTATACCACCATCTTCAAAATCTATTTCAGATTCTTCTTTTGATTCTGTTTCTTCTTCAATGGAACTTGTTTCCTCCTCGTTTGAAATCAACTCTTCTTTTTCACAACTCATTAATGTTAGCCCTACTAACAATAATGCGGGCAAATTTAATTTTAAAATCTTCATAATTATAGGGTTTGTGCGATGTATAACACTTTTGATAAAAGGTTCGTTACAAACGTTTTACGACAATAAACATTCATTTTACCCCATTAAAAAATTATCGATTAAACAAAAAAAATCCCCCGCCAAACAGCGAGGGATTCCACATTAGTAAATATTGTATTTAGAAGAATACCTCAATCACTTCCATTTCATCAATAACACCCTTACAAACTACCTTTACCTTATTCATATGTTTTATAACTAAAAAGATATATTATAAATTCGACTTCACCGTACAATCAAGCTTTTTGTTTAAATCAAGCTCTACATAAAATGATTTTTCTCCATCAAAAACTATTTTATTTGATACCATAGACGTAGGATAGATACCATAGTATTTTTCATCTTCTACTATTTTTATTTTCGTAACTAATCCATTTGTTTTATTTATTTTGTTTACAAACAAACCGCTTGTAGCCTCTCCCACATAATACATATCATTTCTACCTTCTAAAAAAGCCGCAGCTCCCCCCTCTTTTTTATAACCTCCTCCGTAAAACCTATTCATCCATTTTTTGTTTCCTGAAGCATCCAATTTTAGAGCTACAATATCATTATTATCCCAATATGTAACTGTGTAATCCCCTTCTTTCCTTGTATATCTATGCATTTGTTGCCCGCCTATATAAAAAGAGCCATCCTTTAACTCTTCCAATTCTCCTATCCAAAATCTTTCAATCGTTTCTTGATCTGGATTAACTTCTTTTGCTCCCTCTAAGTATTTAATATTTGATTTGAAAGGTATTTCTTTTGCTAGTATTTCTTTTCCCTCTCGACTGAGCTTAGAAAAATAAACTCCTAAAAAATCATTCTTAGTCTTAAGACTATGTATTTTATGATCATTAAGATAATATGCCGCTAATAAATAACCTCCATCAAAAGAAGGCTTAATAAGTAATTTTTGAAACCAAAATTCCTTATTTATGCTTAAGTCTACCTCTTTAAATACTGCCCCCTCCTTTATTATATATGCTAAATATTCTCCTGAAGCTTCCTTAGTGCCAACAACAATCAATTCCCCAAAATCATTAAACGAATAACTCATTAAGTTAAAATCACTCCTAGAAAGAGATAATTTCACCAAGAAATCACTCTTCTTTTTTAAGCTTGCATCTAACTCAACTAATCCCAACTTTTCATTTTTTGACTCCGCGAATCTATAAGAAATATAGAACCCTTCATTTTCGTTTACCTCAACTAAAACCTCCTTATAATCCCCATAAACGTGCTCAAATTTATAATCACTCTCTTCACAACCTGAAGGTATATGTTTTAATAACTTAGGCTCATCAAACAATTTTACTGGCTCGCTAACCGCCCCATTGCTTGGGTTTATTTTCACAGCATAAAGAACACTATGTTTCTTTGGACTTTTAACTTCTTCAGTATAAAAAAGAGTTAATGAATTATCAGTTTTAACTACTGACTGCATCTTCATTTTTTTTGGAAGCCCTTCTTTTACCGTAGAAGCCTCCATTTTTAGTGTCTCTTTATTAATCAACTGAACTGAAATAATAGACTTTTTCATTTTAACATGAATAATCTTATCCTTTATGATCACTGTCTCTTTGTCCCCATACCTTGTTATTTTTTCATAATTATCACTTGCTTTAGTTTTGGCAACTCTATCAATAATTATTTCCTTACCATATTGACATTTAACGGTTTCAAATAAAAATATCTGATTCCCCACAATTATACCTAAACCGTAAGTTGAGTACGGAGTGAACACCTTTCTTTACAGAAAAGATTGGTTATGAATATTTTAAGGTTTATTGAAGAGTTTCCAGATGAACACAGTTGTATCACTCATT
>CAXRIN010000032.1:0-49556 GCA_964230605.1 Flavobacteriaceae bacterium
CCGAAAACGGAAGTTCCGTAAAAATGTGTAGTTTTATTCATAGTAGTATTTATTTCTCAAAAACAAATCTACTAAAAAAGAGAAAGGAAGATTTTATGGTCTTCCTTCTCTTAATTTTTTTATCGGACAACAGTGATTTCTTTTATCGATTTTTGATGTCTTTAATCGTATTTAAAACTCATCCTGACGAAGAGTGTAATTCTTTTGCGATTAATAGACTATAATTACATTATGAAAACTCCGCGAATTAGAAGTGTGAACGTGTTGGAGCTTGATCAAGCAATTTTTGATTCTACCTATCAAATTAGTTTAGAATTAGCCAATATTTTGAATGCTTCATTGCATGTGAGTATGCTTCATACGAAAGAGCAAAAGGAGTTTTATGATACAGTTTACGGATCAGATTTTACGCAATCCCAAGAAGTGAACGAAAATCAAATATCTGGAATTCTTACAGAAATCAAAAAGAGAGGAGGTTTATTTGATTTTGGATTTTCTATGGATCATTTTAATGAAGAAGATTCAATTCGTCAAATCTTTGGGAAGCTATCTCCAGAAGAAAGTTTATCGGTTCTTGGATATAATAAATCACCTAAGCATCAGAAAATCCTAAAGAAGCTTTTAAAGCATGATTTGGGAAATCCAATAATGTTGATTCCCATGGGGAAGAAAGTCGAGAACTTTCATAAATTGATAGTTCCTTTTGATCCAGAATTTATTACCAAAAGAAAATTAATGAATCTTAAATGGTATGCTGATCAATTTGGAGTGATGATTGACTTTGTGCATTTCAAGAAAACTTCAGAGGAGGCTGAACAAAACCAATTAAAAGAGGTTTATGATATGATCTTTGAATGGGTAAATACTATCGGTTTTTCAAACATAGTTCATTTCCGATTTCCTATTTCTAATAGTTTAAACGAAGGTTTAAAGGATTATTTAAAAGATCAATCTAACTATTTGCTTTGTATTCTCGATAATCAAATAAAAAAGTCTATCTGTACTAATAGTTCGAGTAATGAGTGTTTGACAGATATAAAAGAAGCTGTTGTCATTCTTTAGTAGTTGAATAATCCTTAACTTTGTTACTCATATTTAAATCTTATGATGTTTTTGTTTCTAGGTATGAGTGCGGGTTCAATCTTTGTGATTATACTGGCTATTCTTTTACTTTTTGGTTCTAAAGAACTTCCTACAATTGCTAGGACACTTGGTAAAGGAATTAGAGAAATTAAAAATGCTACTAGTGAAATTCAAAATGAGGTAGTAAAAGGTACTCAAGGAACAGCTGTTGAGGATCTTAAAAAAATCAAAGACGATCTTGATGTAACCAAGCATATTTAAGATGGATTTTTTCTGGTTAATTCTTGGTTTTGTAACACTTATTATTGGAGGTGATTTTTTAGTAAAAGGAGCTGTAGGTTTGGCTTTAAAAGCTGAGGTTTCAACTCTTGTAATTGGAATGACTGTTGTGTCATTTGGAACATCAGCCCCAGAATTATTAGTTAGTATGGGTGCAGCCTTTGAGGGAGGAGAGGAAAGCTTAATGAGTATTGGTAATGTAATTGGTTCAAATATTGCCAATTTAGCGCTTGTATTAGGGGTGACAGCATTAATATTTCCCGTAAAAGTTAAAAAAGTTTCTGTAAGGCAAGATTGGCCCGTAATGTTTTTCTCTACCATTTTATTTATTGTTTTCATGGCATTTTTTGATGGTGAAAATTACATCATTAATAGGGTGGAAGGAATCATACTTTTTACACTAATAGTATTGTTCACCGTTTTCATGATTTGGAAATCAAGAAAGGCTTCGAGAAATGGAGAAGATCTTGAGGAAGATGAAGATATAACTGAAAATAAAGGGAAGCCACTTTGGGCAAATTTGTTTTTTTTAGCCTTAGGTTGTACAGGTTTGATTTTTGGATCTAATTGGTTGTTAGATGCAGCTACAAGTATTGCAACAGATGCAGGTGTTAGCCCATTTGTAATAGGTGTTACTATTTTAGCGTTTGGAACTAGTGTCCCAGAGTTGGCAGCAAGCGCGATTGCTGCATACAGGAAGCAAACCGATATTGCAATAGGTAATTTAATTGGTTCGAATATTTTTAATATCCTTTGTGTTGTTGGTTTAACAGGAGCTGTAACAGGAATGCCGTTGAGAAAAGAAGTCCTTGATTTTGACGCTTGGTGGATGTTAGGAGTTGCATTCGTGATTTTACCATTAATGATTTTTGGCGGTAAAATTTCAAGATTGAAAGGTGCTATTCTTGTACTTACTTATGCTGCCTATATTTTCTTTCTGATTAAATAATTTTCTTGCTTTTCAATCTTAAAATTGAGCTTTGTGGTTATCTTTATTTCACCACAAATTCGCTAATATGTCAACGCTTAGATTCAAAGCTTTAGAGGTTTTAATGAACCGTAATCCTAATGAAAACAATTTTGAAAATAATGCTAATTATGCCGAAATATTTGGCGCCAATGTTTTTAGCTTGGATAAAATGAAGGAGTTACTTCCGCTGGGAGCTCTAAAGATGGTAGAAAATGCAATCAAATTTGGTGATAAGATCGACATTAAAGTAGCGGGAGATGTTGCAAATGCAATGAAAATATGGGCTGTTTCCAAAGGCGCAACGCATTATACACACTGGTTTCAACCATTAACTGGATCTACAGCAGAAAAACATGATGCATTTTTTGAACCCCTTGGAGATGGATCTGCTATTGAGAAGTTTGAAGGGAAAAGCTTAGTTCAACAGGAACCAGATGCTTCTTCCTTTCCTAGTGGAGGTTTAAGAAATACTTTCGAAGCAAGAGGATATACTGCTTGGGATCCTTCTTCACCGGCTTTTATATTTGGAAAAACATTATGTATTCCTACCATTTTTGTTAGTTATACAGGTGAATCTTTAGATTTCAAATCACCTTTGTTAAAGGCCTTAAGTGCTGTAGGCGAAGCAGCAACAGGTGTAGCGCAATATTTCGACAAAGAAGTTCAAAGAGTACAAGCTACCTTGGGTTGGGAACAAGAGTTTTTCCTAGTGGATACGGCTTTGTATTCAGCTCGTCCTGATATGCAGTTGACAGGGAGAACATTGTTTGGTTTAGGGTCTCCTAAAAATCAGCAATTGAACGATAATTACTTTGGTTCAATCAATTCAAGAACAATGAATTTTCTATCTGAAGTTGAGGTTGAGGCTTTGCAGCTAGGAATTCCAGTAAAAACAAGGCATAACGAAGTTGCACCAATGCAATTTGAGGTTGCTCCAGCTTTTGAAGAATGTAACCTGGCAGTAGATCATAATCAACTTTTAATTGAGTTGATGAAGAAGATTGCCAGAAGGCATAATTTTAGAGTGATATTTCATGAAAAGCCATATCAAGGAATTAATGGGTCAGGAAAGCATAATAACTGGAGTTTGAAAACCGATTTGGGAGTTAATCTGTTAAAGCCTGGGAAGAATCCACGTCAAAATTTACAATTCTTAACCTTTTTAGTATGTGCAATCAAAGCAATACATGATTATGGAGATATATTGAGGTCTTCAATGGCTTCTCCAGGAAATGATTTGAGGTTAGGGACAGGAGAAGCGCCTCCTGGTATTATGTCGGTTTTTATTGGAGAGGAATTGACAAAAAAACTAGATGAAATTGAATCTAAAATTAGAGGAGGTAAAATGACTCCTGAGGAAAAAACAGAAATTAAATTAAACATTGGAAAAATTCCTCAGTTGTTAATTGATAATACTGATAGTAATAGAACCTCTCCTTTTGCCTTTACAGGTGATAAATTTGAAATTAGATCTGTAGGTTCAACGCTAAACTGTTCATCGGTTATGACGGCCATAAATACGATGATGGCTAAAGTATTATCAGACTTTAAAAATGAGGTTGATAAGAAAATAGATCAAGGTTTAAAGAAAGACGAAGCTATTTTTGAAATTCTTAGAAAGTTTATTATCGCTTCCAAAAAAATAAGGTTTGATGGTGATGGATACAGTAAGGAATGGGAAAAAGAAGCCAAAAAAAGAGGTTTAAGCAATGTCCCAAAGTCGGTTTATGCATATGAAGAAATGATTGGAGAAACTTCTGTGAAGTTGTTCTCTGATATGAAAGTAATGTCTAAATCAGAATTAGAAGCAAGGTATAACATCAATGTTGAGAATTATCAAAAAATCATTCAAATTGAAGCCCGAGTTTTGGGTGATATTGCCATAAATCATATTATCCCAACGGCTCTTAATTATCAAACTGAGTTATTAAAAAATGTTCAGTCGCTAAAAGAGGTTTTAGGAGATGGGGTTGGTGTTAAAACGCAAATTCAAACCATAAGAGAAATCTCTGATAGAGTAGAAGCAATACATCAAAAAGTAGCAGCTTTAGTGGAAGAAAGAAAAAAGCTTAATCCAGTTAAAAATACCGAAAAGAGAGCTAAATTGTATTGTGAGAAGGTGATTCCGTATTTTGAAGAAATAAGATACGAAGCAGATAAGCTGGAACAAATAGTAGATGATAAGTTATGGCCACTTCCAAAGTATAGAGAATTGCTTTTTGCCCGATGATTTTGTAAAAGTGAATTGTCATTTACCTGAATCTTAAATTTATCATGGTTATCTGTTAATCCTTGGTTTGTATCTTTTTATTAAGAGATACATTATAGTTTAAAATTAAATTATTGTACCTGCCAGTTTGATGATTTAGTTAATGGTAATTCGGTTAGTTTTACTGAGGATTTGAGTGGTTCGAATTAACAACCGCGGAAACTCTGGTTCTTTTGGTAGTTCTTCAAAAATTATTATTACTTTTAGGGCTTATTTGGTATAGTACACTAGGTTAAAAAACTTTTAAGTATGAGATTAAACAAACTACTAACTATCTTATTGGTGACTGTGTTTACATTGGGGTCGATGGCACAGCATAAATTGACTAAGAAAGGAGATAGCGCATTTGAAAAGGGGTATTGGAATGCTGCTATTGAAAACTACAAACTAGCTTTAAAGAAAGAAAAAGATTCCGAAATCAAACTTAAAATAATGTACAACTTAGGTCAGTCCTATGCTGGTGCGAAAGAGTACAAAAATGCGGTTACTTGGTTTAAGAAAGTGGAAACTAAGGGGAAGTCTTTCTTGAGTGATCATCCTGAAGTTTTATTAAAAATGGCTGAAGCGTACAAGTCAATGGAGAAGTACGAAGAAGCTATGGGAAGTTACAAATCGTACACTGAAATTAAGCCAGATGATGAGAGTGGTAAAAAAGGAGCTAAATCTTGTGAGTTAGCTATTAAATGGACTGATAAACCATCAAGATATAAAGTTGAAAATGTTCGTCAACTAAATTCAAAATTCGATGATGCTATTCCTGCTTATTCAAACAGTAGATACAAAGAAATTGTTTTCCAATCTTATCGCTCAGGAGCTGTAGGGAAAGGAGAAAATGACGTAAACGGTCAGGCTTATCCTGATATCTACACTTCAAGTTTAGATAAAAACGGTAAATGGTCACCAGCTGCGCCGATTGAAGGAGATAGTAAAATTGGTGTAAATACAGAGTTCGCGGAAGGTGGACCAGCTATGAACGAAAAAATGAATACACTTTACTTTACAAGATGTAAGAATTTTGATGGTAAAGAAAAGAAAGAAAAAAGCTGTCAGTTATACTACTCAAAGAAAAGAGGTAAAGCATACGGTGAAGCTATTATGTTGCCACTTGGTAATGATTCATTAATTGTTGCACACCCTGCTTTAACGAATAATGATCAAACTCTCTACTTCGTTTCTAATATGAAAGGAGGAATGGGCGGTAAAGATATTTGGGTTGCTGATTTTGATAAAAAGGAGAAGACGTGGGTGAATGTTAGGAATTTAGGGCCAGAAGTGAATACTCCTGGAGATGAGTTGTATCCATTTGTGCATGCAGATGGGACGTTATATTTCTCTTCTAATGGGCACGTTGGAATTGGAGGTTTTGATATTTTTAAGGTAGAGAAATTGGAAGATGGTTGGGGACCAGTTGTGAATATGAAAGTTCCAATTAACTCTTCTGCTGATGATATTCAAATTGTTTTTGAAAAAGAATCTGAAAGAGGTTACCTAACTTCAAATAGAGAAGGAGGTAGAGGTAGAATGGATATTTGGTCATTTAATTTACCTAAGTTAGTGTTGTTTGTTTCTGGTGTTGTGAAGGATAAGCTTACTAAGGAAATTCTTCCTAACTCAAAAGTAACAATGACTGGTTCTGATGGTTCTTCAGTTGAAGCTGTTTCTGATGAAACTGGCGCTTACAAGTTTACTTTAATGCCAAATACTACGTACCAAATTCAGGCTGATAATGATATGACTCTTGCAAACCAGTTCGGAGTTCAGGTTAAGAAATATTTTGCTTCAGAAAAAGCATTAATTTCAACTATCGGAGTTGAGGAGTCTAAAACGTTTATTCAAGATTTAGAATTAGAGCCAATCCCTGTAACTGGAATCGAATTACCAAACATTGTTTACGTATTTAACAAATGGGATTTGATGGAAGAATCTAAATTGAAATTAAATGGTTTAGTTGAAACTTTAAAAGATAACCCAACTTTAGTTATTGAGTTAAGTTCTCATACTGACTTTAGAGGTTCTGCTGAATATAACCGAAACTTAGCTCAAAAGCGTGCTCAATCTGCAGTAAACTACTTGATTTCAAAAGGAATTGATAAAGAAAGAATGGTTGCTAAAGGTTATGGTGAAGATCAGCCGAAAACAATCGATTCAGCTTATGTAGAGAAATCTTACTTCGGAAAAGATGGTAAGCAGCCAACAGCATCTAATTACTCAACAATCACAAAAAGAGGAAAGAGTGTTTCGGCATCTTTTGAAGAGCAAAAAGCAACTTTCGTAGCTGGAATGAAATTGGATGAAGCAACAATTACATCATTGAAAACTGAAGGTCTTCAAGAATGTGCTCACCAAATGAACAGACGTACTGAGTTTAAAGTTCTTCGTACGGATTATAAGCCTGGGCAAACTGCTCAAGGTGTTGGAGAAAAGAAGTAGATAAAATTCAATAAATAATTAAGCATCCTGACGATTTCGTCAGGATGCTTTTTATGTTTTAAAATGGCAACAGAATCTAGATACGACGCAAGAGGTGTTTCTGCATCAAAAGAAGATGTACATAACGCAATTAAAAACATCGATAAAGGACTTTATCCTAAGGCATTTTGTAAAATTGTTCCTGATGTTTTAGGAGGAGATGATGATTATTGTACAATTATGCATGCTGATGGAGCGGGGACCAAAAGTTCGTTAGCTTACATGTATTGGAAAGAAACTGGCGATATGTCGGTTTGGAAGGGAATTGCACAGGATGCAATTATTATGAATACTGATGACTTACTTTGTGTTGGTGCAATTGATAATATATTATTGTCTAGTACAATTGGAAGAAATAAAAATCTTGTTCCTGGAGAAGTAATTGCTGCTTTAATAAATGGTACTGAGGAGGTTTTACAAAACTTACGTGACAACGGAATAGGAATATATTCAACTGGAGGTGAGACTGCTGATGTTGGTGACTTGGTTAGAACGCTAATTGTTGATTCTACTGTAACTGCTAGGATGAAGAAATCTGACGTGATTTCAAATGATAATATCAAAGGAGGAGACGTTATAGTTGGTTTAGCTAGTCATGGACAAGCAACATACGAAACAGAATATAACGGTGGTATGGGGAGTAACGGTTTAACCTCTGCCCGACATGATGTTTTTAGTAAATATTTAGCAGAGAAATTCCCTGAAAGTTTTGATCCTGGAGTTCCTTCTGATTTAGTTTATTCTGGATCTAAAAAGTTAACAGAAGAGGTTTCTGGAACCGGAGTTACTGCTGGTAAATTAGTTTTGTCGCCAACTAGAACATATGCACCAATAATTAAGAAAGTTCTTGATGAATATAGAGGTGTAGTTAATGGAATGGTTCACTGTAGTGGTGGAGCGCAAACGAAGGTGATGCATTTTGTGGATGGTGTACATGTGATTAAGGATAATTTCTTCTCAATTCCTCCATTATTTAAAATGATTCAGGAGGAATCTGGTACGGATTGGAAAGAGATGTACAAAGTGTTCAATATGGGGCATAGAATGGAGGTTTACCTTTCAGAACAATATGCTCAAGGAATTATTGAAATTTCAAAATCATTTGGCGTAGATGCTCAAATTGTAGGTAGAGTTGAGAACTCAGCAACAAATAAATTAACTTTAAAATCAGAGTTTGGAACTTTTGAATACTAAGATTTTATGTTAGATAAATTAGCGGAAATAAATGTAAGGTTTGAAGAGGTTGGAGAAAAACTGACTATGCCAGATGTTGTGGCGGATCAGAAGAAATTCGCTGAATTAAGTAAGCAATTTAAAGATCTTGAACCTATAGTTAAAGTATACAAAGAGTACAAAAATGTTCTTGATAATATAGAGTCATCAAAGGAAATTTTGGAGATTGAAGATGATCCGGAAATGAAAGAGATGGCCAAAATGGAGATTGAGGAATTGTCGTCCAAGAAAGATGAAATGGATGAAGAAATTAAGATACTTCTTATTCCTAAAGATCCTGCAGATGACAAGAACTGTATTATTGAATTAAGAGCTGGTACAGGAGGAGATGAGGCTTGTATTTTTGTTGAAGACATGTATAGAATGTATACAATGTACTTTAAAACAATGGGCTGGAAGTCGGAAATTATCAATTCTACAGAAGGTACTGTTAAAGGATATAAAGAAATTTCAATGGAAGTTTCAGGAGAAGGTGTATATGGTACCATGAAATATGAGTCTGGTGTTCACCGTGTTCAAAGGGTTCCTGAAACTGAATCTCAAGGAAGAGTTCATACTTCCGCTATTACAATTGCTGTTATGCCTGAGGCGGAAGAGATAGATTTTGAATTGAATTTGAAAGATGTTCGTAAAGATACTTTTAGAGCATCAGGGGCTGGAGGTCAGCACGTAAATAAAACTGAATCGGCAATTCGTTTAACGCATATTCCAACTAATACAGTTGTTGAATGTCAAGATGGAAGGTCGCAGCATCAAAACTATGATAAAGCCCTTCAGGTTTTAAGGTCTCGATTATATCAAGCTCTTTTAGATGAACAAAATTCTGAGATTTCTGCAACTAGAAAAGCTCTTGTTGGTTCAGGGGATAGATCGGCAAAAATCAGAACTTACAATTACCCTCAAGGAAGAGTTACAGATCATAGAATTAATAAGACAATTTATAATTTGTCTAATTACATGAATGGTGATGTTCAGGATATGTTTGATGCTATGAAAATGGCTGAGACAGCTGAGAAAATGAAAGAAGGGGAAAGCTTTTAAAATAGTTTGAAGTTCGAAGTTTGAAGTTCGAAGTAATTCGCGCTCCAACTACGAACTGTGAACTGCAAACTACGAACTATGAATAAAGAGGAACTATTTGAGCAAATAAAAATCAAAAAATCATTTTTGTGTGTTGGATTGGATTCTGACCCTTTAAAAATTCCCGCTTTTTTGAATGATTTTGATGATCCTGTTTTTGAATTTAATAAAAGAATCATTGATGCTACCAAAGATTATTGTGTTGCATATAAGCCCAATATTGCCTTTTATGAAGCGCAAGGAACTAAAGGATGGGAGTCTTTACAAAAAACTTTAGATTATATTCCTGAGGATATTTTTACAATCTCTGATGCTAAAAGAGGGGATATTGGAAATACTTCGAGTTTGTATGCCAGAGCATTTTTTGAGTCAATGAATTTTGATTCTGTAACTGTAGCGCCTTACATGGGGAAAGATTCTGTTACCCCTTTTTTAGAATATGAGCATAAATGGGTTATACTGTTAGCTTTAACGTCTAATATTGGTGGTTTGGATTTTCAAACAAAGAGATTGCAAAATGGAGAATTTTTATTTGAAACTGTTCTCAAAAAGTCTCTTGAGTGGGGTGACGAAAATAATTTGATGTACGTGGTAGGTGCTACAAGAGCAGATTTATTAACCAAAATTCGCGCAATTGTACCCAATTCATTTTTGTTGATTCCTGGTGTTGGTGCACAAGGTGGAAGTTTGAAAGATGTAGCTGAGTTTGGGCTGAATGATACTTGCGGACTATTAGTGAATTCTAGTCGAGGGATTATTTTCGCTTCTCAAGAAAACGATTTTGCAGAAGTTGCAAAATTGGAAGCTCAAAAGATTCAGTTAGAAATGGAGCAGCTTTTAAAAAGTAAAAAATTGATATAAATCAATATTTAGTTTTCTAGTCTTTTACTTTTAGTGAAAATAACTATGAGTGAAAGAGCATATTTTACATCTTGTTTGGAAATTTGGTTTATTAAACCAATTGAATTGTTATTCAACTGTTGGGGAAAAGATAGAAGTAGTCCACCCAGGAGTACATAATCAGCAGGATTCAGGTCCCGATTTTCATACAGCTAAAATAAGAGTAGGGGATACATTGTGGGTTGGCAATGTAGAGATTCATGTGAAATCATCTGATTGGTATAATCATTTGCACCATTTTGATGCTGCTTATCAAAATGTGGTGTTGCATGTTGTTTATGAAGATGATTGTGGGTTGATTGAGGGGGTGAAGAATTTGCCTGTTATTGAATTGAAAAAGTGCGTTGACCAATCTGTATGGGACAGAATTTTAGATGTTGAGAAATCTAAAAGTAAAATTCCTTGTGCGCCATGGCAAAGTGAAATTTCTGCTTTCGAATGGATTTCATGGCAAGATCGATTATTAACAGAACGCTTTGAAAGAAAAGCAAACGATGTGCTTTTGATGTATAAACTAAATCAAAAGGATTGGGGGAAAGTTGTTTTTCAACTTTTAGCAAAAAGTTTGGGTGGGACTGTGAATAAAGAGCCTTTTACCATTTTAAGTAGAGAAGTTCCAATTGAAGTTTTGCGAAAACATAGATCTGATATTCTTGCTGTAGAGAGTATTTTGTTTGGAGTTTCTGGAATGTTGAATGATCATTTTAAAGATGTATATCCGAAAGCTTTACAACGTGAGTACCAGTTTTATAAACAAAAATTCAAATTATCTGAAATGGAGAGCTTTTGGTGGAAATGGATGCGTTTGAGACCAAGTGCTTTTCCAACAATTCAAATAGCTTTGTTGTCATCTTTGTTTCACAATTTAAATCAAATTGAAAATTTATTTGAGATAAAAGATTTCAAAACATTTAAAGTAAAGATTCAAAAGTCCACGGTGTTATCTCCATATTGGGAGAATCATTACAAATTCGATAAGCCATCTAAAGAGAAAGTTAAAAACTGGGGAGAAGATTTAATCAAACGAATTTATATAAATGCAGTTTTGCCTTATCAAATTGCCCGAAAGCTTGAAAGAAAAGAAGAGTTAAATGAAATAATATCAGAGTTTTTATTTCAATTGAAAGCTGAAGATAATAAAGTTACGAGGTATTGGTTTGAATTAGGTCTGCCAATGAAAACAGCATATGAATCTCAAGCTTTTTTGCAGCTCTACAACGAGTATTGTTCTCAAAAAAAATGTTTAAATTGCAACATTGGATTGAAAGTCCTAAAAAGAGCCAAGTATGATCAAGTTAGTTAGGAAAGTTCTTGAAAAAAATATTTTTGGTGTTTGCCAATGGTGGGGGGAGAAGCTAGGAATGAGATCATCCCGAATCAGACTTTATTTTATCTATTTATCATGCGTAACAGTAGCCTCTCCTATAATTGCTTATTTAATTATGGCTTTTGTTTTGGAGCATAAAGATCTCATTAAGGAAGGATTCAGAAGAAAAAGAGTTTGGGATCTATAAAAAGTTGTTGTGAGGAATTTCGCGAGGTTTAAAAACATCATTTTTTCTTTTTTCTTTCTCCTTCTAGTCTTAGTTATTGGAGTTGTTGGTTTTAAGGTTTTAGAGCCAAGGTATACCTTGCTGGAAGCGGTTTACATGACTATCATAACAATAGCTACTGTTGGTTATCGAGAAATTTATGAGCCAACGCAAGGGACAATGATATTTATTTCCCTTCTAATTGTTACAAGTTTTGGTACATTTGCTTATGCGGTTTCGGCTATTTCAGCCTATATAATAGATGGGGAATTTAGAGAGTATTTTAAAGAGTATAAAGTCAAAGCAGTTGTGAATAAATTAAAAGGACATGTTGTGATATGTGGTTACGGAAGAAATGGATCCCAAGCTGTTGCCGTAATGGAGAAACATAAGCAGCCGTACGTTGTTATTGAGAATAACCCAATTTCCATAGAGGATTTAAAAAGGTTTAATCCAGAAGCGCTTTTAGTAGTTGGAGACGCAACACATGATGAAGTGCTTTTAGAAGCGGGTATTGAAAAAGCAAAGTCTTTAATTACCACTTTACCTAGTGATTCCAATAATTTGTTTGTTGTCCTTTCAGCAAGATCATTGAATAATAACTTGAAAATAATAAGTAGAGCTTCTGAAGATAATTCTGATAAAAAACTTAGAATTGCTGGAGCTGACAATGTGATAATGCCCGATAAAATAGGTGGGGCTCACATGGCTTCTTTAGTTATGAAGCCTGATATTATTGAATTCATGGATTATATTTCGGCTCAAGGTCAAATAGATATTAATCTTGAGGAAATTAGTTTTGACGAATTGCCTGAAAAGTATAAAAATAAGAGTATTACCGAAATTGGGATCAGACAACTGACTGGTGCCAATATTATAGGTTTGAAGGGGCCAGAAGGTGATTTTGTAATTAATCCAAAACCAGATACATTAATTACATCAAAAATTAAAATGTTTGTTCTTGGGACACCGGATCAAATAGCAAAGCTTAAAGAATTATTTCAAGTATAGATTTAGTATGAAAAAAGTATTAATAACAGGATCAAACGGATTATTAGGGCAAAAGCTTATTTATCAGTTGGTAGGTTATCCAAATTTTCAAGTTTTCGCTACCTCAAGAGGAGAAAACAGAACTATGCTGAAAAAGAGATATGAATATATTCCCTTGGATATTACTGACGAAACGGAGGTGAATGAGACTTTTGATTTTGTTAAGCCTGATATCGTTATTAATACCGCTGCGATGACAAATGTTGATGCATGCGAAGAAGATAAAGAGGGGTGTTGGGAACTGAACGTGGATGCAGTACAGTATTTGGTAAATGCGTGTGAAAAACATAAAACGCATCTAATTCATGTTTCAACTGACTTTATTTTTGATGGGGAAGATGGCCCTTACAGCGAGGATGCTGAACCCAAACCTTTAAGTTATTACGGGGAATCTAAAGTAGCTGCTGAAGAAATAGTGAAGAAAGCAAAGTGTAAATGGGCTATAGCGAGAACCGTTTTAGTTTATGGTGTGGTTGATAATATGAGTAGATCAAACATAGTGTTGTGGGCTAAAGGAGCTTTGGAAACAGGTAAGGAGTTAACTGTTGTTGATGATCAATTCAGAACTCCTACTTTAGCAGAAGACTTGGCTCATGGATGTATATTAATAGCTCAAAAAGGTGCTGAGGGGATTTACAATATTTCAGGAGAGGAGTATATGTGTATTATCGATTTGGTAAAAAGGGTTGCCAAATTTTACGGGTTGGATGAAAATTTGGTAAAGCCAGTTTCAAGTAGTACCTTAAATCAAAGAGCAAAACGACCTCCAAAAACTGGTTTTATTTTAGACAAAGCGAAAAAAGATCTGGGGTATAAACCTTCTACTTTCGAGGAAGGGTTAAGTATTGTTGATCTCCAGTTGTTTGCAGGCGAATCAGAATCTTAGAATATGAGAAAAATTTTATCACTGGCGCTTTTTATAGCGCCTTTTTCAGTTTTTGCTGCAGGTGAAAATGAAGGATTAATAGAAAAATTAAATGCTGATATAAATGGTGCAATCGCTGGATTTGTTTACGAATATGTTGTACCTATCGTTTTTTATTCAATTGAATTTGAAGATGTAAGTATTCCTTTAGTTTTAGTTTGGTTAATAGCAGGTGCCGTATTTTTTACGGTTTACTTTAGGTTTATAAATTTTAGAGGATTTAAGTATGCAATAAATTTAATTAGAGGTAAATATGATTTGCCTGGTGAAACAAAAAACTGGGATGGGGATGATGTAGTTGATTTACCAAAAAATCTAAAGGCAGAAGGACAGGTTTCTCATTTTCAAGCCTTGACTACAGCTCTTTCAGGAACTGTTGGACTTGGTAATATAGCGGGTGTTGCTGTTGCAATTTCAGCTGGAGGTCCAGGAGCTACATTTTGGATGATTATTGCTGGATTACTTGGTATGTCTTCTAAATTTGTTGAATGTACTTTAGGAGTTAAGTACAGAAAGGTTAAATCAAATGGTGAGGTTTCTGGTGGCCCAATGTATTATTTATCTGAAGGTCTTAAAGAAAAAGGTTTAAAGGGGTTTGGTACCGTTTTAGCAATCTTTTTTTCAATTATGTGTATAGGTGGCTCATTTGGAGGTGGGAATATGTTTCAAGCTAATCAAGCAACAGCTCAGTTTACTCAACTTTCGATATTCGAGGGTACTTTCATTGCAGAAACAACAGGTTCAGTTTTTTTTGGAGTTATTATGGCTGTATCTGTAGGAATTGTGATTATTGGTGGGATTAAAAGTATTGCTAAAGTTACCGATAAGATTGTTCCATTTATGTGTGGAATGTATGTCTTTTGCGCACTTGTAGTATTAGGTGCTCATGTTGAGCAAATTCCGAAAGCTTTTTCTGATATATTGAGTGGCGCATTTTCTCCGGGTGCTATGTTTGGTGGTTTTCTGGGAGTTTTAATTCAAGGGTTTAAAAGGGCTGCTTTTTCTAACGAAGCAGGTGTTGGGTCTGCAGCAATCGCTCATTCAGCTGTTCAAACAGACGAACCGGTTACAGAAGGGCTTGTCGCCTTATTGGAGCCTTTTATCGATACTGTTCTTGTTTGTACAATGACAGCTTTGGTTTTAGTTATTACAGGTGTTTATGAAGATTCTACGGTAGAAGGTGTGGCTATGACTGCTAAAGGATTTGAAAGTGTGTTTGGGGCAGGGGCAAGCTTTATTTTAGCTGTTGCCGTTATATTGTTTGCTTTTTCAACTATGATTTCATGGAGTTATTATGGATTGAAATCGTGGACTTTTATTTTTGGAGATGGGAAATACTCAGAATTAACTTACAAAATTATTTTTTGTGTCATGATTGTGATTGGTTCAATTTTAACTCTTGGTGCAGTAGTCGACTTTTCAGATTCTATGATTTTTGCTATGTGTTTTCCTAATCTTATAGGTTTGTATATTCTTAGTCCTGTTGTTCGAAATGAACTCAATTTATTTATTTCTAAAATTAAGAGAGGACAAATTAGAAGTGAATTGTAAATGAAGTTCTTCCAGTTAACACGCAATGAAAGGTTAGGGTTAGTTGGAATTGTTATAATTCTACTTATAATAACTATTTATAGATATTTTGATACTCGCTTAGAATATACTTATATCCGTGTTTCAATTGAAAACCATTCTTTTGAATCTGCAGATTCTTTAAATCAAATTCATGATAAAACTCCAGATAAATTTGATTTAAGAAAATCAAAAGAAAAGAGTTTAAAGATTCATCCGTTCGAGAAGTTTGATCCAAATAAAGTTGATTCAGCCTATTGGAGTTCTATAGGATTCGACTCTAAAATGTCTATGAGGTTAACACGTTTTTCTTCTCGAGGGAAAAGAATAGAATCGGTTGATGATTTATCAAGAGTATATGGGATGAAGAATGAATGGTTGATAGATTTAGAAGAATATATTAAAGTTACACCATTTCAAATTGATATTAATACCGCTTCATTAGAGGAATTTGAGGAGATTAACGGCATAGGTTCAAAGCTTTCTTATAGAATTGTGAAATTTAGAGAGAAATTAGGTGGTTTTTCAGGTGTTCAACAGCTATATTTAGTTTACGGGTTGGATTCTAATTTAATTAAGAATAACATTCATACGTTTAAAATTGAGAAACCTCATTACTTATTAGATGTTAACACCGAGACTTTAAATAATTTATCAAGTCATCCTTTTATTGGAAGAACTCAAGCTGAAGAGATTATTAGTATAAGATCAGTAAATGGATTGATTGATTCTACTTCACTTCGAAATATCTTTACAAGTGAGGAGTGGCAAAATGTAAGTGATTACTTGAAATGGAAGAATTAGAAAAAGAGGTAAAGAATGTAATAAGGGATGTTCATGATTTCCCAAAGGAAGGAATAGTTTTTAAGGATATAACTACTTTGCTTTCGAATCCGGATTTGAATCAGAAAGTTCAAGAAGCTTTTATAAAAGAGGCAGATAAACTCGATGCTGACGTTATTGTGGGGATTGATAGTAGGGGATTTCTTTATGGAAATACAATCGCTTCTAAATTGGGAATTCCATTTGTTCCTGTTCGTAAAAAAGGAAAACTACCATATGAAACAATCCAGAGTTCTTATCAACTTGAATACGGAGAAGCTGTTTTGGAAATCCATACTGATTCCATAAGTAAAGGTCAAAAAGTATTGATCCATGATGACCTCTTAGCTACTGGCGGTACTGCGTACGCAACTGCTGAATTAGTAGAACGGCTTGGAGGAGAGATTGTAGGGTTTTCATTTATTATAGATTTATCCTTTTTAAATGGCGCAGATAAACTGTTAGAAAAATCAGATAACCTATTTGCCATTGCAACGTACTAGGTAAACATTATTAAAATTAGTTACTATGAGATTTGGAACAACTGAAAATCAGCAAATGATTGCAGAAATGTTGAAGTCATTTGGCGAACAACATATTCGTCCATTTATGATGGATTGGGACGAAAAACAAACATTTCCAGTTGATTTATTTAGAAAGTTAGGTGAGTTAGGTTGTATGGGGGTTTTGGTTCCAGAAAAATATGGAGGTGCAGGTTTTGGATATAGTGAATATGTAACTACAGTTGTTGAAATCGCTAAAATTTGTGGTTCTATTGGTCTTTCAGTTGCAGCGCACAATAGTTTATGTACCAATCATATTTTAATGTTTGGTAGTGATGAGCAGAAGGAGAAATATTTGCCAAAACTTGCTTCGGGTGAACATATAGGAGCTTGGGGGTTAACAGAGCCTAATACAGGTAGCGATGCTGGAAATATGCAAACAACTGCAGTAAGAGATGGTGACCATTGGATATTAAATGGTAGTAAGAACTTTATCACTCATGGTATTTCTGGGGAAATTGCTGTGGTTATGACTAGAACGGGGGATCCTAGAACAAAAAATAACTCAACAGCTTTTATTGTTGAAAGAGGGACGCCTGGTTTTTCAGGCGGTAAAAAAGAAGATAAATTAGGGATGAGAGCATCTGAAACAGCTGAAATGGTTTTTCAAGATTGTCGAATTCCTGATTCTCAGAGGTTGGGTGAAGTAGGAGATGGATTTAAACAAGCACTGTCTATACTTGATGGAGGAAGAATTTCGATAGCCGCTTTATCTTTAGGGATAGCAAAAGGTGCTTTTGAAGCAGCTTTAAAATATTCACAAGAAAGAGAACAGTTTGGTAAACCGATTTCATCTTTTCAAGGTATTTCATTCAAGCTAGCTGATATGGCTACAGAAATTGAAGCTGCGGAATTATTAATAATGAATGCGGTGTTCAGGAAATCCAATGGGTTGAAATTATCGAAAGAAAGCGCTATGGCAAAGTTATATGCTTCAGAAGTTGCTGTGAGAACAGCAAATGAAGCGGTACAAATATTCGGCGGTTACGGGTATATTAAAGATTTTCCCGCTGAGAAGTATTTCAGAGATGCTAAACTTTGTACAATTGGAGAAGGTACATCTGAAATTCAAAAATTGGTTATTTCAAGAGAGTTATTAAAATAACTTTAGAAAAGTTAATAGAAATTTTGCCCAGCTTTGCTGGGCTTTTTTATGTTTTGATGAAAAAAGTGAAAAACTTTGAACTTTGAACTTTGAACTTATAACTTTGTTATGTATCTTTGTCCTCCGATTTTTAAAAAGATATAAAATGTTAGTTATTCAAGTTAAAGAAGGCGATAATATCGAAAGAGCTTTAAAAAAGTACAAGCGTAAGTTTGAAAGAACTAAAACTTTACGTGAGTTGAGAGCTCGTAAGACTTACACTAAGCCTGCTATTGCTAACAGAGAAGCTCGTAAAAAAGCTGTTTACGTTGAAGCAATGAAAAGATTAGCTGACGGGGAATAGTCTTCAGCTGACTTTTAAGATATTTTATTAAATAGGAAGAAACCATCATTTTTAAAATTGATGGTTTCTTCCTATTTTTAGTTTTATGCATATCGATGATTTCTTAAATTTTGTATCCAAAGAAAAGAGATATTCCCATCATACTATAAAGGGTTACAAAAACGATTTGCTCGAATTTTCTGATTACGCTCATAAATATTTTGGTTCTTCCATTGAAACCGTTAACCATAGGGTTGTTAGATCATGGTTTGCTCAAATGATGGAAGAAGGGTTTAAACCTCGAAGTATTCATAGGAAATCGTCCTCTTTAAAGTCTTTTTTTAAATTTCTGCTAACTAGAGGCATAATTTCAAAAAGTCCAATGGACCTCGTTCCATTACCTAAACTTGATAAAAAGTTACCTAAATTCGTTGAGGAAAAAAGTTTAAATGTTTTACTAGAAGAATTGGAGTTTTCAGAAGATTTTGAAGGTAAGCGTGATAAATTAATTATTGATCTATTTTATCAAACAGGAATAAGGCAAGCTGAATTAATTGGTCTTAAAGTTTTGGATGTAGATCATCAGTTAAAGCAGATAAAAGTTTTAGGAAAAAGAAATAAAGAGAGAATTATTCCAATCTCGAGTAAATTACTTGAAACTATTGAAGAATATAAGGCGTATAGAATGTCCAGCTCTGAACCAAACCTATTGTTGACGTCAACTGGAAAAAAACTCTATCCAAAGTTGGTATATAATATAGTTAACTACAGCCTTTCAAAAGTTACGACGCTATCACAACGTAGTCCACATGTTTTACGACATAGTTTTGCTACGCACATGCTTAATGCTGGAGCAGAGTTAAACTCTATTAAAGAATTGTTAGGACATGTAAATCTTTCGGCAACGCAAGTTTATACTCACAACTCTATGGAGAAAATTAAATCAATTTATAAACAAGCCCACCCTAGGGCGTAAAACTAAAAAGTTATGAAAGTTAAAGTAAGTTCATTGCATTTTACTGCAGACCAAAAGTTAATTGATTTCGCAAACGACAAAGTAAGTAAACTTGAAAAGTTTTACGATAAGATAATTGATGGAAGTATCGTGTTCAGATTAGATAACGCAGAAGACAAAGAAAATAAAGTAACAGAAATTAAAATAAATATTCCAGGTAAGGAATTGTTCGCTAAAAAACAAAGCGATTCTTTTGAAAAGGCTGTTGATGAAGCAGTTGAGGCTTTACGAAGACAGATCAAAAAGCATAAGGAAAAGCTTGTTTCAGCATAGTAGAAAAAAAAAGTTTAAAAAATTGTTTTTCGTAATAATTTTATTCATACATTTGCAGACCCTTAATCAAGGGTCTTTTTTTGACCAAGATTAGGGAGATAAATAAGCCGATGTAGCTCAGCTGGCTAGAGCAGCTGATTTGTAATCAGCAGGTCGTGGGTTCGAGTCCCTCCATCGGCTCTTAGTTCTTTAAAAGACTTTACATTATTTATCGGTTTTGGGGAGATACTCAAGCGGTCAACGAGGGCAGACTGTAAATCTGCTGGCTACGCCTTCGTAGGTTCGAATCCTGCTCTCCCCACTATTGCCTTTACCGGTATCAAGTGTTTTACACTTGGGTAAAAAGAAATTAGGCGGGAATAGCTCAGTTGGCTAGAGCGTCAGCCTTCCAAGCTGAGGGTCGTGGGTTCGAGTCCCATTTCCCGCTCTTTTTTTCTTTTTAACATTGGTTTAAGCCGATGTAGCTCAGGGGTAGAGCGTTTCCTTGGTAAGGAAGAGGTCACGGGTTCAAATCCCGTCATTGGCTCGTATAAATTGTGTTTTATTATTAATAAATTAAATTAAACTAATCATGGCTAAGGAAAGTTTTCAAAGGTCAAAGCCGCACTTAAATGTTGGTACTATCGGTCACGTTGACCACGGTAAAACAACTTTAACTGCTGCAATTACAAAAGTATTAGCAGAAGTAACTGGAGCAGAAGTAAGAGATTTCGATACAATTGATAACGCTCCTGAAGAAAAGGAGAGAGGTATTACTATCAATACTTCGCACGTTGAGTACGAAACAGAAACAAGACACTACGCTCACGTTGACTGTCCAGGTCACGCCGATTACGTAAAGAACATGGTAACTGGTGCTGCTCAAATGGATGGTGCTATTTTAGTTGTTGCTGCAACTGATGGTCCTATGCCACAGACTAGAGAGCACATCTTATTAGGAAGACAAGTTGGTGTTCCAGAAATCGTTGTTTTCTTGAATAAAGTTGACATGGTTGATGATGAGGAGTTATTAGAGTTAGTTGAAATGGAGGTAAGAGAATTACTTTCTTTTTATGACTATGATGGTGATAACGCTGCTGTTGTTCAAGGTTCTGCTTTAGGAGCATTAAACGGAGAGCCTAAGTGGGTTGATACTGTAAAAGAATTAATGGCTGCTGTTGATGAAAAAATTCCTCAACCAGAAAGAGATACTGAAAAGCCATTCTTAATGCCTGTTGAAGATGTATTCTCAATTACTGGTCGTGGAACTGTTGCTACAGGATCTATAGAGACTGGTGTTATCACTGTTGGTGATGAGATTGAAATCGTAGGTATGCAAGACGAAAAAATGACTTCTACTTGTACTGGAGTTGAGATGTTCAGAAAGTTATTAGACAGAGGAGAAGCTGGTGATAACGTTGGACTTTTAATGAGAGGTATCGATAAAGAACAAATCAAGAGAGGTATGGTAATCTGTAAGCCAGGTTCAATCCAACCTCACAAAAAGTTCAAGGCAGAGGTGTATATCTTGAAAAAAGAAGAAGGTGGTAGACATACTCCTTTCCAAAACAAGTACCGTCCTCAGTTCTACTTAAGAACTCTTGATGTTACAGGTGAGATTTATTTACCAGAAGGAACTGAAATGGTTATGCCTGGTGATAACTTAACTATTGAAGTGAACTTAATCGTACCAGTTGCAGTAAACAAAGGTTTACGTTTCGCTATCAGAGAAGGTGGAAGAACTGTTGGTGCAGGTCAAGTTACTGAAATCATTGAGTAAGATTTAAGATTCAAACCTTATAAAAAAGGTGCCTAGGTTTCTGGGCACCTTTCTTTACAAATAAGGTTTTTGATATCTACGGGAGTAGCTCAGTTGGTAGAGCACTGGTCTCCAAAACCAGCGGTCGGGAGTTCGAGCCTCTCCTCCCGTGCTAGAAAAAAGATTTAAAGTGGAAAAATTAAAAGTTTATTTGCGTGACGTTGTAATTGAGTTGAAGGAAAAAACAACTTGGCCAACGTTTAAGCAACTTCAAAAAGATGCTCTTCTTGTTTTAGGAGCTTCTGTTGTTTTCGCTTTGGTTATTAAAGTAATGAATTTGGTGTTCGAGAAGCTGATGGACATCATTTATAACCTTTAATCTTAGTTTTTATGGCTGAGGCAAAAAATAGTGATATTGTTCTAAAATGGTACGTTGTTCGTGCCATTAGTGGAAAAGAAAAGAAAGTAAGGGATTATATCGAGCATGAAATCAAGGCTGCTGATCTTGAGGATTATGTAAAACAGATTTTAATTCCTACCGAAAAGGTTTATCAAATTAGAAACGGAAAGAAAATTTCTAAGGAAAGAAGTTTCTTCCCAGGGTATATTTTGATTGAAGCCGCTTTAGTTGGTGAGGTTCCTCACGTAATAAAAAATGTTACGGGAGTAATTGGTTTCTTAGGGGATAAGCAAAACAATCCTGTTCCGCTAAGACCTGCTGAAGTAAATAGAATTTTAGGAAAAGTTGACGAGTTAGCTGAGAGCGAAGAGGAAATGAATATTCCTTACGTTGTTGGTGAAACAGTTAAAGTTATAGATGGACCTTTCAACTCATTCTCAGGAATCATTGAAGATATCGATGAAGTGAAGAAGAAGTTAAAGGTTATGGTTAAGATTTTCGGAAGAAAGACTCCTCTAGAACTGAATTTTATGCAGGTTGAAAAGGAGTAATTGTTGTTAATTAATTTACTTAGAAATGGCTAAGGAAGTAACAGGTATCATTAAATTACAGATCAAAGGTGGAGCGGCTAATCCGTCACCTCCAGTTGGTCCTGCACTTGGTGCTAATGGTGTTAACATCATGGAGTTCTGTAAAGCGTTCAACGCAAGAACTCAGGATAAGGCTGGGAAAGTAATTCCTACGATTATTACTGTTTATTCTGACAGATCATTTGACTTTATTTTAAAAGAGCCACCAGTTGCTGTGCAAATTATGGAGACTCTTAAATTAAAGAAAGGATCATCAGAACCTAACAGAACAAAAGTTGGGAAGTTAACTTGGGAACAAGTTGAAGAAATTGCAAAAGGGAAAATGAGTGACTTAAATGCTTTCACTATTCCGTCAGCTATGAAAATAGTTGCAGGTACAGCAAGAAGTATGGGGGTTACAGTTGATGGAGATTTTCCTTATTAAAAAAATTATTAATTATTAATTATGGCTAAACTTAGTAAAAACCGGAAGGCAGCTTTAGCAAAGTACAATGTTGATGAATTGTACAGCTTAGACAAAGCAGCCGAGATCGTAAAGGATATTACTACTTCTAAGTTTGATGCATCTTTTGATGTTGATGTACGCTTGGGTGTTGATCCTAGAAAAGCTAACCAAATGGTTAGAGGTATAGCTACGTTACCTCACGGAACCGGGAAAGAGGTAAGAGTTCTTGTTTTATGTACTCCTGATAAAGTTCAAGAGGCGTTAGATGCTGGTGCAGAATACGCTGGATTGGATGAGTATGTAGAAAAGATAAAAGGTGGTTGGACCGATATTGATGTTATTATCACTATGCCTGCTTGTATGGGTAAAGTTGGTGCTTTAGGTAGAGTTTTAGGACCTAGAGGTTTAATGCCAAACCCCAAAGCTGGAACTGTTACAATGGATGTTGCTAAAGCAGTAACTGAAGTTAAAGCAGGAAAGATTGATTTTAAAGTTGACAAATATGGTATTATCCATGCATCAGCTGGTAAAGTTTCTTTCGAGGCAGATAAGTTGGTAGATAACGTAAAAGAATTGATGTCAGTAATCAATAAACTTAAACCTTCGGCTGCTAAAGGTACTTATGTTAAGAGTTTAACAGTATCTAGTACGCAAAGTCCAGGTGTTAAGGTTGATACTAAATCATTCAACTAAAAACGCTGTTACACGCTTCCAAATAAATTATTTCTCTAATTATTAGATCAAAAACATGAACAGAGAAGACAAAAATCAAGTGATTGCAGATCTTAAGGTAAAGCTTGAGGCTAATCCTCATTTTTACTTGACAGATATTTCTGAGATGACTGTTGAGGATTCTAATAAACTGAGAGGTGCTTTTCATGAACAAGGTATCAGAATTGAAGTTGTTAAAAACACATTATTAAAGAAGGCCATGGAAGCTGCTGAGGCAGATTACTCACCTCTTTATGATGTCCTTAAAGGATCAACTTCGATTATGTTCACTGAAGTAGGAAATGTTCCTGCCAAGGTTATCGAAAAGTTCAGAAAAAGCAGTGAAAAACCGATCTTAAAGGGTGCTTACGTTGAAGAGAGCGTATACATTGGTGATGATCAAGTTAAGGTTCTTAGCTCTATTAAGTCTAAGGATGAGCTTATCGGAGATATCATCGGATTGTTACAATCTCCTGCTAAAAACGTTATTAGCGGTCTTAAGGGAAGTGGATCTAAACTTTCAGGAATCCTTAAAACGTTGTCTGAGAAGGCAAACTAGAATTATTATTAATTAGAATTTTTATCAATTTTTTAAAAGCTTAGAAAAATGGCTGATTTAAAAGAATTTGCAGAACAGTTAGTAAACTTAACAGTTAAAGAAGTAAACGAACTAGCTGATATTTTAAAAGAAGAGTATGGAATCGAACCAGCTGCTGCTGCAGTTGCTGTAGCTGCAGGAGGTGGTGCTGAAGGTGGTGCTGATGCTGCTGCTGAGCAAACTGAGTTCGACGTAATCCTTAAGTCTGCTGGTGCATCTAAATTAGGAGTTGTAAAACTTGTTAAAGAGATTACTGGTTTAGGATTAAAAGAAGCTAAAGGTGTTGTTGACGGTGCACCTGCTCCAGTAAAAGAAGGAGTAGCTAAAGAAGAAGCTGAAAGCATCAAAGCTCAATTAGAAGAGGCTGGTGCTGAGGTTGAATTAAAATAATTCGACATCAAAATTAAAAGGGTTAGTACCAATTCCTTAATGGGATTGGTCTAACCCATTTTGTGATTTAACACTATTGTTTTATAACAAACTCCTTTATTTATGTCTGAATTGACTAAATTTCCACAAAGGATCAATTTCGCTGACGCAAAAGCGCGTCCGGAATATCCTGACTTTTTAGAAGTTCAATTGAAATCTTTCAAAGACTTCTTCCAGTTCGAGACTACTCCAGAAAACAGAGAGTCGGAGGGACTTTTTAAAGTTTTTGCTGAAAACTTTCCAATTACTGATGCGAGAAATCAATTCGTATTAGAATTTTTAGATTATTTTGTTGATCCACCAAGGTATACTATTGAAGAGTGTATCCAAAGGGGTCTTACCTATAGTGTTCCACTTAAGGCAAAATTGAAATTATATTGTACTGACGAAGAGCATGAAGATTTCGAAACTATCGTGCAGGACGTTTACTTAGGTACAATTCCTTATATGACACCGAAAGGTACTTTCGTGATTAATGGTGCTGAGCGAGTTATTGTTTCTCAATTACATAGATCACCAGGTGTATTCTTTGGTCAATCTAGACATGCTAACGGTACGAAATTGTATTCTGCGAGAATTATTCCTTTTAAAGGATCGTGGATTGAGTTCGCTACTGATATAAACAGTGTAATGTATGCTTACATCGATCGTAAGAAAAAATTGCCTGTTACGACTTTATTAAGAGCAATTGGTTATGAATCTGATAAAGACTTATTAGAGATCTTTAACCTTGCTGATGAAGTTAAAATCAATAAGAAGAACTTAAAGGCTGCAGTTGGAAGAAAATTAGCTGCAAGAATTTTAAGAAGCTGGGTTGAAGATTTCGTAGATGAAGATACTGGTGAAGTTGTTTCAATTGAAAGAAATGAAATCATTATTGATAGAGAAACTGTTATTGAGGAAAGTCACTTAGAACTAATTAAGGATTCTGGTGCAAAAACTATCTTATTACATAAAGAAGATACTTCAACTGCTGATTTTGCTATTATCTACAACACTTTACAGAAAGATACTTCTAACTCTGAGAAAGAAGCAGTAGAGCACATTTACCGTGTTTTACGTAACGCTGAACCACCAGATATGGAGACTGCAAGAGGAGTAATTGATAAATTATTCTTCTCTGATTCAAGATATGATCTTGGAGAGGTAGGTAGATATAGAATTAATAAGAAATTAGGTAATGACATGTCTGAAGAGTCAAGAGTATTGACTAGAGAGGATATCATTTCCATCATAAAGTACTTAATTGAATTAATTAACGCTAAAGCGGAGATTGATGATATTGACCACTTATCAAACAGACGTGTTAGAACTGTTGGTGAACAGTTGTATTCTCAGTTCGGTGTTGGTTTAGCTAGAATGGCTAGAACTATCCGTGAGAGAATGAATGTTAGAGATAACGAGGTATTTACAGCAACTGATTTGATCAATGCTAAGACTTTATCTTCTGTTATCAACTCATTCTTTGGAACTAACCAACTTTCTCAGTTTATGGATCAAACGAATCCATTAGCTGAAATAACAAACAAACGTCGTTTATCAGCTTTAGGACCAGGCGGTTTATCTAGGGAAAGAGCTGGTTTCGAGGTTCGTGATGTTCACTATACGCACTACGGAAGACTTTGTACAATTGAGACTCCTGAAGGACCGAATATTGGTTTGATTTCGTCTCTTTGTGTATATGCAAAAATCAACCGTCTAGGATTTATTGAAACTCCTTACAGAAAGGTTGAAAATGGTAAAGTAGATTTAAATAAGTTTGAATACTACTCTGCGGAAGAGGAAGAAGGTAGACTTATCGCTCAAGCAAATGCAGCTTTAAATGATGATGGAACTTTCAAAAACAATGCTGTTAAAGCTAGATTAGAAGCTGATTATCCAATCGTAGAACCAACAGATATTACGATGATGGATGTTGCTCCTAACCAAATTGCTTCCATAGCGGCCTCGTTAATTCCTTTCTTAGAGCATGATGATGCGAACCGTGCGTTGATGGGATCGAACATGATGCGTCAAGCAGTTCCATTGTTAAGTCCTCAAGCTCCAATCGTAGGTACTGGTTTAGAGAAACAAGTTGCTAGAGATTCTAGAGTTTTAATTAACGCTGAAGGTGAAGGTGTTGTTGAGTATGTGGATGCAAACGAAATTCATATTAGATATAACAGAACTGAAGCTCAAAAATTAGTCTCTTTTGAAGATGATTTAAAAGTTTACCAATTAGTTAAGTTCAAGAAAACTAACCAAGGGACTTGTATCAACTTGAAGCCTATTGTACAAAAAGGTGAAAAAGTTGAAGAAGGTCAAGTGTTATGTGAAGGTTATGCAACTGAAAAAGGTGAATTAGCTATTGGTCGTAACTTGAAGGTAGCTTTTATGCCTTGGAAAGGATATAACTTCGAGGATGCAATTGTAATCTCTGAGAAAGTTGTAAAAGAAGATATTTACACTTCTGTTCATATCGAGGAGTTTATCATGCAGGTTAGAGACACTAAGCGAGGTTTAGAAGAGTTGACTGCTGATATTCCAAATGTTTCTGAAGATGCTACTAAGGATCTTGATGAAAATGGTATGATTAGAGTTGGTGCCGAAGTTAAAGAAGGTGATATCCTTATTGGTAAGATTACTCCGAAGGGAGAAACTGATCCAACTCCTGAAGAAAAATTATTAAGAGCAATTTTTGGAGATAAAGCTGGAGATGTTAAAGATGCTTCATTGAAAGTATCTCCATCTGTTCAGGGTGTTGTTATCGATAAGTTGTTATTCTCTAGGGCTATTAAAGACAGAAAGTCAAGAGCTGAGGAGAAAAACTTGGTTGCTAAATTAGAAGAAGAATACAAGAAGAATCTTGGTGAAGTAAAAGGTATTTTACTTGACAAGCTTTGGAAAATTGTTGAAGGTAAAACTTCAACTGGAGTATTCAACCTTTATAAAGAAGAATTAATTGGTAAAGGATCTAAGTTTACTAAGAAATCTTTAGCGGATATCGATTATGATAACGTTAATCCAATGAATTGGACAAAAGATGAGGAAGTAAACGATATGATTAAGCGTTTAATTCACAACTTTAACATTAAGGCTTCTGATATATTAGGTGCTCACAAGCGTAAAAAGTTCGCGATTACTGTTGGTGATGAGTTACCGCAAGGTATCGTTAAGTTAGCTAAGGTTTATTTAGCTAAAAAGAGAAAGCTTAAAGTAGGAGATAAAATGGCTGGTCGTCACGGTAATAAAGGTATCGTTGCGAGAATCGTAAGAGAGGAAGATATGCCTTTCTTAGAAGATGGAACTCCAGTTGATATCGTTCTTAACCCACTAGGGGTACCTTCTCGTATGAACTTAGGACAGATTTACGAAACTGTACTTGCTTGGGCAGGAGAGAAGTTAGGAATGAAGTTCGCTACTCCAATTTTTGATGGTGCATCTTTAGCACAAATTAAAGAGTATACAGACAAAGCTGGTATAGCAGAAAATGGTCAGACATACCTTTATGATGGAGGTACTGGAGAGCGTTTCGATCAACCTGCAACAGTTGGTATTATTTATATGCTTAAGCTAGGTCACTTGGTTGATGATAAGATGCATGCTCGTTCTATCGGACCATACTCATTAATTACGCAACAACCATTAGGAGGTAAAGCTCAGTTTGGAGGTCAGCGTTTTGGAGAAATGGAAGTTTGGGCGCTTGAAGCATTTGGAGCAGCTAATATTCTTCGTGAGATCTTAACTGTTAAGTCTGATGACGTTTACGGTAGAGCTAAAGCTTACGAGGCTATTGTTAAAGGTGAACCAATGCCAGAGCCAGGTATTCCAGAATCGTTTAACGTATTGTTACACGAGCTTCAAGGGTTAGGTCTTAACATTACGTTAGGATAATCCGAGTAACTGATTTTTTGTTGAATTTATTATCGTATTACGATGGCATATAGAAAAAATGTAAAAACTCCACCAAAATTTGATAAGATCACTATTAGCTTATCATCTCCAGAACAGATTTTAGATCGTTCAAGCGGTGAGGTTATTAAACCAGAGACAATTAACTACAGAACTTATAAGCCTGAAAGAGATGGTTTATTCTGTGAGCGTATTTTCGGTCCTGTAAAAGACTGGGAATGTCACTGTGGAAAGTATAAGAGAATTCGTTACAAAGGAATAGTTTGTGACAGATGTGGAGTAGAGGTAACTGAGAAGAAAGTACGTAGAGAGAGAATGGGACACATTCAATTAGTTGTTCCTGTCGCTCACATTTGGTACTTCAGATCTTTACCTAACAAAATGGGTTACTTATTGGGATTACCTACTAAGAAGTTAGACATGATTATCTACTACGAGAGATATGTAGTTGTTAATCCAGGTATTGCTAATAACAAAGATGGAGAACCTTTAGCTTATTTAGATTTCTTAACAGAGGAAGAGTATTTAGATGTTTTAGATACTTTACCTGCTGAGAATCAGTATTTGGATAATGAAGATCCTAATAAATTTATCGCAGCGATGGGTGCTGAAGCACTTGAGTTGTTATTAAAGAGATTAGATCTTGATGCATTATCTTACGAGTTAAGACATAAAGCAAATACTGAAACTTCTCAACAAAGAAAAGCGGAGGCTCTTAAGAGACTTCAAGTTGTTGAAGCATTCAGATCAGCTAACAAGCACATTGAGAACCGTCCTGAGTGGATGATTATTAAAGTGGTTCCTGTAATTCCGCCAGAATTACGTCCATTAGTTCCATTAGATGGTGGTCGTTTTGCGACATCTGATTTAAATGACCTTTACAGAAGAGTTATTATCAGAAACAACCGTTTAAAGAGATTAATTGAAATCAAAGCACCTGAAGTAATCTTACGTAATGAAAAGCGTATGTTACAGGAAGCTGTTGATTCATTATTTGATAACTCAAGAAAAGCTAACGCTGTTAAAACTGATGCTAACAGAGCTTTAAAATCTTTATCTGATTCCTTAAAAGGTAAGTCAGGACGTTTCCGTCAGAACTTATTAGGGAAAAGGGTTGATTATTCTGCTCGTTCGGTAATTATCGTTGGACCAACGTTGAAGTTACATGAGTGTGGTTTACCTAAGAACATGGCTGCAGAACTTTATAAGCCTTTCATCATTAGAAAGATGATTGAAAGAGGAATTGTAAAGACTGTTAAGTCTGCTAAGAAAATGGTAGATAAGAAAGATCCTGTAGTATGGGATATTCTTGAAAATGTTTTAAAAGGGCATCCAGTTCTTTTAAACAGGGCCCCTACTCTTCACAGATTAGGTATTCAAGCATTCCAGCCTAAACTTATTGAAGGTAAAGCAATTCAGTTACATCCATTAGCTTGTTCTGCATTCAACGCCGATTTCGATGGGGATCAAATGGCGGTTCATTTACCATTAGGTAATGCAGCAATTTTGGAGGCTCAAATGTTAATGTTAGCTTCTCACAATATCTTAAACCCTGCTAATGGTGAGCCAATCGCTGTACCATCTCAGGATATGGTATTAGGTTTATATTACATTACAAAAGAGAAGAAAAGTACAAAGCAAGAGCCTGTTAAAGGTGAGGGTATGACATTCTACTCTTCTGAAGAAGTTATCATTGCTCTTAATGAAAAAGCTGTTGACATGCATGCTTGTATCAAAGTAAAAGCAACAGTTAGAGAAGATGAGCAGTTAGTTGAAAAGATTATTGAAACAACCGCAGGTAGAGTTTTATTTAACCAAGATACTCCTAAGGCTGTTGGATTTATTAATAAGCTATTAACTAAGAAAGAGTTGAAGAAAGTAATTTCTGAGGTTATTAGAATCACAGGAATGGCTGAAGCTGCAGATTTCTTGGATAAAATTAAAGAGAGAGGATTCATCAATGCATTTAGAGGTGGATTATCATTCTCGTTAAACGACGTAGTTATACCTGAAGCAAAAGCAAAATTAATTGCTGAAGCTGAAGAGAAGGTTGAGGAGATTAAGAACAACTATAACATGGGATTCATTACTAATAATGAACGATACAACCAGGTTATTGATGTTTGGGGTAGAACTAATGTTGAGTTAACTGAAGTATTAATGCAACAGCTTGAGGAAGATAAGCAAGGGTTTAACTCGGTATATATGATGTACCATTCGGGTGCTCGTGGATCTAAAGAACAGATTCGTCAGTTATCAGGAATGAGGGGATTAATGGCTAAGCCACAAAAATCTGGAGCTACAACTCAAGCGGTAATCGAAAACCCAATTATCTCTAACTTTAAAGAAGGGCTTTCAATTCTTGAGTACTTTATTTCTACTCACGGTGCTCGTAAAGGTCTTGCCGATACAGCTCTTAAAACGGCAGATGCTGGTTACTTAACAAGACGTTTAGTTGATGTTGCACAAGATGTTGTTGTAACTGAAATTGATTGTGGTACATTAAGAGGTTTAGAGACTTCTGCATTAATGAAAGATGATGAAGTTGTTGAATCATTAGCTGCAAGAATTGAAGGTAGAACATCTGTGCATGACGTAGTTCATCCACAAACAGGAGATCTATTAGTTGGTGCTGGAGAGGAAATAACTGCTAATGTTGCTGCTGCTATTGACGAATCACCTGTTGATTCAGTTGAAATAAGATCTGCGCTTACTTGTGAGTCAGAGAAGGGTATTTGTGCTAAATGTTATGGTAGAAACCTTGCATCTGGTAGAGTGGTTAAACCAGGAGAAGCTGTTGGTGTTATTGCAGCACAGTCAATTGGTGAACCAGGTACCCAGTTAACTCTTAGAACGTTCCACGTTGGGGGTACTGCCTCTACTTCATCAACCGATAACAAGAACATCGTTAAATATGATGGTTTACTTGAAATCGATGAATTAAAGACTGTAGAAGGTGAAAATGATTTAGGTGAAAAAGTTGAAATAGTAATTGGTCGTTCAGCTGAAATGAGAGTTATCGATCCAAAGACTAAGATTCAATTAACTTCTAACTTAATTCCTTACGGAGCTACATTATTCATTCAGCCAGGTAAAAAGGTTAAGAAAGGAGATGTGGTTTGTGAGTGGGATCCATACAACGCATCAATTATTACAGAAGAAGCTGGTAAGGTTGAATTTGAAAATATTGAGGAAGGTATTACTTATAGAGTTGAATCTGATGAACAAACTGGATTTGAGGAAAAAGTAATCGTTGAAAATAGAGACAAGAAGAAAAACCCAACTATTAAAGTAGTCAAAGGAAAAGAAGTTTTAAGAACATATTCTTTACCTGTAGGAGCTCATATTAGTATAGAAAACGGTCAAGCTGTTAAGCCTGGTCAAACTTTAGCTAAGATTCCTAGATCTGCTGCGAAAGGAGGGGATATTACTGGAGGTTTACCAAGGGTAACTGAGTTATTCGAAGCGAGAAACCCATCTAATCCAGCTGTAGTAGCTGAAGTTGATGGTATTGTTAGCTACGGTAAAATCAAAAGAGGTAATAGAGAGATTATTGTTGAAGCAAAAACTGGTCAAATTAAAAAGTACCTAGTTCCATTATCTAAGCACATTTTAGTACAGGAAAATGACTTCATCAAAGCTGGTATGCCACTTTCAGAGGGAGCTACAACTCCAAGTGATATTTTAAGAATCATGGGACCTACTAAGGTACAAGAGTACTTAGTAAACGAAATTCAAGAAGTATATCGTTTACAAGGGGTAGGGATTAATGATAAGCACTTCGAAGTTATCGTTCGTCAGATGATGAGAAAAGTAGTAATCGATGACGCTGGAGATACTAAATTCTTAGAGAAAGAGATTGTTAACAAGATCGATTTCAACAAAGAGAATGATAATATTTTCGGTAAAATGGTTGTTACTGAAGTTGGAGATTCTACTGAATTAAAAGCTGGTCAAATTATTACTGCTAGAAAATTAAGAGAAGAAAACTCTTACCTTAAGAGAGAAGATAAAGCGTTAGTTGAAGCAAGAGAAGCAATTCCAGCAACATCTACAGCAATCTTACAAGGTATTACAAGAGCGTCACTTCAAACTAACTCATTTATCTCTGCAGCTTCGTTCCAAGAGACTACTAAAGTTCTTAACGAAGCAGCTGTAAATGGAAAAGTTGATTACTTAGAAGGGCTTAAAGAAAATGTTATTGTTGGTCATAAGATTCCTGCAGGAACAGGTCTTAAGCATTACAAGAACATTGTAGTAGGTTCTAAAGAAGAGTATGATGCTGTAATGGAGGCTCGTAAAATGACTGAAGAAGTATAATGGCTGATTTTAAAGAAAAGAATCAATCTGAAAATCAACTTAGTATTGAGTTGAATGAAGAAGTAGCTGAAGGGGTTTATACGAACTTGGCAATAATTTCACATTCGAATTCAGAATTTATTATGGATTTTGTGAATATAATGCCTGGTGTTCCTAAAGCTAAAGTTAAGAGTAGAGTTGTAATGACTCCTCAAAACACCAAAAGATTGATTCATGCTTTATCTGAAAACATTAGAAAGTTTGAACAAATACATGGTCCTTTAAAAATGGATAATAGTCCAGAAAATCCTGGCTTCCCTATAAATTTCGGAGGACCAAAAGCAGAAGCTTAAATTTTAGAGAAAGCCCCTTTTAAGGGGCTTTTTCGTTTAAAGTATAAAGTAGAGAGTTTACCACTAGTTGAACTTTAAATTTTAGACGATAAACTTTAAACTTATTATGGAAATTGTAGCAAAAACATTCGCCGGATTGGAAGACCTATTGGCTTCTGAAATTAAAGAGGCAGGAGGTAAAAGAATAAAATTAATAAAACGTGGAGTTAAGTTTGAAGGTGATGAGGAAGTTTTATATCGATGTTTGTTATCACTTAGAACTGTTTTAAGGTTACTTGTTCCTGTATTTCAGTTCAAGGCACATACCGAAAAAGATCTTTACTTTAAAGTGAAAAAATTGCCTTGGGAGGATTTTTTAGAATTAGACCAAACTTTTGCAATAGATTGTGTTGCAAATTCAAATGTATTTAATCACAGTAAATTTGTTGCATTAAGAGTAAAGGATGCTATTTGCGATAGATTTAGGGCCAATAATAATGACAGAAGGCCAGATGTTAATGTTCGTAATCCTGATTTACCTATAAATGTTCATGTTAATAATTTAGACGTTACAATTTTGCTTGATGTTTCTGGTTATTCTCTTCATCAAAGAGGTTATAGAACTAGAGATCATAAAGCGCCATTGAATGAAGCTCTTGCAGCTGGTATTCTTATGCTTTCTGGTTGGGATAAAAAGCAGAATTTATATGATCCTATGTGTGGTTCAGGAACTATATTAGTTGAGGCTGCTATGATGGCTCAAAATATAGCACCAAGGTTGTTTTCTAATAAGAGATTTGCGTTAGAAAAGTGGGATAATTTTGATTTACAACTCTGGAAGAAAGTGAAAAAGGAGTTAAAGGAACTAATAGAGCCTTCCTCAACAAAAATTTATGGTTCTGATATTTCTCCAAAGGCAGTTCAAATGGCAAAGTTTTCCTCTAAAGATGGTGCTGTTGATGATATTGTAGAAGTTGTGCAGGCGGACTTTTTTAAGCGACAAAATAAATTTGGTGAATTGTTTATTGTTACAAACCCTCCTTATGGAGAAAGGTTAAAAGAAGAAGATATTATTGAATTTTATAAAGAAATTGGGAATACTTTTAAAAGGGAGTATAGAGGTAGTGAAGCATGGGTTTTGAGTAGTAATTTTGAAGCATTAAAATTCATAGGGCTAAAACCTTCAAAAAAAATCCCTCTGAAAAATGGAGCTTTGGATGTTAAGCTTCAGAAGTACGAAATGTATTCTGGTAGTAAAAAGGCTGTAAAAAATTAAAGTCGGTTTATTAAATCCAGTAATTTTTCATGTGTTAGAGGTTTGTTTATAAAGTCAAAAACGTCATTGTATTGAAAGGCAATTTCTTTATCTGCCTCTCTTATTGAACTAGTGTACATTGCTATTTTTGATTTCCCTTCGAATCCGTTTTCTCTGTAAGTTTTTAAAAAATCTAAACCATCCATTATTGGCATGTTAATATCCAGAAGAATTAAGTCTGGAAAATTGAAAGCATCTTTTAATTTATTAATGGCTTCCAATCCATTGATAACAACATCAATATCTCCTTCAATGCCTGCTTTTTTTAAGGCGTTAACAGTAAGGAAGTTACATATTTTATCATCATCTACAACTAATATGGATTTAGTCATTTTAAATTTTATTTAAAAGTTTTTCTACTTCTACAGTCGCTTCACTTAGTTCAATGCATGACTGTTTTAACATGTTCATAGCTTCATTATTTAGCGTGCTATTTTCTTTGGATTCTTCAATTAAATAATTAATTAGTCCAAGTATTTTTAAGAGCGGCGCTCTTAGAACATGTGAGTTGTTGTACGATAATTTATCAATAGAGTTTTGTAAGTTTTCAACTTCTGCTTTTAATCCACTTATTTTAGTTTCAAATTCTTCCTTAGCCTGTTTTGATTTTTGAATACGTAAAGCTATGACTTGGAGTAATTCCTGAGTATTGAACGGTTTGTTTAAAAAGTCATCAGCACCTGAATTCATTCCTTCTCTAAAATCTCTTTTTTCTGTTTTTGCAGTAAGGAATATGAAAGGAGTGTTAGATATTTCGTTTATTGCACGGACATTTCTCAATGTCTCAAAGCCATCCATTTCAGGCATCATGACATCACATATAATTAAATCTGGTTTAACTTGCAGCGCCTTTGCTACTCCAATTAATCCGTTTTCTGCAGTTTCTGTAGAGTAATTATTTAATTCAAGGATTTCTTGAATTGTATCCCTAATATTTTTTTCATCTTCAATAATTAATATTTTATTCATCATTAAAGTGGTAGTTTAATCGTAAATACTGTCTTTTGATTGAGTTCTGATTCCACAATCAGTTCTCCGTTTTGTAACTCTATATATCTTTTACAAATAGCTAAACCTAATCCAGTTCCTTCGATATCTTGTGTATGTTCGCTTCTGAAGAATGGTTGAAAAAGTTTATTTAAATCTTCTTTTGGAATACCCCGACCAAAATCAATGATCCTTATTAGTAAATCATCAAAGAATTCTATTTCTATAAGTGGTGCTTCTCGATTAATTGAATATTTAAATGCGTTTTCAACTAAGTTTGTAAAAGCATGGTTAAATAGTTTGCTGTCGTAATTAACTTCCTTAGAATCACCAATTATTCTTATCGAAGCACATCGCTGATCATCTTGAATGGAGTTTAATTTATCTACAACCTCTTTGATGTCTTCCACAATATTTCCGAGTTTCGTTTCGGCGGTTAATACATTTGCGTTTAATTTTCCTAAGAGAAGAACATCATTCATAAGTTCTCCTAGTCTTAAAACCTCATCTTGAATTCTTGTTGAAATTTTATCGAATTTTCCTTTTAACTCGCTGTCAATTTTCCCCGCCAGCATTTGAAATAATTCAACGTTTGAATGTATAACTGTTAATGGGGTCCTAAATTGATGAGAAGCCATCGATACAAATTGAGATTTTAATTCACCTAATTCTTTTTCTCTTTGTAAAGCTTTCTTTAATTCTTTTTTGGTAATATCTCTTTCTGCAACAAACGAAATCTCTCTTGAGATTTCATCTAGCATATTTTTATCGTTAAAAATAGTGTTATTGGGAGGGAGTAATGTTAAATATATATATAGCATATTGTTCCCTACAATTACGGGTATTGAGGTGATGACAAAAGAATATGCGGTTAAAGTATTTGGATTGTAGTTAAGTTTAATGTTCCTCTCAACTAATGCTTCCTTGGAATTAAAAGTAGAGTTTAAGATTCTTTTTAATTCGTTTTCTGGTCTTATAAACAGTTGCTTTAGATTGTTTTTCTCCAGAACAGTTTTTGCAATTGATCGCTCAATAGTAAACCTTGGTCCACCATCAGTTATTTCAAGTTTAGTTAATATTCCCGAAATACCTTTACCTTGAGATATTATAATTTCGTGAATAAGATTCAATACTTCTTCAATAGGAAGTGGTGAGTTAGCTATACTAGCAATGTTTTGCAGAATTTTTGCTTTTTTCTCATTTTCTGAAATGATTTCATTTGCTTGTGAAATTTCTTTATCCCTCTCTAATAATTTTTTCTCGCTTTCAAAACGTTCAAAGGAGTTTATAAATATCTCTCCAATAAAGCGTAATAGGTTGATGTCTTCAAGATTCCAATCCTTTATTACTGTAGAATAAGAAAGTCCAAATCCACCTTTGATTTCTTTGTTATAAGCTAATGGAATTATTAGTATAGATTTAATTTTTGCATCAATAAGGAGTTTTTTTTGATCATTAAATTCTTCCGGAATAACATTAGTGTCTCGTAATATTAAGGGATCTAGATTGTTGAGCTTATCAAAAATCAAGGGAAGATCTCCAGGTTTTTTCTTTTGAAAAATTTTTTGAATGTTTGCGGCCTGTTTTGAGGACGTATTTTCATTTTCGATAACAATTTCACCTCCTCTAATTTTAAACAAAAAGCAATTGTCTGCGCCACTAAATTCAATAACATCATTTAATGAAGTGTTTATTTGATTGTCAAGTTCATTAGATTGAATGGCAATTAACTCTGATGATATTTTTGAGATTAAATGTTCAAATTTGTTCCGTTGTATAAGTTGAATATTTAAGAGTTTTAAAGCGTGTGTTCTTCTTTCAACCCTTTCTTCTAATTCTTCATTCAACTTTTTTATTTCTTCTTGAGCTTTGTATTTTTCAGTTAGGTCAATGTTTGTGCCTGTAAGTCTTTCAAAATCACCAGTTTCATCTTTTATTCCTTTACCTCTTGATAAAACGTGGATATAAGTGCCATTTTTATGTTGTAATCTATATTCTATTTCGTATTCAGGTACTAATCCACGAATGTAATCATCTAAATGTTTGAATGATTTTTGTAGGTCTTCTGGATGAATTAAACTTTCTAAAGTTTTAAGATTGTTATTCAATTCACTTATATCGTATCCAAGCATTTTCTTCCAAGTAGGAGAGAGGTACATTTCATTAGTTTTTAAATTCCAATCCCATACCCCAGCGTTAGTACCTGATAATGCTAAATTTAATCTCTCTTCACTTTTTTTAAGTGCGGAGCTTATGATAACGTTCTCTTTTTCAGTTTTTAAACTGGAATAAGCATTGTCCAGAATAAATTTAAGGTTTGAAGGCTCCCATGGTTTTTTAACATATTGCCATAATCCTACTTCATTAATTGCTTTTTCAAGCGCTTCAATATCCGTATAACCTGTAAGTAAAATGTATTTAGCATTAGGGAGTTTTTCCTTAGCTTTTATCATGAATTCGGTACCCGTCATACCAGGCATTCTTTGATCGGATACAATTATGTCAAATTTTTGACCTTCATTTATTAATTCTATTACCTCTTCTGCAGAAGGAGAAGTTGTTATTATGTAATAATCCCGATAGCTAATTTTAAAAAGCCTTAGGTTTATTGATTCATCATCAACATATAATATTTTGGGTTTCAAATCCACATTAATCATTTTTTGAATGTGTGTATTTTAAAGGAATTTCTAATTTGAAAACAGTTTTTCTATTTTGTTCGCTTTCTACCGAAATATTCCCATTATGTTTCTTAATTATATTATAAGAAATAGATAATCCTAGTCCGGTTCCTTTACCTATACCTTTTGTTGTAAAGAAAGGATCGAAAATTTTACTTATGTTACTTTTTGAAATTCCGTAACCATTATCTTCTACTTCAATAAAGCAACTTTTCTCATTTTGGTAAACTTTAATATTGATTTCTCCACCATTATTAGGGCAGGCGTCAATTGCGTTAGTTAATAAATTAACAAATACCTGGTTGATAGAAGCAGGAAAGCATTCAACTTTAATACTTTCTTCAGTATATTGTTTAGTTATAGTTACCAACTTTTCACGGGCGTGACTACCTAAAATAGTTAAGGTAGAATTAATAGATTTATTAATATCTATCGTTTTAACATCATCTTCATTTAGTCTGGAAAAGTTTTGAAGGCTATTAACTATTTCAGTAACTCTTTTTGATCCAAGTTCTATATCCTGAATTGTTTGCTCAATAGATTTTTTTGTTTCTATGTATTCTTTAGAATCTAATTTGATTTGTTCAGAGGATTTGTTTTCTGCTTGAAGAATATTTTCAATTATGTTGTTGTATCGATCAATTTCAGCTTTAAGAATAGATGTTCCTGTGTAAACAAAAGTCATTGGGTTATTTATTTCATGCGCCATTCCAGCAGTAACCATTCCTAAAGAAGCCATTTTTTCATTTTGAACTAGTTTAGCCTGGGCTGTTTGCAGCTCATCAAGAGCTTGTTGCAGTTTTGTATTTTGAGTAGCTAACTTTTTACTTGATTTTTGTTTACCTAGGAATGAAATGATAGCAAAAATTAAAATTCCCAGAAGTATAACTGAAAATATGTAGGCATAGTTGAGGTATTGTTGTTTTATGTTTAGTAAATTTTCTTGTTGCGCCAGAACATTGTCTTGTTCCTGTATTTTTGTGTTTCTTAATTCAATTTCATTGTTTTGAGTATCAAAAATTTCAGTTTGTTTCTTTAGTTTGTCTTCTTGTCTTGCTATTTCCTTTTCTTTTTTATCAAGCTCAATTGACGTTTCATTTATCTTTTTTGAAATGTCTTTAAGGAATTCTTTTTGAAGGTTCAATTTGCCAATTGTGTTTTCTACTTCCAATGTTTTTTCGGCGATTTCTATTTCTTTTTCATTGATAGCACTCTTACTTGCTTTTAATTTTTCCTGAAGACTTAGCAGTTCTTTTTCCTTTTTGGAATTTTCCTCTTTTAGCTGAATAGTTTTTGATTTTTCAAATAATAATGAAGCATCTTTTTTTTCAAACAAGGAGAACACATCTGTGTCGCTTCCTCCAAGAATGAGTAATAAATTGGAAGGGTAAAAACCGTGTTTATTTAGCAGTGAAGAGTTTATTTTAAATTTTAATTTATTTTCAAAATTGGCAATGAAATTAATCATTGAGTGTTCAAGACTAGCTGCTTGATCTGTAAAGACTAAAACTTTTTTCCCTTCCAAAGAGTTTATAATATGCTCAGCTTGCTTGTGTTTATCAAACGCTACGAAAATAATATTACAACCTACAACTTCCTTAGATGAAGAAATAGAAATCACCTCTATTGTTTTGCCTCCAATCGTTTTGTTTTTTGAGTAACCACTTAGAGTGGTTAAGAATTGTTTGTCGTTACCAAATACGCCAATTTTTATTTTTTCAGAAGTGTTCTTCCAATCAAAATCATCGGCTACTTTTATCAGGTAAGCACTTTTTAAATCATTTTCTGTGATTTGGGCGCTTAAATCAACAAAAATTGAAGATAAAATAATAAGTAAGAAAGTGAAATGTGTTTTACTCATACCGACAAGCGCTTTACGTTATCGGAGCGAAAAAGTTATTATTTAAGTAACTGTTTCAATCTTTGTATTGCTTCTCTATTATCAGGACGATAAATTGATTTGTAAGTAACTTTTTTCTCTGATTCAGTAAGGTGCCAACTAAGGCTTAGCTGTTTTTCTTTTGTGTTATCTAAAACTAAGTCAACAACATCAATATTTCCGTCAAACCATTCACTTGTATATTGAATTAATTGGTCATGGTCATAATCCTGAGTGAGGAATAAGTTTTTATAAACTGTACCAACAGGGGCAGAAATTGATTTAATAAAACTTTTCCCTCCTTCATTCTCAATTTCTGGTCTTTTTTCAGCATCTCGGATTTGAATAAAAACAACGCCATCTGTGTTTCTTTGAATCCATTTTCTGAAAGTGTATAGAAATTTTACTGAATTTTTCACTCCAAAATTATCCCTTAATCCAGCATCCATAACCTGAATTTCAGGTTCACTTGGAAGGTATACAATTGGCATAACATAAGGAAAAGTACTACTCATTCTTAATGCGGAAGTAAATTTCAAATCATTTGCCCCTTGATATTTAAAGAACCTTTTGAACTCAATACTTTCCAGCAAGTATTGATTCGAAATGTTTTCTTGTGGGGCAATGTATGATAAATACGATGTTGGCTGAGGTGAAATGATTAATCGTTTTCCATTATTTATAATGGTTGGATTTATAATTAACATAGGTATAGTTGATTCGAATTCTGGCTTGTAATATTCGTATAACCTTCTGTTTAAATAATTTCTTGTATTTGCATTTAATTGATCTTCAAATGCCGAGCCTCTATCTTTTATGTATTCAAAGCCATTATCTTCAAATGTTTGAAATTTGAAAATCATATCATTAACAGTTAAAGAAAAAGCAATTTTGTTTAAAATGTCTTTAGACATGTCAATACTGTATTTCGAATCGTGAAAATCCTCAATTTCTCCAAGCTTTTCTCTGTACATTAATTCTCTTAGGTAAGATAATCCAACTAATCCTCCAGAAGAGCCTGAGATTAGTTGTGTTTGATCCAATAGTCTGCCATCAAGAAGACTGTCGCAATACTGCATAGAATAGAAAGACCAAAGAGCACTTCGCATTCCTCCTCCAGTTGTGTTAATAAAAACCATTTTCGGTTTTTTGCCATTAATGGTGTTTTTTCTTCTCCATCTTTCGAGAATTTTTAAAGTATGCAGATAATCCTTTCTATAATTCTCGGGGTTAATATTGTGATTGAGAATTTTAGTGTTAAACTCAGCCGGCTTTGTAGAGTAGTTTAATCCAATAGCTTTGTTGTGAGTTGAAAAGAATTCATACTGACTGAAATGATTGAAAATCAAGAATACACCTAACATAACTGCAGGAGCCCATCCTCTAAACCAAGAATGAATCGCACTGGTTATCATAATGAACATTGTGAACATTAAGGTTAAACTAGCTCCAGCCGGTATAGTTAGATATTCAATGTCACTACCAAAACTCAAGCTAACTAAAGAAATAAAAACAATAATTTCAAAAAGTGCTGCATTTAAATGGTTTTGTTCAAACACCTGTTTCAGCATTTCGTGATCATAATGTTCTGTAGATCTTGCAATACCAATTTTATTAAAGTGAGACATGTAAGTTTCAACTCTCCATTCTCGGTCTGGATTGAAAAAGTTTTCCCATTTTACTTTTTTATGTAAAACCGCTTTAATTGGATTGGCCTTTGTTTTAGAAGATGTTTGATATTTTCCTTTCGAAAGTTTCTCAAGATCTTTATTAGTCTTAACGAAATATAGGAAGTTAATCCAAATCATTAATGCTATTCCGGTAAGAAAACCTAATAGAAATATCATTGTTTGAGTTAATTCATATTTCTCTTCGAATACAAGAAATTTATAAGCACTTATTAGATATACGATGACAAGAGTTCCGCTCCAAAAAATATTGTTAAGAGTATATTTTAAAAATGGTTTTGACAAAGTCGCTATAAAAGGAAACCGGTGTCCATTTGTTATATAGCTGGATATGTTGAAGGCCATAATAAATCCACCAAAGGAGAAGCCAACGATTAAATAGGATAAAAAGCTTACATGGCCTAAATATTCTGGAGTTAAAAAAAGAAATGGAATACCATATTTCTCAGAAACTAATCTAGTTGTCACTGCGAGAATAAGGAACCAGATAGCCGTTAAAATGGGATTGTTTTTCAGATGAACAAAAATAAGTTGGACAGGAAAGAAATAAAATATCTTTCTGAACCAAACCTTATTTGTTATTTTTTCAGCAAGTTCCATAGGCCAAACCTTTTTGTTTACTTGTTAATCCTAAAAAAGGTTTATTCTAAGAAGAACTTTTTATCTATACGTTTTATTACAATTCCATTTACATAACCAGAATAAAAAGCAACAAACTTCTCATCTTGTGATATTGCTGGCGATCCGTCGTTGTCACCAACTGAAAAAGGGTGAGTTTCAGCATTATTTAAATCTAAAACTTGAGCGCTTCCGCTATAATTCAATCCAACAAAATTTAATCGTTTTAGTCTGGAAACTGTTTTCCCTTTTATTGGAAGTTCAAACCATTCAAGTTTTTTAGTTTTAAGAGAAAGTTCATAACAACCTCCATAACATGCAAGGTATAAATCAGTTTTTTGTCGGTTTATTCCGATAATTGGATGGCTAGTTTCGGTAACAAGCTTTTTGGAGTTTTTAACTTTATCGAATAGGTATAGTTTTTTAGGATCATTTTTAAAGACTACAAAAAGTGCTGTATCATTTTTCCAATGAGCTGTCTCAACATTTTCAATTTTTGTCCCAATAGTTTTCCTTGTAGATACATTAGTGATAAAAATTTCAGCAGATTCTTCCGGGTTACCAATCGATAAAACTCTTCTGCCGTCATTACTCCATTTTGGGGATACGAATGCCGTATCGTTTTCGGTTAGGGTTACATAAACTCTCTTTTTATCACTTAATTCATTTACATATTTTGCTACATGTAATCCACTTCGAGAAAAGTTAATAGGCAAATCAAAAAGGTTGAGATAATAAATTTTGCTTTTGCCTTCAAAAGTAGCTTCAAAGGCAAGTTTTTTTCCAGCACGATCCCAATCAATAACTCCCATGTTATTATCATAAGTTACAATTAAGGATTCGCCATATTGAACTTCTCTGTAGGTGTAACCACCTCCAGAGGTAAAGCTGGATAAGATAAAAGCAAATATTATTAAGTTTAATTTACGCACTTATTATTTTAACAATTTCGTTTCTTTTTATTTTACCACTTTCAGTTCTGGGGAAACTATCCAATAAGAATTGTTCTTTAATTCCACGATATTTTTCCAAACTGGAGTTTAATTTATTCAAGTCGAAATATTGTGAATTTTCAGTAACCAAAACAACTTTTTGGCCAAGTTTTTCATCTGGTATGCCAACTATTACGAAAGGGCAGCTAATATGTTTTGAGATGTTAGTTTCAATTGTCTCGGGAATGATTTTAATTCCACCGGAATTAATTAAGTTATCACTTCTACCAAGCCAATTAAATTGATTCGGTGATTTAAGATTTATCAAATCTCTTGTTTCAATCTTCCTTCTGGTGATGTTATTTTCTAGGATAATCAATTCATTGTTGTTGTTTTTGTCAACTTTAAATCCATCAATTACAGTAAACCAGGCTTCGTAAGGGTTTAGTTCTCTTAAAGCAAAGTGGGTTAGGGTTTCTGTCATAGCAAATGATTCATAAGCCTTTCCTTTAAAATCCTTCAGCGCTTCAATAAGTTCCTTTTCAACTTTTCCGCCTCCGATTAACAATTTAGAAATCAAATTCAATTTCTCTGATTGAATTAAACTCTTGACTTGCATTGGTATTAGGGGAACAAAATCTAATTGAGAAGTAATAAATTCACTTGGGTCGCTAGATGGGGGAGAGAGGAATAGGTTAAGTTGTCCTACTATGGCTCTAACCATCATCATTTTTCCTGCAATAAAATTGCAACTTAAATTAAGCAGAACTTTATCGCCTTTCTTAAGATTAAAGAATTTTATAGTGGCCTTAGCACTTAAAATCATTTGCTCTTTAGATACATTAAAAGATTTTCTGTTCCCAGTTGTTCCACTTGAAAAAACTTCAAGAGTGTTTAAGGTGTTATAATCTTTTAAAAATGATAAAAATGAATTGGTCCAGTCATTCGATGACTCTTCAAGTTTTTTAATACTTTCTTCAATTGATATTTTCGAAAAGTCGAGATTGATTACCATGAATAACTAATTTACAACGAGTTCTTGCTTAAGAAAAGTTAAAGGATCAATAACTTTCCGATTGCTAACATTTATGATATAATTTTGCACGATGCAAAAAATGGCTCGTTTAGTATTGATTTTTCTGTCTGTCGCGACGATAGTATTGGCCTTTTTTGCTTCAAAGTTGGAAATGGATTATGATTATGAGAAGTATTTTCCAAAGGACGATGAGGTTAGATTGCATTATGAAGGATTCCGAAAAAAATATGGGGAGGACAGTGATTTTTTGCTGATAGCGTTAGAAAATAAGCAAGGGATTTTTCAAAAGGATTTTTTACAAAAAGTTAAACGATTTGGTGATGAATTATTGAAAGATACCTTAATAGAGTTTATTGCATCACCAGTACATAATTGCGGATACTATAAAAAAAGTGGGTTAAGTGGCGTTGTGTTTAAGCCTTATTTGGATTTAGATGCAAAAATAATTTCAGAGGCTGATAGTTTAAGAATTTATGGAAATAAACAACTTGTTGGAAGTGTTTTATCTTCAAATGGTAAGTCTATTTGTCTCTTTTTAAATACACAGTCTCAATTAAACAAAAAAGAAGCTCTTCATTTAATAAGTTTTGTCAAATCAAAAAAAGCTGAGTTCGGTTTTGACAAGTTCATTTTCTCAGGTAGAGTTTTAGCACAAACATATTTTGTTGAGAAAATGATAACCGAATTGGCTGTTTTTATAACCTCTTCAATAATTCTTCTTGTATTCTTTTTGTATATCTCATTTCGCAGTTGGTGGGGGATTTTAATCCCATTACTTATAATAATTGTTTCAATAATTTGGTCTGTAGGGATTATGTATTTAACCGGTAAATCTTTTGATTTACTTATGGTTATGTTGCCAACAATCATTTTTGTTGTAGGTATGTCTGATTTGGTTCATTTACTTGCTAAATATTTAGATGAATTAAGAACAGGAAAAGACCGTTTTGAAGCGCTGAAAATAGCTTTTAAAGAAGTTAGAAAAGCAACGTTTTTAACTTCTTTAACCACTGCAATTGGATTTTTCACTCTAATGTTTGCTAATATTTTGCCTATTAGAGAATTCGGACTTTATGCAGGGATAAGTGTTTTTGTAGCATATTTTTTAGCTTTTACATTCCTGCCAAGTGTACTTGTATTGGTAAAACCGCCAAGAAGTTTAATTGAAACTCCTGACAAGAATTTTTGGGACAAGTATTTACGCAAATGGTTTTTAGCTGTTTTAAAAGAGAGGTATAAAATAATTGCCATAATGGTAGTTCTAGGTGGTGTTGGAGTTTATACAGCATCTGAATTAAAGATTAATAATTTCATACTCGAGGATCTCTCAAATGACGACCCAATAAAAAAGGATGTGCTCTATTTTGAAGAGAACTATTCTGGGCTTCGACCTTTTGAGGCTGAAATTCGAACAAATACACCTGAAGGGATTTGGAGTTATGAATTCTTAACTGAGCTAAATAAGTTGGAAAATTATTTAGATACCGGGTATACCCAAAATGGAGTAGGGTTTATGATGTCGCCTCTATCGGTTATTAAGGAGGCGAACTTTATAAAGTATGGCTCTAAACCTGAGGACAGAATTCTTCCTAATTCTGAAAGACGATTTAAGTCCTTACTTCGACAAATGGAGCGATTACAGGCTAATTCTAAAATCGTTGATTTAAGCGAAAAATTCAATCTTGTTGCTAAAGATGAGAAGAGTTGTCGCCTTGCTGGTAAAATCCATGATGTTGGAGGTTTGCAAATCAAAGCTGAAAATCAAAAGTTAGAACAATTTTTAGAGGAAAATATTAATCCAGACATTCTATCATTAAAACTTACAGGTACTGCTGTTTTAATTGATAAAAATAATGGAACCCTTGCCAAGAATCTGACTTTGGGTTTGATCTTGGCTTTTGGAATAATTGCTCTTTTTGTAGGTTTTATGTTTAAGTCATTCAAAATTGCTTTGCTTTCTTTAATTCCAAACATACTTCCTTTGCTTCTTGTGACCACGGTAATGTGGTTAGGTGAGATTGATCTCAAAATTAGTACTAGTTTAATATTCACCCTTGCGTTCGGTATTGCTGTGGACGATACAATTCATTTATTGTCAAAATATAAACTTGAACGAAAAAAAGGGGTATCACATCTTTATGCCTTAAAAAGAAGCTATCTTTCTACAGGAAAGGCTATCATAGTTACGTCTTTAATTCTTGTTGGAGGTTTTTTAACACTTCTCTTTAGCTCGTTTACTAGTACCTTCTATATGGGACTATTAGTGAGTGTTACTTTGGTAATAGCGGTTGTTTTGGATTTAGTTATTCTTCCTGTGATTTTACTTTTTGATAAAGGAAGGGGATAGTGCTAATTCAATATCAAATTTTCAAGAAATTGTAAATGATTATTTTTAGTATGTTCTATTTCAGAAGGGGAATCTTCTGAGATTTCAAATGAAATAGTATTCATAAAGGATGAAACACTTGAGGTAAATGCTTTGGTTTTTTCTAAAATTTCATCCAGGCTTTCAAATATTTTTGGTGCGTTGTGTTTGTAAATTGGTTTGTTGATATTAGAAGCAGGGTTAAGGTAAACACTCCAGTTTTTTTGTAAAGCAATCTGATTTTTTAGCCCTTGAATTAAAGGGCTGCTTTCTCCAACATTGTAAAAACGCCTAATTTTTTTTTCAGATTCAACTTCAAACATAATGAAGCCTTTGTTATGGTTATCTATTTCATTAGGTTTTATAAAAAAGAACAAAGGCGTTTCGTGATTTTTGATTGCGCTAAATTGTTTGTTGAGTTTTTTTACAAATAAAATAACGGTGTTTTTATTGATATTGTAATGTTCGCTTATTTCAACGTAGGTCCTTTTAACATTAAAAAAATAGATGTCAAAAATTATTTTAAATGCTTTATTTAAAGGAAATTTTACTCCATGAAAAATTGTGTTCTGTGTTGGTGTGTTGATTTTTCTACATTTCCTACAAACTCTACTAAATGGTTGAGTTCCATTCCAAAATTTGTTATGCCCACATCCCTTTTTGGAGTATTTAAATCCAGAGCCCCATTTAATATTCACTAGATAGGTATAACAATCCGAATCTGTCTTGAACTTCTCAACGAAGTCTTTGATACTGGATATGTTAGGATGGTTCAATTTCTAATTGCTTTCTGAGAACAATTTTTATGTACGTAATAAATAAAGTTTTGTTATATTAAAATAGTACAAGTAGTAAATTAAATATCATCTATTCAATTTTTGTCATTCCATAATTCTTATAATGTTCATTAAAGGTGTAAAGCAATTCAAAAGAGCAATATTGTAGTTATATTAAAATAGGTTTTTAAAAAAGTAGTAAATTTGCCGCCTATCTTTAATTAATTAACATGGGGGTGTTTATTAAAAAAGAGGTGGCGAGTAGTTCATCTCAAAAAAAATCATCAAACAAAACTGTTCTTCAATTTTTATTAATTGCATTTTTAAGCTTTTGTCAGGAAACTATTTCCCAACAAGACTTAAAATGGTTTTTTGGCTACCAAGGTATCGGTTTGACTTTTGATAAAAATGGTGGTGCTCCAACTGTTCAACAGGGGGAGACGCCTCTTGAAATTTATGAATCAATTTCATCTGTTTCTGATTGTGAGGGGAATCTTCTTTTTTACACTGATGGTGTGAAGGTGATGGATGCTGGACATCAGGTGATGACTAATGGTAGTGGTTTAAATGGACCTAATGAAACAGGTAATACAACTTCTGGTTCCTCTCCTAATGGAGTTATCATTGTAAGTGATCCAGGTGATACTTCTCGCTACTATATTTTTACAATTGGAGAAACTATTAGCGGAGGTGCTAATGGATGGAATTATCATATTGTTGATATGGCTTTGCCAGGGAATGGGACAATATCTAACCCAAGAGGGGAGGTTGTATCAAAAAATCAAGTTATCACTGGTACTGGAGCTACATCTGAATTTATGGCTGCAACTGGAAATGAATGTGGTGATTCAATATGGGTTGTAGCACATTCTCAAACAGGTTCTGATTTTTGGGCAGTTCCGCTTACTATGACAGGTGGATTAGGTTCGGTAGTAACATCCAATTCTGGAATTGGTTTAGCAGGTACAGATGAATCAAGAGGTTCTGGAGATTTTAGTCCTAGCGGAACTAAGTTAGCTGTTGGTTTTATGATGAGTGGAGGTGCTCATGTATTTGATTTTGATTTTTCATCAGGTTCTATATCTAATAATATTACCGTTAACGGAGGTGGGCATTATGGTTGTGAATTTTCTTTCGACGGAGATAAGGTGTATTTCACCAATTTTACTGGGGGGACCTTATATCAGTACAATTTGTTAAACTCAACTTTAACTTCACTTGCTGCTAGTCCTGGAGCAGTACTAGGGGATTTAGAAAGAGCTCCAGATGGTAAGATTTACATAGGTAGGTGGAATTCCAATAGTGTGCTTTCAGTTTTGGATACGCCTGATGGGGTAGATGTGGCATCTGCAGGTTTTGTAGAAAATGGTTTAAATGTAGGTGGTTTAGTTAATCCTGGTTTACCACAAATGTTTTTAAGAGATGGAAAAGATTTGAAAAAGGCGAAAATTGGAGTTCCTTTTAATCTTACTCAGGTCTGTGATAAAGGAGGTTCTCTGAATTTAAACGCCACTCCTGCATGTGGTGATTGGACTAGCGATGGAGTTTATGTAGATAATAACGGTGTGTTCGATCCTTCTGGTCTTGTTACTCCAGGGAGTTATAACGTTTATTACTCTGTTGGGAATTGTATAATTCCTGATACCGTAACTTTTCTAGTTGAGGATTGCTGTCCTCCTTTACAGGTAAGAGACTCTGTTCTTTGTGAAGGTTCTGATGCTTTTCATGTTGGAATGTTGCTTGATACTGGGATCGGGACATGGGTAATGACTTCAGTTCCTACCGGTACTGGTTCGCCGGCCATTTTTGTTGATTCTATTTTTGATGCTTCTAATTATGTTAAGAATTCAACTTATGTAACAGATGGGAGTTATGAACTTACATACACTTATTGGAATGCTCCTTTGTCGGAATGTCCTGATTCTGCTGTTTCTATAATTGTTGTAGATAGTTTTCCTCGAGATATCTTTCTAGGTGCTAATTCGAGCTTAATTCAAGAATGCGGTATAGAGTATACTTTTACGGCTAAAGGTGGATTGGAATATAATTGGGCTGCCCCAATTTCTCAAACTACTAATCCGCAGACAGTTACTTCCGACGGAACTTATTTATTAACTGTTAATTCGCCAGGAGAGAACTGTTATTCAACAGACTCCATAGAAATTGAGTTTGATCAATATCCAGCTGCGGGAATTGATGTTAGGGATACAATTGTTTGTGGCGCTGGAGAAATAAAAATAGGTGTTAATGGGTCAAGCACAAAAGTTGGGGATTAGGCATAAATATTTGTTAATCTGAATAAAAAGTATTCCTTGTTTTTTACACCTCTAAACTGAGCTCTAAAAGCTTTAATTTTAGCATTAAATGATTCTGCTGATGCATTAGTG
>CAXRIN010000033.1:0-4090 GCA_964230605.1 Flavobacteriaceae bacterium
AACATTATTTTTCATTTAATTATTTCTCAAAATAGCAATTACGCAGTTAAATGTAACAAGTTTCAGTTTACCATCAAAAATTTACCTAAACTCTTATTAACACTATAACCTGTAAATCAAACACTTTTAACCTCAAAAAAATGAAATTGTATATAAATTTAAAAGAATTGTATACCGCATCAAAACACCTAAAGGGTGAAAAATTATTTTTTAATGAGTTTATATTAGCTTAATTAGGTTGAAAATCAATGGTTTAAAATTGGTTTTTGGATGATTTTTAAATTTGTCAAAGATAAAATTCATCAATCCCCAACTTGCAGCTTAAAACCTGTGCCATGAACGTTGATGATTTCTATATTTTCGTCGGCTTTGAGGTACTTTCTTAGTTTGGTGATGAAAACGTCCATTGATCTGCCTTTGAAGTAGTCGTTTTCTCCCCAGATAACTTTTAGAGCAAGTTCTCTAGTTAGTAATTGGTTTTTATTTAAACAAAGTAAACGAAGCATTTCCGCTTCTTTTTTGGTTAAATGCTTATTGTCGTTTTCAATAATTAACTCTTGATTTTTATAATTAAAACAGTATTTACCAATATCAAAAACATCCTTGTTTTCTAAATCATTTGATTGTGCAGCGAAATATCTTTTTAATAAAGCTTGAACTCTGAGGGTGAGAAGTTCCATGTTGAAAGGCTTGGTGATATAATCATCAGCTCCAATTTTAAAACCTTGCACTTTATCGGGATCCAAGGATTTAGCCGTTAAAAAAATCATTGGCATGGTTTCGTTTATCGCTTTTACCTCTTTAGCTAGCTGAAATCCATCTTTTTGGGGAAGCATAACATCGAAAATACAGAGGTCGAAATCACCTTTGCAATACGCTTCAAAACCAGCTTCTCCATCTTTGGCCCAAGTAACATTAAAACCTGCTACTTCTAAGTTGTCCTTAGTTACAAAACCCAAATTTTCATCGTCCTCAACTAATAAAATATTTGCTTTAACCATATATTACTGTTTTATTGGTAGGATAATTTCAAAAGTCGTGCCTTTGTCTTTTTCGCTAGTTACCTTAATTCTACCGTGGTGCATTTGAATAATTTGATCAACGTAACTTAACCCAATTCCAAATCCTTTAACATTATGTACATTTCCAGTTGGGGCTCGATAGAACTTTTTAAAGATGTTTTTAATTTCTTCTTTCTCTAGTCCAATTCCATTATCAGTCACTTTAATAGAAACTTCATGATTGAGTTTTGTTACAGTGATTTTGATTTTGGGTGTTTTTTCACCAGCGTATTTAATGGCATTATCTATTAAATTTGAAATAGCATTTACGAAATGGTGGTCATCAACCTCTAATTCTAGATCATCCCCTTCCAATAGAAATTGCCCTTGTTTTTCCTGAAGCAATAAATCGAAAGGAGCAAAAGCTTTTTGAATAGTTTCCTTTAATAAAACTGGATTAAAATTTAAATCGAAATTACTTTTCTCAAAAAAAGCCAATTGTAAAACTCTTTCAACTTGGTTTTTTAATCTTTCATTTTCCTGACTTATTATACTGGCGTAGCGCTGTAGTCTTTCTGGTTGTTCAATGATACTTGGTTGATTAATAACACTGCTACTCAGAGATATTGTAGAAATGGGTGTTTTGAGTTCGTGCGTCATGTTATTGATGAAATCGGTTTTCATTTCATCTAATTTCTTTTGTTCGATAAACATGATCACAACGTAGATGAAAAATCCAACAATCCCTAAAATCACTATTCCAGATGTAACGCCAATAGATAAGTATTTGTCCAGAGAATTAATCTCTGGAAATATTACACCGAAGTTGTAACTATTAATGTCCCAATCCACTCCATAATCCTCGGCAGAAACATAATTTTCACTTTCCGATCCGGAATGAGAATAGATAACACTGTCTGTGAAACAATCGTAAATCGCAATCTTATATGGAGAATAAAGTTCTTGTGCTTCAAATTCAATTTGTAATAAGGAATCAATAGTTAGTGGATTAACGATGTCTTGGACTTCAACAACGTAGGATTTCTTATTCAACTGTTTTACCAAATGAATCTTGTCGATTTTGGAATGATGTATGAGTTTAAGTTTATAACCGGCGTTTAATAGTCCAATTTTAACCTTGTGGTTAAATTGTTTTTCTTCAAGGTTAATAATGTTTTTAGCCCAAAAGAATTGAACGATAAAGAGTAATAAAATAGAGAAAACTCCAGTTATGATAATGATATGTAAGGTTCTCTTTTTCAATTTTAGCAAAATTAAATTACTAAATTTTTATGCAAACATTAGTTGTTTTACATTCGTATCGCGGAAGTTGTCCGCTAAAATTCAAAAAAAGTCGAATGCGCATTCTTTTCACTATAATTTCTTGTGCCTTATTTGTTACCAATTTATTTGCACAAGCGGACAAATACGTCAATTACATTAACCCTCAAACGGCACGAACGCACTTAGAATATTTGGCAAGCGATGAACTAGAAGGTAGGGAAGCCGGAGAAAAGGGGCAAAAAATAGCGGGAGCTTATTTGATGCAACAATTTTCGGGGTACGGTTTGCCGCCTTTGAAAGGAGAGTATTTTCAGCGTTTTAATTTAAGAGTTACAAATCCTGAGAAAATAAAATTATCAGTTAATGGTGACACGCTTTACTACTTCAATGACTTCATCCATAATTCCGATTTTAATGATGTTAACGGTGAAAATTTAGAAACCGTTTTTATTGGATATGGAATTGAGGATGAACGATATAATGACTTCGCTAATGTTGATGTAAAAGGAAAGGTGGTATTAATGGTAAATGGTGAGCCACGAAATAAAAAAGGAAAGTACATTGTTTCCAACTCTTCAAAACATAGCGATTGGAGTAATAGAGATAAGAAAGTAAAGAATTTAGTTTCGAAAGGGGTTAAGGCTATTATTTTGGTGAATCCAAGTGTGGAAATGTACAAGTCATCATACGCACACGCTTTTAAAACAACTAAAATGAAATTGGCTACAGATGAATTTGGGGTTGACGTTCCTTTATTGTTCGTTTCGGAAGAAAAGGCGGATTCATTATTAAAGGTTGGAGGTTTAACCTCTGGACTTAAAAAAACAGTTAAAAAAATATCTAAAAAAGGAAAGTCGCTAAGTTCTGTTTTGAATTTGAAAATTGGTATTCACTCTCAAATGATTAATGATAAAGTGACTTCAGAAAATGTACTTGGATTTGTAGAAGGAACAGATAAAAAAGATGAGTTTGTTATTGTTACTGCGCATTATGATCATATTGGAACGCACGATGATAAAATATTTAATGGTGCCGACGATGATGGATCTGGAACTACAGCTTTGTTAATGATGGCTGAAGCTTTTGCTAAAGCCAAGGAAGAAGGAAATGGTCCTCGAAGAAGTATTCTTTTCATGCCTGTTTCTGCGGAAGAAAAAGGGTTGTTAGGAAGTAGGTATTACTCTGAAAATCCAATCATTCCACTAGAAAATACTGTGGCAGACTTGAATATAGATATGATTGGAAGAGTAGACGAAGCTCATCATGACGCTAATGGTGATCCTAACCCAAATTATGTGTATATCATTGGAAGTAATTTCTTGAGTACCGAACTTCATGAAATCAATGAGAAGCAAAATAAGTTGCATACTCATTTGGATTTAGATTATACTTTCAATAGTAAAAACGACCCAAATCACTTTTACCAAAGATCGGATCACTACAACTTCGCAAAACATGATATTCCTGTTATCTTTTATTTTAATGGAACGCATGAAGATTATCATCAACACACAGATACGGTTGATAAAATTGATTTCAATAAGCTATCGAAAATCACAAAACTGGTTTACTATACTGCATGGGATTTAGCCAATCGTGAGGAAAGAATTGTTGTGGATAAGAAGTGATTTTGATTTCATGCGAATCTCACGAATCTTTTAATTAGAAATCACTGTTGTCCGATAAAAAAATTAAGAGAAGGAAGACCATAAAATCTTCCTTTCTCTTTTTTAGTAGATTTGTTTTTGAGAAATAAATACTACTATGAATAAAACTACACATTTTTACGGAACTTCCGTTTTCGG
>CAXRIN010000034.1:0-3971 GCA_964230605.1 Flavobacteriaceae bacterium
AGAAGCGTAGACAACTTTTTAGTCAATTTAATAGGTGGACTTATTGCATACCATTTTCTACCAAAAAAGCCTTCACTTAGATCGGAAGTTGTTGATAATGAAAGATTAGGATTGGATGCTTAGATCGAACTCACGTTAAAATACCAAGATAAGATTTTGAAGGGGTTTGGAATTCACGATTGTACTTGTGGATTATCTAAAAAGATGCCTAGTTGCGACGGTTCACACAAATCACTTAAGTAAATGTTTATTCACTTACTTTCAACTCTCTTCCAGCAATAAGCATATGGTTTCTTTTGATACCATTCCACTTACAAATCTGGTTAACAGACACGCCATATTTGGTTGCAATTTTATACAAGTAATCTCCACCTTTTATTTTGTGAAATAATGTTCCAGGTTGAAAGGCAACATAACCATCTCTAGTCTTTCTTATTACCACTGAATCCGATAATAACTGGAAATTCTTGAAATCAATCAAAGCTTCAGGATCAATTGGCTTTCCTTTGAATCTTGTTTCAAAATGCAAATGACTTCCTCTAGAAGCACCTGAATTCCCTCCTCTTCCAATAGCTTGTCCAGGATCAACAACATCTCCAGGCTGAACCATTATTTTATATAAATGAGCATAAATAGTCTCTAATCCATTATGATGTCGAATAATTATGGTTCTTCCATAACCTCCAGTCCACTTCGCCAATCGAACAACTCCTCTGAAAGCACTTACAACAGTATCCCCTCTAATTAAATCAATATCAATCCCATTGTGATGCTTCCCGTCTCTCCAGCCAAACCTAGAAGTTACAACACCTTCAAACGGGTGTCCATAACCACAATTCATATAATTATCAGTTAAAATAAAAGTTGATTCCGAATCATGTTTACAGATATCATTTTTGTAAGGGTGAGGTAATAAATTATCCCATGATTGGTATAAGTGATGAGCTGGAAAAGGATTAGTATCCACAGGCCAAGCTTCACCGTATGAATCTTTGATTTTCTTATTTAATAAATCAACTACTTCAGAATCGATTCTTTCTTTTTCCAACAAACTATCAACTATAAATACTAATTCATTGGAATTAAAACCGTGATCAAATTTATACTTAAGTGCGTCAAAGTAATTAAGAGCTACTACTTCATTTGAGGTACCTGTTTTACCTAAGCCCTCACCTCCAAGCATGTTTCCTAGAACGAAAACACACAAAATTGCTACTATACCATTCCTAAACTTCTTCATGTCAAGCCTCATTTTTCGCAATGGGCGCGCAAGATACGTAGAATTTTATTAACAATCCAGTTTTATTTCCACCTTAACTCACTCATTTAGTGACATCAATAAATAAAGGGCATTGTTCAAAATCTTAATTTAAACGCAAATTATATTCTTAGGCTTTTTCTATTATTTATCATTTTGCTATTAACTTTACTAATACGATGAGAGAAATCGCTGCTTACATAATCACATTAGTTATTTTAACGACTATTAGCTGCTCATCACCTCCTCAAAAAATAACATTTCAAAAGCAACATTATTACTATTCCAACCTTGAAGGAAATAATACCATTGAAGGAAATCACATCTATGCATCATCCATTCAAAAAGACACTATATTTTTCGAAGAGGAAGCCGCTAAAATTATCCAATCAATTAGCAAAAGCTGGATAATTGGACAAGGATCCGGAAAGCCTTACTTTGATACAGGAAAGGAAAAATATTGGTTTATTTTCAAAGTTTTAAAAGAACAGAACGCCATAATTATCATCTCTAACGAAAATAAAATCGACTCAAAACTCCCATTTGTTTTTTGGAAACAAGGAACTTTCCCTGTACACTTTTCAGATTCATTAAGAGGTAGTTGGGGATTTTCTAAAATTATTTTCGATCAAACTGACAGTGCATTTAAAACTCACTTATTTGAATGTGATACCGATCAGGTAAACCTTTATCTTGCTTCAAGCAAAAACTTAAACCACTGGAATATTAAGCACCTGCTTAATCCATTAGATTTTGAAGATATTCCTTGGAATGTTGCTCATGCAAATGGTAAAATGATGGTGACTCCTTTAATTTCAGATGTAGTATTTAGCGACAATAAATATTATTCATTTGCTTACGGAGATGATGCTGACGAGAAAACCTATATTGGTTTACTTACTTCAAACAAACTGGAAGAACCCTACCAAATAATCCGAGAGCCTATTTTATCACCAAACCCAGAAAGTAAATTTTCTAATCATGATGTTTATTATCCTAAGGTTGTAAAAATGGATAAAAATTGGCTGATGTTTTACACTGCGAAAAATGACAACAATGAAGAGTTTATTTGCTACGCTTCCTCTAAAGATTTGATGAATTGGAAAGTGCAAAAGGAAAATATTATTCCACGTAATCAAGGCTGGAACAAGGATATGCGAAATCAAATCACAGCGCAAGTCAAAATCAAGAACGACACCATTTGGCTTTGGGCTACGGGCATTAAAGAGGTTGGTGATTTCGATAATTTAAACAAAGGAAATGTACTGGATCAATGTATTGGAAAATTTTATTCACCAAAAGATTCTATTCATTTTAAAGAATCAGCTGGAAATCCTATTTTCGGCGGAGCTCCAAACTATCTTGAAGAAAACGATCATATCGGCGGATCTTTCCAAGAACTATATCATGATGGATATAATTACACTTTCTATCATGGAAAGGGACGTAAAGGAAAAGACTACACAATTCTAATTCGGTAAGCGAAATAAGTTTAACTACTTATCATAAAGAACGTTAAGATTAACCTAACGCTATAATTTGGTTAAAAAGAAATCGTTTACTTTTTATGAAATTAATACTTGCCCTAGTTTCGTTTGCTTTTATAAGCTGCGGACAAACTTCCGAACCTCTTCCTTCCTCTCCTCAAAAACCAAATATCAAATTACAATCCTACATCCAAAAACATCAAAATGACACTTTGGAAAGTATATCGTTGGGAAGTGTCTCGAATGGATCTTTAAAAAATGGAAAACTCGTTCCTTTTTCTGGACCCAACTTTGAATATTTTGATGAAACAAGCTACCTCAGCGGCAGGGCATTTTTGAATCATAAAGTATTAAAAACCATACTTGATGGATACAAAGAACTTTCAATGGTACACCCCGAAAGAAAATTCAAAATAATGGAATGCGCACATCAACACGGAGGAAAACTTTGGCCGCACCGAACACATCAAAATGGATTAAGTATTGATTTTATGATGCCTAAATTAAAAAACAATCAACCTTATTACGGATTGGATTCACTAGGCACCAATCACTATTGGTTAACTTTCACCAACGATGGCAAATACCAAAAAGACCCTTCAATTTCCATAGATTTTGAATTAATCGCTCAACACATTTTAATTTTAAATGAAAAAGCAAAGCAACATGGCTTAAAAGTTGAAAAAGTGATTATTAAAGTTGAACTTAAGGATGAATTGTTCTCTGGTAAATTTGGAAAACAGCTAAAAGAAAGTGGAATTTATGTTGTTAAATCTTTAACTCCTACAGTTAATGAATTACACGACGAACATTATCACATTGATTTTAAAGAAATTAATAATATTTCAAAATAATTTTGAAACATAATAAAAAGACTGCCGTAACATAGTCAAGTAGTTTTTTAAGAAAGTTAGTATTAGGTAGTTGGTCCCGCTCGCAAGGCGGGACTTTCGTTTTAAAAACAAATGACTAATTGAACAATAAATCGTATATTTTCATTTAAATTCACTGTTGTCCGATAAAAAAATTAAGAGAAGGAAGACCATAAAATCTTCCTTTCTCTTTTTTAGTAGATTTGTTTTTGCGAAATAAATACTACTATGAATAAAACTACACATTTTTACGGAACTTCCGTTTTCGGACAGCTGATTTCTTTAATTGACTCCAAAATAATTTCTGAGAGTGTTAAGAATCATCAATCAGATTATTATGTAAAGAAATTTAAA
>CAXRIN010000035.1:0-8117 GCA_964230605.1 Flavobacteriaceae bacterium
AATTTCAGTAATTTTATCTACCATAAGAAAAAGGTTTTTTTGGTTTTAAATATTTGATATTCAGTAAATTAAATATAAGCCAAAAACCTTTTTTTATGAAATAATATTAGGGTTTTCTTACGTCGAACTCACGTTATTTTAGAATTGGGTGGATGAAATTCTGGATCAATCTCAAATGTTGGGTAGGGCGTAAAAAATTATTTGATGACTTATTAGCTCCCACGGATCTCTTGGATTTTTATTCAAACATTTTATTCTGATAATAGAATGTTTAACTGTTGCTTAGGAAAGGTTTTTTTCAAGTTTTAATGCCTGTAGAGGACGGTGAGAACCTGCCATAGCAAAATATTCAACAAAAAAATAGCCACTCTAAAAGAGTGGCTATTTTTTAAATTCTATTATATATACTATAAGTACTCTTCGAAAGCTCCAGTAAGACTATCAGCAATCATAGTTGCTTGATTACCTTCAATGTTATGTCTTTCAATCATGTGCACTAACTTACCATCTTTAAATAAAGCCATACAAGGAGATGAAGGAGGGTAAGGAAGCATATATCTTCTTGCTTGTTCTACAGCCTCTTTGTCAAAACCTGCGAATACTGTAGCAAGTTTCGGAGCTTTTTCGTGTTGTGAAGCTAATTTTGCAGCTGGTCTTGCATTTCCTGCAGCACAGCCACAAACTGAATTAATTACTAATAATACTCCTCCATTTGAATTAACAGCAGCATCAACTGCTTCTGGAGTAGTTAAATCCTCAAAACCTGCATCAACAAGGTCTTGCTTCATTGGTAATACTATTTCTGCTGGATACATATCTATCTATTTAAGTTTCTGCAAATTTAATTTAAAGTAAAAGAATGGTTGGATATTCGTATTACTTTTTCCAATATATCCATTGTTTTGAATTAAGATTCCATTAGTGGTGCGAGTTTTCTTTATTTTTGCACTAAATATCTAATAGGATGTCTGAATTAAGAGTTTACAATACCGTAACAAGAGAAAAAGAAAAGTTTGAACCAATCAATGCGCCACATGTTGGAATGTACGTTTGTGGTCCAACCGTTTATAGTGATGTTCATATAGGTAATTGTAGGACTTTTATTTCATTTGATGTCATTTATAGATATTTATCTTTCCTTGGCTATAATGTTAGATATGTTAGAAATATAACTGATGTTGGTCATTTAGAGAATGATGCAGATGAAGGTGAAGACAAGATTTCTAAGAAGGCAAAGTTGGAAAACTTAGAGCCTATGGAAGTTGTTCAGCGTTATACAAACGGTTTTCATTCGGTTTTAGAGCAATTTAATACTTTGAAACCAAGTATCGAACCTACAGCAACAGGTCACTTATTGGAGCAAATTGAGTATGTTCAATCTATTATTGATAAGGGGTATGCTTATGAATCAAATGGGTCAGTTTATTTTGATGTAGAAAAATACGCTGCTGAACATAACTATGGTGTGATATCAGGAAGAAAGATAGATGAACTTCAAAATAACACAAGGGAACTTGCAGGACAAGCAGAAAAGAGATGTCCTCTAGATTTTGTGATTTGGAAGAAAGCAGAACCAAAACATATCATGCAATGGAACTCTCCATGGGGTAAAGGTTTTCCAGGTTGGCATTTGGAATGTTCTGTAATGAGCACAAAGTACTTAGGAGAGCAATTTGATATTCATGGAGGAGGCATGGATTTAAAGTTCCCTCATCATGAATGTGAATTGGCGCAAAATACGGCTCATTCTGGTATTTCGAACTCAGTTAAATATTGGTTGCATGCTAATATGCTTACATTGAATGGAGAGAAGATGAGTAAGAGTACTGGTAAGTACTTCTTGCCTCAACAAATGTTTGATGGTTCTACAGAGTTGTTAGATAAAGATTACTCTCCTGCAGTTGTGCGCTTTGCTATGATGCAATGTCATTATAGATCTACAATGGATTTGAGTAATGAAGCTTTGGGTGCTGCAGAAAAGGGATTAACAAGGTTGGTGAATGCAATTGATTCTTTATCTAAGATAAAAGTCGGAGGTGAATCAGCATTTGATGTTAAATCTTTTCAGGAGAATTGTTCAAATGCAATGAATGATGATTTTAATACTCCTGTTTTAGTTGCTCATTTATTTGATTTGGTAAAGCAAATAAATGGAGTTATAGCAGAGGGGAAAACTTTAACTGAAAAGGATATTGCAGATTTGTCTGAGTTATTTGATGATTATTTAGTTCAAATAATGGGGATTCAAATCGAAGGAAATTCTGGTTCAAGTTCAAATGGAATTGAAGATGAATTGATTCAATTGGCTGTTGATGTTAGAATAAATGCAAAGAACAATAAAGATTGGGGAACGTCTGATTTAATTCGTGATGAATTAACCAAGTTAGGAGTTCAGTTAAAAGACTCAAAAGAAGGAACTGAATGGACCAAGTAATAAAGTTTATAGTGAAGGTATTAAAGTTTATAGTTGTTTCTATAATACTAGTAGCTTGTTCTGATTCAAATTCAGAAAAGAAAACGAGTAAGAATTCACAAAAACAGGAGTTTAAGCTGGTTCAAATGCCAGAAGTCAATAAAGATTCGGTGTTTAATTTTGTAAAGAAACAAGTCGATTTCGGTCCAAGAACACCTAATTCAAAAGCACAAAAGGAATGTGCTAAATGGATGGCTTCAAAGTTAACCTCTTACAATTTTGATGTCCAAATTCAACGCGGAATCCATAGAGCATATGATGGAGTAGATTTAGAATACAATAATATAATTGGTCGTTTTGGATTAGATAAAAAGAAACGTGTTTTGTTGACTGCGCACTGGGATACAAGACCATGGGCTGATCAGGATTTTGAAAGAACTGATGAACCTATTGATGGAGCGAATGACGGTGGAAGTGGTGTAGCTGTGATTTTAGAAATAGCTCGTTTGATTAATCAGCAGACCACTAATGTAGGTGTTGATGTAGTTTTGTTTGATATTGAAGATTATGGTAAAGCGAACGAAACGTTTTGTTATGGATCTCAAATTTGGATGAAAGACACTCGTTTAGATTCTTTAAAGCCTATTTATGGAATTAATTTAGATATGGTTGGTGATCCAAATGCTGTGTTTTTGTATGAAGGTTATTCTCAAGAATTTGCAAGACCTGTTTTAGATAAAGTTTGGAATGTTGCAAAACACATGGGACACAGCAGGTATTTTAAAACAATTCAGGATGGTATGATTACCGATGACCATTACTATGTGAATAAAGCAGGTATTCCTTGTATTGATATTATTCATCGAGATCCTCAAACAGGAAGCTTTCCTAATTCATGGCATACTCATAACGATAATATCAAAAATATTTCCGCTAGTACACTAAAATCTGTTACTGAGGTTGTTCTGCAAACAATTTATCGAGAATAAATAATCTTTTTCTGTCTTGCTTCGTAATTTGGGAGATAATTATTGAGCTATGGAATCGAAGGGTTTTGATTTAGGGGTATTTTTTCAGTTTTCAAATTCGTATTTGTTTGTTCTTAACGATGATCAAGTATTGTCGGTGAATCACTTTTTTTGTGATTCATTTGGATATCAACTGGATGAAGTAGAAGGTGGGAAAATATATGATATTATTCTCCCAAAAGATTTAGAAGATTTTAAAATAGGTCTTCAAAATCAATCTAAGGTTGTAGCGCAGGTACTTACAAAAAAGTCCAGAGCCGTAAGAGTTGAGTGGCATTTTCTAGTTAAAGATGGTTTCAAATATGTAAATGGGCTTGATGTAACAGAAAAATTAAGGCATCAAGAAAGATTTGAACAATATTCCGTTTTGTTAAGAGGGGTTAATGAGTCATTAGAAAGATCATCCCACCGCTTATATTTATTACAAAATGCCTTAACAAGCACAATTCCTTATGCTAAAAATTCAATTACTAATATTTTAAAAATCACGCTTCAAACTTTTAAGTTTTCGTCTGGAGCAGTGGTAACGCCGAATTATAAAAACAATTTAGCCGTTTCAAGTATTATAGGTGAATATGAAGAATGTTTGGGAGAAGAAATTCAAAATAATAATAGTTTTTCTCATCAAGTCTTTAATTTAAGCAATGAAATTATTCAGCCTATCACCAAAGATGATCTCTTGGGAAATAACAATTATTTCCAAGGAGGTATCTTTTATTTAGGTTTCCCAATTGTTTACAACAACAAAAAGTATGGAGTTGTTGAGTTTATTTCGAAGAAAAATTTTAGAGCTGATTTTGATAATAACGACATTCAATTTTTAAGATTAATTACGGAAGTCATCGGAAGAATTATTGAACTACAACGAATTAATGATGAGTTAGATGAAAAATCCAAAAAACTTGAAGTAAAGAATAACGAATTAGATGAGTTTGCTCATATAGTTTCACATGATTTAAAAGCACCATTAAGAGCAATAAAAAACTTAATCACTTTTATTGGTGAAGATGAAGACAATAAATTATCCGAGCAGTCAACAGAGGATTTTGAGTTAATTGTTAAGCGTGCTGAGAGAATGAGTAATCTGATTGGGGGTATTCTTGAGTATTCAAGAGCTGGTAGGGACGAGGCTCCTATTTCAAAATTTGATTTGGGAGAAATTGTAAGAGAAGTTACCGATCAACTATCGCCAATGAATCCAAATGTTCAATTCGAAATAGGTTCATCATTTTCTACAGTTAAATCTAAGGAGCTATATATGTTTCAAATCATATCCAACTTGGTTAGTAATGCTATCAAGTACAATGATAAGGATGAGCCAAAAGTGAAAATAGATTTTTACCAAAAGGATAAGAATTTTTTGACAGTTGAGGACAACGGACCAGGAATTGAAGAGAAATATAGAGAAAAAGTGTTCGGAGTATTTGAAACACTTCACGGACGTGATGAAATAGAAAGCACCGGAATTGGACTTACTATAGTAAGAAAAATGGCTAAGTTATTAGGAGGGGATGTATATATTGAGGATTCCAATTTAGGAGGAGCTAAATTTGTAGTTGAGTTTGATAAGAAATTGTAGATAACTCTCACAAATTGTTAACCCTTTCTTTCGTTTAAAATCTAGAATTAAAAGAGGATTAATTATTTTCGATTAGGTTTTAATAACCTTGTTTTTCAAATATTAAATCTCTTTACATGGCTAAAGAAAAGCTTTTTTTAATCGATGCATTTGCTATTATTTTTCGTTCCTATTTTGGCTTTGGAAATAATCAAAGATATAATTCAAAAGGACTAAATACCTCCGTTACATTAGGGTTTTGCAATACTCTTTTGGAGGTTTTAAATAAACAAAAGCCAACTCATATTGCAGTTGTTTTTGATGCTCCAGGCGATACCTTCAGAAATGAAATGTTTCCTGAATACAAAGCACACAGAAATGAAACGCCTGAGGATATTAAAGTATCCATTCCTTATGTTAAAAGACTAATTGAATCGTTTAATATTCCAATTATTGAGAAAGTTGGATATGAAGCGGATGATATAATAGGAACTATCGCTAAAAAGGCCGAAAAAGAAGGTTTTGTAACCTATATGATGACGCCGGATAAAGATTTTGCTCAATTGGTTTCAGATAATATTTTCATGTATCGTCCAGGTAAAGGAGGGAAACCGGCTGAAGTTTGGGGGATTCCTGAAGTACAAGAAAAATTTGAAGTAAATACGCCTGATCAAGTTATTGATATTTTAGGGATGTGGGGAGATTCTGCCGATAATATACCGGGAATTCCAGGTATAGGAGAGAAGACTTCAAAAAAATTAGTTCAAGCATATGGATCACTTGAAGGACTTTTGGAAAATACCGATGATTTAAAAGGTAAACAAAAGGAAAACGTAATCAATTTTGGTGAGCAAGGATTGTTATCCAAGAAATTAGCAACAATTGTAACAGATGCGCCGGTTGAATTTGATTTTGATCAAATGGTAATTGATAACTGGAATGAAGAAGCTTTATTAGAGCTGTTTTCTGAAATGGAATTCCGAACGCTTGCCAAAAGAGTTTTAGGTGCAGATATTTCCAATACTGCTCAAACTAGCCCTTCGGTTCAACCAACAACATCTAACGGACAGCTAGATCTTTTTGCTAGTGCTGAGGAAACTATTGATACAGATGATCATTTACCTGAAGGAGATATTAAGACAATTGATGATGTTGAGCACGATTATAAGTTAGTTGACTCGGATAATGAAATTCAATCTTTAATAGCTGATTTAGAAAAACAAGAGGCTTTTTGTTTTGATACGGAAACAACAGGTCTTGATGCATTAACTGCTGAAATTGTTGGGTTAGCTTTTTCATGGGAAGCACATAAAGGTTATTACGTTTATATAAATAAAGGTGATGAGCAGCGAGTTTTGGATATGTTTAAGCCGCTTTTTTCTAATCCAAAAACATTAAAAGTTGCACAGAATATAAAGTACGATATGAACGTGCTAAAGAAGTACGGTATAGAAATAGAAGGCAAGATGTTTGATACCATGTTAGCGCATTACCTCTTACAGCCAGATATGAAACATAACATGGACTTTTTAGCGGAAACTTATTTGAATTACCGTCCTGTTTCAATTGAAAGGCTTATTGGTAAGAAAGGTAAGAATCAACTTTCTATGAGAGATGCTGATAAGTCTGCAATTACTAAATATGCTGCTGAAGATGCTGATATTACATGGCAATTAATGGAGAAATTCAATCCTTTGCTCGATCAAAAGGAAGTAAGAAGTTTATTTGAGGATATTGAAATGCCATTAGTTGCTGTTTTATCTGCAATGGAGAACAATGGTGTTAGCTTAAATTCTGAAACTTTAAAAGAATATTCAGTTGAATTAGAAGCGGAAATTGAAAAACTTGAAAAGTCCGTAATTGAACAAGCTGGAGAAGATTTTAATGTGTCTTCTCCTAAACAACTAGGAGTGGTGCTTTTTGAAAATATGAAAATTGACGAAAAGGCTAAGAAAACTAAATCCGGACAATATTCTACTTCGGAAGAAACGCTTCAAAAATTAGCTGGGAAGCACCCAATTATTGATGATATTTTGGAGTATCGACAGTTGAAAAAATTAAAATCAACTTATGTTGATGCTTTGCCAGAGTTAGTGAGCGAAAAAACAGGGAAAATTCACACAACCTACAGTCAAGCAGTTGCTGCAACAGGAAGGCTATCATCAGTGAATCCAAACCTTCAAAATATTCCGATTAAAACCGAAAAAGGTAGAAAGGTAAGAGCCGCGTTTGTCCCAAGTGAAGGGAATGAGCTTTTTGCGGCAGATTATTCTCAGGTTGAATTACGATTAATGGCTGAAATGAGTGGTGATAAAAATATGGTAGAAGCATTTCAAAACCGACATGATATTCACACCGCCACAGCAGCAAAAGTATTTGGTGTTTCAATGGAAGAAGTAGATCGTGAAATGAGAAGCAAAGCCAAGATGGTTAACTTCGGAATCATTTATGGGATTTCTGCTTTCGGATTGAGTCAGCGATTAAACATTAAAAGAGGTGAAGCTAAGGATTTAATTGAAGGATATTTTGCAACTTACCCAGGAGTAAAACAATTCATGGAGGATGCTGTTGATGGCGCTAAAGAAAAAGGATATGTACAAACTATTTTAAAGCGAAAGCGATTCTTAAAAGATATTAATTCTAAAAACGCCGTTGTTAGAGGGTACGCTGAACGAAACGCTATAAACGCACCAATTCAAGGATCGGCAGCTGATATTATTAAAGTTGCAATGATTAATATTCACAAGGAAATGAAGTCTCAAAATTTAAAATCTAAAATGATTTTACAAGTTCATGATGAATTAGTTTTCGACGTAGTTCCAGAAGAAAAAGATGTCATTGCCAAACTAGCAAAAGAGCAAATGGAAAACGCTGTTAAAACAACAGTTCCATTGGAAGTTGAAGGAGCATTTGGATCAAACTGGCTTGAAGCACATTAGCTCACATTTTTTTAGTGCTAGTCACCTAATTCTTTCGTAGCGGATTTCCTTTTACCAAATGCCAATCCACCCACGCGTTGGTTTGTTTGATGGAGTTGGGGCGGAGGATTATTTTTTTGGTGCTATCAAGTAGGTACATGGTTGGGGTGCCGAAAACGTGGTAGTTTTGGGCGATGGGG
>CAXRIN010000036.1:0-5110 GCA_964230605.1 Flavobacteriaceae bacterium
TACGATTGTTATCAAAACGCTTTAGCAGAAAGAATTAATGGAATACTAAAGCAAGAGTATTTAATAGAAAAAGCAAAAAATGGAGCCGACTTAGCTAAAATGATTAACCAAGCTATAGATAGTTATAACAACAGAAGACCACACACTAGTTTAAATTTTAAAACACCTAATTTTATGCATCAAAAAACCGAAGCAGAAAATCTACTTCGGTCTAATTAATTTATCTTTAAAAACTGTCAACTTATTTTAGGACGACTCAATGTCTATAGTCCATAGTCAATGGACAATAGTTTGAAAATAGCCGAAAACAATTTTTTGCTTTCTTTGTCTATGGTCTATGGTCTATGGTCTATGGTCTATGGTCTATGGTCTATGGTCTAAAAGAGTAATCCTTCCACAATAAGCGGGACCATCTGTATGCAGAATTTCAAATTGATATTTTTTAGGTAAAATTTCCTGAATTTTTTCAGGATCGTAATATGCCCAATTGAACCAATCGTCCTCACTGTTTTTATATTTTAATTTAAAACGCACAAAACCAGTGTATTCAATATTCATTGGTAAAATCACACTACCATCTTCTTGTTCATAGCAAAAGGCGATATCTGTAGAGTCGAATAAAATTTGCCCATTATCCTTCAGTAATTCAAAAGACTTTTCGATAGTTTTTTGAAATAATTCAAAGGACCCACCAATACCAATTCCATTCATCATGAAAAGAAGAGTGTCAAACTTTTCATTCGTATTCCAAGAAAAAAAGTCGTGTTCAACAATTTCTTTCACACCTCTTTTTTGCGCTACCTCACAAAGTCCTGGAGAAAAATCGAGCATAGTTGATGGTAAGCCATTTTCTTGTAAATACAAACTATGACTCCCAACTCCGCCTCCTACATCAAGTACTTTTCCTCTAGCTTCTTTTAAAGCTACTTGTTCACAAATGGGCATCTCATCAAAAGTCCTGAATAAATGGTTTACAGGAATTACATCATCTTCCATTGTTTCTGATTCCACGTAAATAAATTCATCGTGGTTATTATCTAAAAAATCCAATCCTGCTTGACCAAATGCATCCATGCTTCAAAGTTAAGTTTTTATTCTTCCTTTAAGAGATCATAATCCAATTAGGGAATGATTCTAGTTGGTAAGTTCTAAACTTTAAAGAAATCAACATCTCATTTGTGGATTAAACATTTATTTGGCATCGAACTTGGAAGTTAATCTGCGTATAATTGTAGAAGAACTATGCGATCAATTTCAATTAAAATATCATTTTTATTACTTTTTGTTCTAACAAGAGGTTTTGCTCAAAATGGGCCAGATGTTATTTTGTCTGATACTACAAAACCGATGTTTAAAAAGGTTATGATAATTCCTTTTGAGCGTAGCATGTATTTATGTGGAGTTCAAACCTACTTGGCTCAAAAAAGCAAGAAAACGCATAATGAGATAGTTGACTTTTTCAGAGAATCAACAGCACTTGAGCTACAAAATCAATTTTTGTTCAGATACAATACAGTTTCTTTATTGCATATGAATGATTCTACAAAGGATCTTTACAAAGCTTATGACGCTGTTTCTTATAAATTTGAAATTGCTCCAGTTGAACAGGACGGGGAGGAAGAACCAAAGAACGCTATAGATAAAGCCAAAAATCTATTCAAGAAAAAGGACCAAGAAACTACAAAGTACGAAAGAGGTACAACCAATGATGGACAAATTGTTTCTCGTAAAAACACTGCTCAAAAGTTTGCTAATGTAATTGTAAGGAAACAAGAGAATTTAAATTTCTTAGCCGAAAAGTATAGAGCTGATTTGTTTGTTTACGTTACTGAATTTGATATCGAAAACGATATGTCAAATCAAACAGCTTTCATCAACGGAGATTATAAAAGAGTACTTAAGCTTCACTTTAGTATGGTTGACGCAAAAGGTAAAGTAATTGAAAAAGGATTAGTTTCGGTTCCGTTTCCAAACACCGAGAACGATATATACAAAATCCGTACGCTCTATTTACCAATTGTAGCAAAGAAAATGATGGAGAAGTTGCCTTACACTCCAAAACCACTGGTTGACGAAAAGAAAGGGAAAGCTGTAAACGCCGCTGAAAAGGTGAGACGTTAATACTAAATACAATTTTTACAGAGTTTCTCTTAATGAATTAGTTGGTGCACAAAGTGAGAAACTTTATATAAAAACTTAAGGACTATCAATTTCACAGAAACTATTTCTCATTTGGCAGAAACATTCTTAATCAGTACATAAAACAAGAACATTTTATTTGATTTCAGGCGTTAAATTACATGGATTCCCCAATGAATCAATGACTGAAAAATAGACGTTCTTATACATGCTTAACTTAACTCGTTAAAACCGATTTTTCCAGATTCCCCAATTTCCCCAAACTTAACTTAACACTGGAAGAATCGGTTTTATTTTTTATGCTGTTCTTATTTCTGATAATGATCAGACCTAACTAATTAAAGTTTTATTGATTCAGGAAGAACTAACGCCCGTTAAAGTCGCTCATTACTCTTTGAAGTGGATTTGTAGAGAAGGCCTTGATGAGTTCAGTTACAATTTTAATGCGTTCGTCTAATGTTTTCTTTTCTTCAGAATTCCATTCTCCTAAAACATAGTCAACTTGCTGACCTTTTGAAAATTCCGCAGCTATTCCAAATCTTACCCTTGCGTAGTTTGGATTGCCTAATAATTCTTGGATGTTTTTTAAACCGTTATGCCCTCCATCACTACCTTTTCCTCTAAGTCGTATTTTGCCAAAGGGTAGTACCAGTTCATCAGTGATAATCAGAATACGTTCTTGAGGTATTTTTTCTTGTTGCATCCAATATCTAACTGCTTTACCGGAAAGGTTCATATAAGTTGAAGGCTTTAAACAAATTAAAGTTCTTCCGCGGTGTTTTACTTCAGCAACATCTCCCAAACGTTCTGTCTTAAAAGAAGAATTGGACGCATTAACAAATGCGTCCAATACTTTAAAGCCAATATTATGGCGAGTTTCTTTATATTCAGAACCAATGTTACCTAATCCAACGATTAAGTATTTCATGGTGAAGAATTTTAAGATTATGCTTCAGCAGCAGCCATTCTAGCAGCACGAGTTACTTGAACTCTAGCCACAACAGCTCCCGGAGCATTTAAAATTTCAAAACCTTCAGTAGCAGGCATGTCTTTTACTTGAACAGATTGACCTAACTCTAAAGTTTTAACATTTACTTTGATAGTTTCAGGTATTGCGTCTGCAGACCCTTTAACTTTTAATTTTCTTAAAATAGTTTGTAAAGCACCACCAGCTACAACACCAGGAGCTAATCCTTCAGTTTCAACTGGAATACTAACAGTAACAGGCTTATCAGCAGGAGCTAATAAAAAGTCTGCGTGAGTTAATTTGTCTGATACAGGGTCAAACTGCTTATCTTGTAATACTGCGTTGTATTTTGATCCAGCTACTTCGATTTCAACGATGTAAGCGTATGGAGTAAATAATAACTGATTAAAAGCTTTTTCAGAAGTAGAGAAATGAATTGGTGTTTCTCCTCCGTATAATACACAAGGAACGTTTCCTTTCGCTCTCTCTTGAGCTGCGTATTTCTTTCCTAAGTTTTCTCTTACCTCTCCTTTAATTTGAACAGTTTTCATGACTTAAAATTTAAACTTTTATGCAATAAAATGTTTGCTAATCGATTGTTGACTTAATAAGTTCTCAATAACTGTAGCAAATAAATCAGCAACAGTAAGAACCTTTATTTTTGGGTTGTCCTTAGCCAAAGGAATAGTATCAGTAACTACTAATTCAGTAAGAACAGAATTTGCGATTCTATCATGAGCAGGACCAGATAATACTGGGTGTGTACAACAAGCTCTTACACTTTTTGCACCATGCTCCATCATCATTTGAGCAGCTTTTGTTAAAGTACCAGCAGTATCAATCATATCATCAATGATAACTACATCTTTTCCTTTAACATTTCCGATTACCGTCATTGAGGCAACCTCGTTAGCTCTTTCTCTTTGTTTATAACATATAGCTAAATCTACATCTAGATATTTAGCATATGCATTTGCTCTTTTTGTACCTCCAGTATCAGGAGCGGCCATAACAATATCCAAATTTTCGTCATTTTTAAGTGACTTGATGTAAGGAAGGAATATTGTGCTAGCGAATAAATGATCAACAGGAACTTCAAAGAAACCTTGAATTTGATCAGCGTGAAGATCCATTGTGATAACTCTGGTCACACCAGCCGCTGAAAGTAAGTTTGCAACTAATTTTGCTCCAATCGAAACTCTTGGTCTGTCTTTTCTATCTTGACGCGCGAAACCGTAGTAAGGTAGAACTGCAACTATATTAGCCGCGCTTGCTCTTTTGGCAGCATCAACCATTTGTAATACCTCAAATAAGTTTTCAGTAGGAGGCATAGTACTCTGAACAATAAATACATCCTGCCCACGAACCGACTCTTCAAAAGAAGGTTGGAATTCACCATCACTAAATCTGAAAATCTGAACATTTCCAGTAGTTGTACCCAACTTTTCTGCTACAGAATTTGCTAATTCTTGAGTAGCTGAGCCAGCGAATATTTTAAACTTGTTTGACATAATTACTTAGTATACAAAAACAAAAGCCCCAAAAAGGGCTTGCAAAGGTACATAATTAATTTTGATTAATCCAATCGATAATGTTAATAACTAAAGAATATTTTAAACTCTTTATTCTCAATCATTGAAAATTCTGTATTTGCAGTCTAATTAATTGATTATGAACACATCTCTTTCTCTAATGTTTCTCTAGGTTTTCCATTTGATATTAAAAAAACGATAGTAGTTATCGGAAACTTAATTATTTGTTTAATTTTGTAGTCCCAATTTTAAAAGCCCAGGTGGCGGAATTGGTAGACGCGCTGGATTCAAAATCCAGTTCTTTCGGGAGTGCGGGTTCGATTCCCGCCCTGGGTACTAAACGGGAATAATCAGAGAAATCTGTTTTATTCCCGTTTTTTTTATGCTTGTTTTTTACTGATAATGAAGGGATTACGCTGAAAATTGAATTTATTCTTGTGGTTCGATAATCGTCATTTTTGAAGTCATACAG
>CAXRIN010000037.1:0-22668 GCA_964230605.1 Flavobacteriaceae bacterium
ATTTGCATGTTAAATATTTGATTTTCATTTGTTTAGAAGTAATAAAAATCGCTATTTTTCTGCAAATCACCATATTTCCTAACAAGTTTTTACCAACATAATTTACTGAATTTCAAGCTAATAAGAATCGAGCTCAGGTTATAAAATTGTTTGAACAAGGGTTATTAAACAAAAAGCATTTACCATCAAATTATGTCCATGCTTTAATGGGTAAAATAGAAACTCTTTCTTTGGAAGAAGATTACGAAGAGATTAAAAAAATAATCAATGATTGCAAGAAATTCCTAAACGACTCTACTACATCATATTATAACCGAAATAATGATTACGCCCACCTTTTGTGTCTGGAGCAAAATATTGCGTTGCAAAACGGAAACATAAAGGAGATAAATAAAATTGGAAAAGTTGTTAGTGAATATGTTGAAAATTCAAGAAACAAAATAAACGTATTCGCAAACAAATGGTTGATATATAATTTGGCATGGACCGAAATATTAAACCACAATTTTAAAAAAGCTTTAGGGTACAGTAACGATCTTTTAAACAATCATCAATTTAGTAGCTCCACTTACCTATACACACCATCTATCCTTCAAAACATTGCAATACATATTGAACTAAAGAACTACGGATATCTTGAATTCGCCATCAAGTCGTTTCAAAAGGAGCTTAGAAAGCACTGTAATTTTAACGAATCAGAAAACATCATTTTTGAATTCCTTTTAAAGCATCTTGAAGACTTAGACGGTAGCAGAATCAAACAAATGATTTTATTCGAAAAGCTAGAAAACGATTATCAAAAATCATTAAATGACAATAAAGATTTCAGCACTATCCTATTATTAAATTGGATCAAAAGTAAATCGGGAACACTTGAGATTGAAGAACTATTAGCTAAAGCTATTTAAATCTGAGATTTATAAAATCAAATATTTTAAGAAAAATATAACCATAAAACACACCTGATAAAGCTCCCACAAAAACATCTGATGGGTAATGAACTCCTAAATAAATTCGGCTATAGGCAACGACTGCAGCCCAAACAAGGAGGATGATTCTACTTTTTCTGATTAAAGGCATCAACAAAGACCCTATAAAAAAAGCAACACCAAATGTGTTTGCTGAGTGCGCACTGTAGAAACTATATTTCCCACCACAATGATTATCAACCAAATGTGGTTTAGGTAAATGAGTCGACTCTCCTCTACAGGGTCTGTACCTTTCTACGCCATATTTAAAAGCTCTTGAAGTTTGATCCGTTGAAGCAACTAAACCAACAACCAAAAGAATTATTAAAATAGCTTTCTTTTTGTAATGATAAATTACACCAGCTAGTAACAAAACGTAAAATGGAACCCAAAAAAACTTATGACTAATTAAAACTTGAACTGGATCCATCCAGTCTGCATGCAAACTATTTAAAAAAGTAAATAGTTGATGGTCAATATTTAGTAACCATTCATACATACAAATTAAGAATTTGTAAACGGATCAAAATTGATTTTCTCCCAAAGTACATCTTTCAACTCTTGCAAACCTTGCTGAGCAACTGAGGAAATGAATAAAGTTGGAACATCTTGAGGTAATTCAGAATTGATTTCGCTTTTCAACTCATCATCTAACATATCTGATTTTGAAATAGCTAATACCCTATCCTTTTCCAAAAGATCTGGGTTATACTTTTTCAATTCATTAACTAGAATTTCATATTCATTATTGATATCATCAGCATCAGCTGGAACCAAAAACAACAAAATTGAATTCCTTTCTATATGTCTTAAAAACCTCAACCCTATTCCTTTCCCTTCCGCAGCACCTTCAATAATACCTGGTATATCAGCCATTATAAAAGACTTAGACTCTCTGTGCCCCACAATTCCAAGGTTAGGAACCAATGTAGTAAATGGATAATCGGCAATTTCAGGTTTAGCAGCACTTAAAACTGATAATAAAGTAGATTTACCAGCATTAGGAAAACCAACTAAACCAACATCTGCCAGAACTTTTAATTCTAATATGATCCATTTTTCAACACCGGGTAATCCTTTTTGAGCATAACGTGGAGTTTGACGAACTGAGTTTTTAAAATGAGCGTTTCCTAAACCTCCTTTTCCTCCAGGAATTAATACAATTTCCTGACCATCTTCCAAAATCTCCCCTAATTCCTCACCCGTTTCAACATCTTTTGCAATCGTGCCAATTGGAACATCTAGATAAACATCTTCACCCTCTGCACCCGTACTCGTGCTTTTCCCTCCTGATTCACCATGCGAAGCCTTGATATGCTTTCGGTACTTCAAGTGTAACAGAGTCCAATGCTGAGCATTTCCTCTTAGGATTATATGACCTCCTCGCCCTCCATCTCCTCCATCAGGCCCTCCCATTGAAGTTAACTTATCGCGAAATAAATGACTTGAACCAGGACCTCCGTTCCCAGATTTACAATTGATTTTTACGTAATCGATGAAGTTACTTCCTGACAATTTGGATAAGGATTAAATAGTTTAAAACAAAGATACAACGATTGGACTCGACAACCAATTATCTAAAGATTTAACAAAAACTCCATTGTGTCCACCTTGTCGGCATAATCGTTTACTTTTGGAGATTGCGCCTCACCAAAATCAACACCTCCTTTTACTTTAGGCGAAACAACACATTGAATTTGTTCACTATTTGTTTCAATGTAATTTTCCACCTCAGCCAAATCTTTAAACTTTTGATAGAAAGTAACACTGATTGGAGAATGTAAACCTTCATCCTCTTTCAATAAGAATGTTCCCCCGTCCAAAAACGACACTCGGTTTATGATATAAATAGATTTATTGTAATCAATATTGTTATGATACTTCCCATTCATTTTCAATGGTTCATCATGTTTTAACAACTCATCAATTAAGGGCTTTGGATCGTAATCTCCTACCAATAATAATTTGGATACGTTTCTACAACCTAAACCATAGTAAGTAAACAAGTCCTTTGCTAATCCTGCAATATCTTCCTCAGTTTCCTCACCTGTTAAAACAGCAACCGATGTTCTTGATTTTCTGATAATATTTGGAAACTTCCCAAAATATTGCTCGAAGTATCTCGCAGAATTATTGCTCCCTGTGGCAATTACTGCATCATAATCCTTTCTAGGAGAATTTAAAACCTCTATATAATCTTCAAAGGTTGAATCTATAGATTTTAATATTTCAGCAACAGCAGGAATTAAAATCTCATCATCAGAACTAGTCTTAACTACTGCTTTATGACCTGATAATAAAACACATAAAAAATCGTGAAAACCAACAGCAGGAATATTACCTGCCATTATAATCCCAACTTCTTTAGCCTCATTTTCAAGACCAAGCTTTTCCTTATAAGAACTAAGCCATCCATTTAATTCATCTTCCTGAAGCATTTTATTAATGCCATCAAAAGCATTTCTTACCATCTCGTTGGTAAACCAGCCATTGGACAGTCCAGATTTCTTGATTTGCAACAAAAGATTAATTTGCTCTTTACTCAAACCTTCAAACTTCCCTTCCTCTCTTGCTAAAGCTTCTTGAATTTGCTTACCTAATTCAACAAAAGCTTTTATCCTTGTTTGTAACATAATGATTTGATTTTGCACAAAATTACAAATTGGAATTCCATTTGCATCAGTTTTGTTTTAAATTACCAACATGAAAAGGTTTTCCATTTTTATTTCACTTTTGATTATGATTTTAACTGGATGCAAATCAAAAGAAGCAACAGCTACAAACAATCATAAGACATTAATCGAAAACGGCTATACAATAGGGACAGTGCTTGATAAATCCAAAACTGATGGATGTAGATATGTTATCTCAATAAACGACTCTACAACCCTTGAACCTTTGAACCTCGGAGAAGAATATCAAATTGACAAATTAAAGATTGCCTTTAAATACCGATTATCAAGAGCAATGACGGTTTGTATGATGGGAAAACCTATTTCTCTAAGTGAGGTTAAAAAAATCGAATAGATTTCTTAAAAAACAGTCTGACGATTAATTTTCAATATCACTTTAGTTCCCATCACTTCATCATCACTAATAATATCTTCAATTTGATATTGAGATTTTAATTGACCATTAGATAGGTTTTCTAATCGACTCTGAATTACTTCAAGCGCAACAGACTTATGCCGTTGATCAACTTGGGATTTTAAAGCTTTTGCTTTTTCTCTTCCAATTCCATTGTCAGAGATCGTAATAATGAGTAGCTCCCCTTCTAACCTAAAATCAATAATTATTTCTCCTTTTTCATTTTTAGCTGCTATACCATGTATGATGGCATTCTCAATAAAAGGTTGAATCATCATCGGAGGAATACCCTCTTCTTCTGGGTCTATATCTTCACTTAAATTAATCTTGTAATCAAAAGAGTGGTTCCTAGTTAACTTCTCGATATTTAGATAATTCTCCAAAATATTCAACTCCAACTCAAGAGAAATGTAATCACTCCTAGAGCTATCCAAAATTTGACGCATCAATTTTGAAAACTTACTTAAACTATGTCGGGCCCCTTTATTATCCTCAACTCTAATTTGATCCTGAATAGCATTTAACGCATTAAATATGAAATGCGGATTCATCTGCAATCTTAAAGCTTTTTGCTCCATCTCTAAAACCTCCTTCTCCAATCTCAATTTCTCAGCCTCTTCATTAGCTTTTAGAGTAATTGATTCAACTCGTTTTTTTACAACAAGAACAATTACCCCAATAAATAGCAACCCAATTATAGCCCAAAACCAAATCTTGTAATAAAATGGAGCTGCCACAGCAAAATAAAACTCAATCATTTCGCTTTCAACTCCATCTTTATTTACAGCCTTTGCTTGGAAAATATATCGACCAGGGGATAAATTGCTGAAAAACACTTCATTTTGTTTTACTAGTGGACTCCAACGACCATCCCCTCCGTCTAAACGCCATAAATATCGAATATCTTCTGGCCTTGCCAAATCATTGCCATCTAGTTCAAAACCAATATGATTGTCTTTAAAATCAAAAATCAAATCCCCCGTCTCATACCAATTCAAAATATTAGGCTCATACTTCGTCCCCTGAATATTTTTGTAGAAAAGATTGACTGATGAAATAGATATTTTGGGTGGCATCTTTTTAGATTGAATTTCGAAATTTGGCTTCATCATAACGCCATTAATGGTTCCCCACCAAATATTCCCTTTCAAATCAGCGCACACGGCTCCTTGATTAGTTTCCATTCCCAAAAAACCTTCGGCTATACCGTAAGTTTTAATAATCTTATCCTTTTTTGTTGGATTTTCAATTATATTAACTCCTTTGGTTCCTCCTAACCAAATTTGATTTTTCGCATCACTAAAAACACTGTATACATTATTGAAATTAGCACCTTTACTGGTGTTTATATTCGTTACAGGAAATCCTTCAGAATAAATTGCCAAAACATTTACTCCTCCATCTGCCGTCGCGATAAAAAGATTCCCCAATTTGTCCTCATCTAAGTCTCGTATTACATCATCAGACAAAGCTTTGGATTTATCAAAAACTAAATTTCCTTCATCTGAAATACAACCAACCCCTTTCCCCCTGGTTCCGTACCATAAACGATTTGAGCGATCAATGTGCAAGCAATTCACTCTGTTAAAATGTAAGTTTCCATTCCCTTTGGTAAAGAATTTCACGTTAGACAACTCTGGAGAAAACCGCGAAATCCCATTTGAAGTTGCTACCCAAACAAAACCTTTTTTGTCTTCAACAATATCTTTCACAAAACTGGACCCCAGATACTCACCCTCTCTGTAAAACTTAGTTCTACCATCTTTCCACATCATCAAACCGCTTCCTTCTGTACCTAACCACAACCTCCCTTTTGAATCCTCAAGAATCGATTTAATTTTTTGAGGATAGATATTTTTTTCTAATCCATACTCTTCAAAAACATCGCTGTGATACTTAAACAGTTTTATAGCATTGGTAGAAACCCAAACACCCGAATCTAATGTTGGGGCTACAGTATAAATATACTTTCCTTTAAACCCATCTTTCTCTTCAAATGATTTGATTTCAGGCTGAGCGTACTTAATCAGTCCTCCTCCCGAAGTTCCAAACCAAATCCCTCCCCATGAATCTTTAAAAACTTTTCGGCAATTAGATGTTGGAAGCATTTCAGCATTATCAATTGGATTTAAAGCCTGTGTTTTGGTGTTAAAAATTAGAATTCCATTTTTTAAAGTTGATAACCACAACAAGTCACCCTCTTTAAAAATATCAAGTATAACAAGTTTATCCGTTTGTTCAATAAACTGTAATTTATCCTCACGCACTCTAACCAACCCTCTACCATATGTCCCTACCCAAATAACTTGGTGTTTATCTTCTGCGAAACATTGCGGAAAAACCCTCGCCAATTCATCATTAACATAATGCTTAGCTCCGTCTTCTCCCCATTTAGTAAATCCTTTATTGTGCGCAATCCAAAGGTTATCCAAACTATCTACATATACATCGGTGATTGAATTACCAGGTAAACCAATTTCTTTTGAAATGTTTGTATTGGATTTTTCAGACCTTTTGTAAACGCCATTAGATGTTCCAAAAAAGATTTCTTTTGATTTATTTTCCGTTATAGATGAAACTGAAATTTTAAACGCTTCATCCTCTAGCTTAAAGTTTCTAAACCTAATCCCATTAAAAAGGGAAACACCATTGGATGTCCCAACCCAAACGTTATTTCTTGAATCATGGAAGACAGATGAGATATAGTTATTTACTAAACCTTCCTGAGTTGTGAAAACTTGAAAATCTTGACCGTCAAATTTTGCTAAGCCACCTCCTCGAGTAGCAAGCCACAAATTCCCGTTGTGATCTTCGGTAATATCATAAACTTGTGATTGAGGTAAACCGTCGGCAATTGAATACGTTTTCAATTCATAATTCTGAGAGAAAACGAATAGCGATGAAAAGAAACAGAATAATCCCGCCCAAAAATTCATTGGGCTAATTTAACTATAAAACTGATGTCTTATTAAATTCTATCCCTGAGAAGGAATTAAAAGGTTTCCAAATAAAAACTACTTCTCGCTTAACTGATCCAATAAACCAGTAACCGTTTTTATCAATTTTGTAGCATCTTTTTTTGTCATTGGGCAAAACTTATCATTAACCCAAATCTTGAAAGTTCCTTTTTCCTTTGATGCACTACCTCCTGAAGCAACCGTATATTTACCTCTCGACCACTCGAATTTAGTCTCAGATTTAATTTTAGAAATCCCTCCTTTCAAATCAAGAATAAACTGATTTGCTTCTTGTTTATTAGTTAAAGTAAATTCTCCAGTATGAACAACAGTTCCATATCTAACATTCTTAAACTTATAAAACAGTTCATTTTTATCAGCAGGATTACCAACCCCTTCAACTAATGTTAAAGTTTGAGCTGCTTCTCCATTACCAGTCCAAACAACACCTCCTAGGTTATTTCCAGAATTAAATGAAGAAAGAATAAATATTGATACTATTAAGTAGAAAAATCTTGATTTCATATCCATTGTTTTCCATCAAGTTAAATTGCCAAACAGTAAAATGAAATTAATTTAAGTAAGAGAAAGAATGTTTCTAATTCAACCCAACAAATCCTAACTATCTAAAAAACAGACATTAAAGAAATTTAATAAATCAATTCAAAAGCACTCCTGTAAGCCTCAATCTCATTGATATAATCCAAAAATTCATTGTAAAACTTACTCTTTGCAGCAATTGTAACACTATCACCAATTACCACCAGTTTGCTTTTTGCTCTTGTCAAAGCAACATTCATCCTTCGTTCATCAGACAAAAATCCAACCTCTCCAGTTTCATTACTTCTAACAAGAGAAATATAAATCATATCTCTTTCCTGCCCCTGAAAACCGTCGACTGTGTTTATTGTAATTTTACGCTTAAAATTCGGCTCCCAATCTGACTCATCTAGCATTTGAGTAATCAATTCAACTTGCGCTTTATAAGGAGATATAATGCCAATTGATTGCGGTAAATCATAACCAGCCCCTAAAACCTCTTCTCTGTAATTATTTAAATGTTTGAATATCAAACTAGCCTCCTCTTGGTTAAATGAACTTCTAGTTTCAGGATGTTGAGCTTCAAAAAAACCAGTCCCAGCAGTATCCAAAAACTCAACAGGTTGATCAGAAGGAAAAACTTTTAGTTGAGCGTTTAGTTCGTTAGCTTTTAAAATCCCTTTATAAAAAACTCTACTTGAGAAATTCATAATTTGCTCATTCATTCTGTATTGCTCATTCAACAAAACATCTGCCTGATTTCCTTTAATTGCTTTCTCAAATAAAGTCTCCTTTAAACCTTTTTCTCCTGCCTCATATAACTTTACAGTTGGCGGAAGTTGTAAATGATCACCAGCAAAAACGACTTTATTGGATTTAATAATAGGAATCCAACTTGCAGGTTCTAAAGCTTGCCCTGCTTCATCAATAAAACAAGTTGAGAATTTTACTTTCTTTAATTTTGGATGATTCGCCCCAACTAGTGTACAAGCAATAACTCTGGTAGAAAACAATACATCATCAACTATCTCATCATGAGTTCGTTCGGCATCTTTTTTTAAACTCCTAGCTTCAGCTAAAAGCATTTTTCGTTGCTCTCTTTCAGATTGACCAAAATTGCGTTTCCACTTACCGCCTAACTTAAAATAGTCTTCAGCCCTTTTTCTTAGATCCTTTAATAATTTAAAATCTTGATGCTGAGCAATTTTTGACTCTAATGTCTGATTCAATATTTCATCATCTATTCTTGCAGGATGGCCTATCCTAACAACCGAAATCCCTTGCTGAGTTAAATTCTCTGTCAACAAATCAACTGCAGCATTACTAGGCGCACAAACTAAAACTTGTGATTCTCTTTTCAAAGTCTCTTTAATCGCTTCAACTAAAGTGGTTGTTTTCCCAGTACCAGGAGGCCCATGAATTATAGCAAAATCTTGCGCACCTAATACTTTCTCAACCGCCTTTTGCTGACTCTTATTCAAAGCTGACACCCCTGTATATTTCTCTTCCAAGAAATAAGGTTTTTCATAGCCAAGAATCTTTTTTTGCAGTTCAACTAATCTCTTAGATTCGGTTTTAATTAATTCATTCAATGCCCATTGCATCTCACGATAACTTCTATCATCAAAAAGCAATTGAACGCCAAGTTTATTGTAAGCTATCCAGTTAGGGAAATCATCAGCATTTATGGTGATATACATGAAATCATCTTTCACTTTATTCACCACTCCTTTTAGAGTTTGAGTTTCATCTGAAATGGAAAAAACTTCAACCAATTTACCATTTGAAAAACTATGGTTGTATTGATGTTCTTTAGGTTTACCAACCTGAATAATCAAACGCTCTCCTGCATCAAATTTACTTTCAATTAAAGTACATGGATGCCATAAAACCCCATTCGCTCTTCTCTCTTTGAAATAAGTACTTTGCATCTTTTGCTGATACTGAGCTAAATCTTCGTCTTTTTCTTGCGCTAAAAGGTTTAGCAGATTTATGAAATGTTCTGTAGGATTAGATGCCATAATCCAAAGATATGTTGAATTCTTATGTTATATTTGGCACGCTTATAAGAAAACGATTTAATGACTGCGACAAAGCAAGAAATAATTGAACTTTTATTGAGCGGAACGGATGAAAGAACCACTCTGGATGACAAAGGTTTATCCAACTATGGAATTTCGTTCAGCGATGAAAGTTTAACCAACAGAGGTTCATGCACTTGCAACCTAATTACAAATAACCACATAGATTTTTTATCAGATAAAATTAGCGGAGTTTCTTCTGATCAAGATTGGATTAATTTGGTTGACGAAGTTCAAAATGGGATTAAACAAGAAATCTCGGGAACTACTGATACTAACTATGAAGTGTTTTTTGGCCCTTCGGGAACTGACGTAGTTTACTTCCCTCTTCTTTTTTCTAAAGAACGTTTCCCTGATAAAAAAATACTAAACATTGTCACTTGTATCGAAGAACTTGGTTCAGGAACAATTAATGCAGCTCAGGGAAAATATTTCGCATCAACAAATCAATTTGGACAAGCAATTCCAAAAGGAGAATCTATAATCGATGAAAGCTTCATCGAAACAGAATATTTAAGTGCGAGATGTGCGAAGGGTAAAATTGAAAACCCAAAAGAAAACCTTAGAGACTTAATTAACTCTAACCCTGATAAAAATATCGTAGTTAGCTTAGTTGTTGGGTCAAAATCTGGAATTGAAGATAATTTATCATGGATTGATGAATTAGATGCTGACAATGTACTTTGGAATGTGGATATGTGTCAATTCAGACATAGTTCTGAATTAATAGAAAGCCTTACAACAAAAGGTGTTTCTGTTATGATCACAGGTTCTAAATTCTACCAAGCCCCTCCTTTTTGCGGAGCTATATTGATTCCAGAAAGATGGATGAAGAGAATTGAGCACGTTGAAAAACTAACTCATTTTGATTTGTTTGATAAAGTTTTCTCAAAATATGATCTTCCAAAAGAACTTCGTGAGAAAACAAACTTACCAACCGAAATTAATAAAGGTGGTGTTTTAAGATGGCTTGTAACACTTAAATCTATTTACGATTTAAGAAGTATTGGTCAGGAAAACATCGATAAGGTTATTAATAACTGGAATGATTTCGTAAATAACGAATTGGGTAAATATGAAGAGTTCATCTTAATGCCCGATCAAAACAAAACAAACCCAACAATCATTTCTTTTCAAGTAAGAGGAAAAAATGGATTGTTGAACCACCAAGAAATGAGAAATCTTTTCTTCTCTATGGTGAAAGACAACCATACTGGTTTGCCTACTGATCGTGTTTTCATTGGCCAGCCAGTTGCTTACGGTGATAAATCATTTTTACGTTTAGCAATTGGAGCTAACAATATTGTTAACATCAATAAACGTGGGGCTGACTTGTTTGAAATTGAGAAAAGAATCATTGCGATTATCAAGGAAAAACTAATTGAGTTTGAAGGAAATCAGTAAATCTGTTGCTGAAGAAGTTTTAAATAACGCCAAGGCTGCTAAATTAACTAGCAACAAGGCTAATTATTTCTATTTAAAACAAGCTTTAGATTACAGACTAGATCTTTTAACTCAAAACTTCCCTTCCGATACGCTTCACGCTATTGCAATTAAAACCAACAATCACCCAGAGGTTTTAAAACACATTGCATCAAGAGGATTTGGCTTAGAAGCAGCCTCAATTGAAGAAGTAAAATTGGCTCAAGCAGCAGGTGTTCCAAATGAAAAAATTGTATTTGACTCCCCTGTTAAAACAAGAGAAGAAATTCAATATTGTCATCAAGAATTACCAGGAGCTTTAATCAATGTTAATTGTTTAGAAGAAATTGAGCGTTATCCTGATGATTTTTGTGGAAAACTAGGTCTTCGCATCAATCCTTTAATTGATGTTAATACCGATAAGAATTTAAATGTTTCCAAACTGAATTCAAAGTTTGGAATTCCAATAACACTTAAAGATCAAATTGTAGAGGTTTTAACTTCCTCACAAAAATTCACAGCCATCCACTTTCATATCGGATCTGGAATTTCTGATTTCCAACCAAACCTAAAGGCTTTTCAACTGATTATCGATTTAGCTAAAGAAGTTAATCTAACTAGGACTGAAAAAGGTTATTTAAAGCTTATTGACACTATAGATATTGGAGGCGGAATTGATTTTGACCTTGAAACTAACGGACTAAGCGAGTTCACAAACGCTCTTAAAGAAATAAGTCAAGGCTTAAATATTAAACTAGTTACAGAATACGGTAAGTTCATACACGAAAACAACGCTTTTGTAACTTCATCTGTAGAATACATCACTAAAAACACTCCTGAATCTTCAAATGCTTTTATTCATGTTGGAGCCGATTTATTTTTGAGAAAAATCTATTCTTCCATGAACATCAACTACCCTATTGAAGTAGTTGGAAAGACAAGCGGAAATCATAACTACAGAATCGTAGGTCCACTCTGTTTCGCTGGAGATGTTCTTTATGAATCGGTTCAACTTCCTGAGCTCAAAGAAGGTGATGAAATAATCATGTTCAATACCGGCGCAAACACCTACAGTATGTGGTCCCGTCATTGTAGCCGAGAAGATGTAAACTTCATTTTCGTTTGATATAGTTTTTTATCTTCCTAATCCGAAATCAATCTCATCATAGACGAAACCATTTCAAATTTCATTTAGGCTTTTATAATTTTAAAGCAATGAAACAGCTTTTTACATTAGTCTTTATATTCCTTGCAAACATCGCTTTTAGTCAATCAGACTCAATTCCAACGCGGAAAATTCAAAGCGTAAGTTTTAATTTAAATTTCGGTTCTGCCTATAATTTCCCTACTTATTTAAAAATCGTTCAAGATGGTCATGAGGACATTGAATTATGGGCTAGATATGCAACAAAAGGTTTTAAGAACCCTGTTTATTGGGACTACAAATTAGAGTTTGAAACACCTAACAACTACATAGGATTAAGATCAACGCATCATAAACTGTATTTACAAAACCCAACTCCCGAAATCTCAACGTTTAGTATCACGCACGGATACAATCTTGTAATGGGATATTATGGATGGAAGAAAAAGCATTTCGATTTGATAGTTGGTGCTGGGATTGCTTTTTCACATCCAGAAGGCGTAATTCATGGCGAATACATTGCATTAGAAGAGGGTATTCCTTTATATGGAGGAAAATATAGATTAACAGCTCCTAACTTTGAGATTGAAGCTAGGAAAAAGTGGTATTTACACAAAGGATTATTTTTTAACCTTGGCACGAGATTCATTGCGGGCTATACACGTCCTAAAATAATTGATGGCTATGTAGAAACCTACCCAATAAACTTTCACTTAGCAGGTGGATTAGGTATAGACTTCTATAACGCTAAGAAGTAGCATTTTAATTGGAAAAATCAGCTAAAAAATGTAGTGGCCGATGAAAATCGGCCAAACAGGAGCAAGAAAACCTCAATCAAAACTTTGCTAAAGAATGACTTGTTATGGCCGATTTTCATCGACCACTACAAACTTTTGTTATGATTGTAAATGGTTTTAAAACAAAAGACGCCCCTTGGGACGTCTCTACAATATTATTTAACCAATTCGTTCGTCATTCTTAGTAATTGGTATTCGTAAACCTTCGCAACGTATTTGTAGTTATTAATTCGGTTTTGAATTTGCAATAAGTTTAATTGAGCTTGACGGAACTGAACATTAGTAATCGTTCCATTATCAAACAGCTCTTTCGATCTAGCTAGGTTTAAGGTTGCAACGAATAAATTTGATTTTTCCAATTCAATTAATTCTAAATTTACTTTCAACGCATCATAATAATTCTGCACCTCCTTTTCAATATTCAACAAAGTTTGTTGTTGCTTGGTATTGTTTACTTCAATATTAATTTTAGCTTTCTCTAACGCTTTTCGTTTTTTCATTCCGTCAAACAAATTCCAAGAAAGGTTAACTGATGCTGTATACCCTAAAGAAGAACTACTTTTAAAAACACCAACATCGCTTGCCGAGCCGGCATAGCCATAATCCATTTGAGTTGATAACACCGGCATAAAATTCGAACGAGAAATTTTTTGATCTAACTCAGCCATATCTAACTGAACATTAGAAAGCATAATGGAAGTATTATTCTCTTTAGCTTTTTTCACATATTCTGAGGCATCTAGTAACGTAGGCAAACTTAATGATTCATCAACTTCAAAATCAGTCGCTATTGATCTTCCAAGTAAATAGTTTAATTCATTCTTAGCTTGTCTTAAACTCAACTCAGCATTAATTAAACTTGCGCTATCGTTATTAAAGTCTACTTGAGCATTTAACAAATCAATTTTCCCCGCATTTCCAAACTCATAATTTGTCTTCACTCTTTTCAACCTGTCTTCAGAAACATCCAAAGAAGACTTTAATAAATCTAATTGATTCTTAACTCTCACAATCTCATAGTACTTATTCACAACCTGAATTAAAGTACTTTCAACTGTAGTCTTTGTTTGAATCTCTGATAAATCACCTGTTGATTTTAATTTCTGAAAAGACCTTAATCGAGCTCCTCCATTATATATCACATAGGCCGCAGTTATTTTAGCAGACTGATTGCTCTGGCTCGCTTCTTGATTTTCCACAACTGGTATAGTTGGCAAATTGAATTCTTGATCGGTAATAGAGTAATTGTAACTTCCTCCACCATTAGCGTCCACCTTTGGTAAAAGTCCTACAGCTCCAGAGTGAATATCAGTTTTAGTCGCTTCTTCTTGTTGCTGAGCAACAACTATCCCATGATTACTCGAAAGCGCTAAACTTACTGCATCTTCAAGTTTTAAAGTTTGAGCATTCGAACCTGTAAAAGCAAGAAAGCTCAAAAATATCGTTGTAATTTTTTTCATCTCTACTAATTGTTTTGATCTACAATTCGTTCGTATTCTAATTCAATCACTGCCTTTTCTACCTTCTCCCCTTCTTTATGAACCTCACCAGTTTTTAACCAATGAATAATAACTTTTAGTTTATTAAACATAAGTAAGATAGTAGGCAAGAAAACCAATGTTAGGAATGTTGCCATAATTAAACCGTAAGCAATTGCAATTGCCATTGGAATAAGGAATTGAGCCTGCATACTTTTTTCAAAAATAAGCGGAGCTAAACCTGCAACAGTTGTAACTGAAGTCAGTAAAATTGGTCTAAACCTAGATAATGCGACAGTTTTAAGCGCATCTAAATAAGCCATGCCATTTTTCAAGTTGATATTTAAAGCACTAATCAAAACCAATGCATCATTTACCATAATTCCTATTAGAGCAATCATTCCAAAAATGGAAAATAAACTCATTTGATACCCGTGAATAAAATGCCCCCAAATAACTCCTGCAAAACCAAAGAAAGAAGTTATAAAAACAGCAGCCGCTTGAGAAAATGAACGGAATGTTAAAGTCACAACAATAAACATAAACAGAATAATCATCCACCCTCTAGATTTAATAGACTTTTGAACTTTCCCCATTTCTCTGGCTTGTCCTTCAACAGACTTCCTTACTTCAGGATATTCCAATAAAAGCGGAGCCACCAAACTATCATTCACATACGACAACAAATCACTAGAACTTGAATTCTCAACATCTAATAAATCAGCTTCAACTTTTATCATTCGCTTCCCATCAAGGTGTTCATATTTAATCACCCCTCTTGTTTGCTCAATGGAAACAATATCTTTCGCCAAGTAATCATTTCCTCTAATTCTAAGCGTTTTATTCTCTAAATCACCAATTGAGTTCCTACTGTTTTTGTCATATCGCACCCAAACCTTGACCTCGTCTAGTCCGCGCTGTAATCTTTGAACCTCGTAACCATAAAAACCATTACGGATTTCTGCTATAATCTCCTGATAAGTTAAACCAAGTGAATATGCTTTATCTTTTAATTTGATGTTCAATTCTAACATCCCTTTTTGATCAGAAGACTCAATATTCTTAAGCGTCCCCACGTTTCTCATTCCCTCAAGTAAACGCTCTTTAAACTCATCTAAAATCACATTATCTCTTGAGTAAAGCGCTACAGATATTGGACGACCAAACGGACCACCTTCCTTTGCCGTTAATTTATCAGCATTAGGAACTTGCCCAGCTTTTTCAAGTACTGCTGAACTAATTTGCGCAGATGTTAAATCTCGTTCTTCACTTCTTGTTAAATTAACATTTAAGGTTGCTTGATGGGTTCCTGGCCCTAATGCCTTTTCAACAGTCATTACAACACCTTTTCCATCTGCCGTTTCAAGTGAGTCATTGTATTGCCAAACCGTTTCAGCTACCTGATCAATATATTCTTCCGTTATTTTTTCATTAGTCCCAGCAGCCATTTCCAAAGTAATTTTGAAAGTATCAGAATAAATCGGCGGGAAGAAAGACATTTTTTGGTGTCCAAAAACCATCAATGAAATCGAAACCACTAAGAATCCTATTGTAGAAACCAAAACAAAAACTGTATTCTTTAGTGCAAAATTGATAACAGGACGATACAAACGATCTTTTGTATAATCAAGGATCTTTGTAAACCAATCAATAATTCTGATCATTACTCCCTTTTGCCCATCAGGAGATAAAGCTTTTGAATGCGCTACGTGTGCTGGTAAAATCAACGCTCCTTCAACTAGCGAAACAACTAATGTTGCAATTACAACAAACCCCATTTCAACAAAGAAGTCTCCCATTACTCCATCAATCACAAAGAATACCGAGAAAGCAATAACTGTTGTAAGAATGGCAGAAAAAACGGCTGGTAAAACTTCCATTGTTCCATCAATAGCGGCCTGAACAGGCTCTTTACCTCTTTCCCAATGCTGATAAATATTTTCGGAGATCACAATTCCATCATCAACCAATATCCCAATTACGATAATCATCCCAAATAAGGAAATAACATTGATGGAAATCCCTGCCCCGCTTGCTAATATAAACATCCCACCAAATGCTACAGGAATAGCCATTGCTACCCAAATAGCCAAACGAGGATGTAAAAACATGGAAAGAAAAAGGAATACTAACAAGAAACCAACTACCCCATTACTTACAAGCAAATCAATTCTTTCGACAAGAATTTTAGAGCTATCACGTGTAATTTCGGTTTGAATATCCGGATGGTATTTTTCAAAATCATTAAGCAATTCCTTCGTTCTCGAAACGATATCAGTTAAATTTTCATTTAAAGTGTATGAAACACTTACCAAAACAGAGGGAACACCATTTACATATCGTTCAGCAGGCTGATCAACCCAGCTATCATTAATGGTAGCAACGTCTTTCAATCTTACAATATTCCCATTTGGCAACGCTTTTACAACTACCTCTTCAAACTCATCCCCGTAATAACGTTTGTTTTTCGCTCTTAACAAGATGTTTTCCTCAGGTGTTTTTAACTCCCCTCCAGTAATTTCAACGTTATCTCTTTTAACCGCCAACGCAACATCTTGAATTGACAAACCAAACTTTTTAAGCAAATGCTCATCAACTCTAATTTCAATTTCTTCATCTGGAAAACCAGCTATATAAACTTGAGAAATAATAGGATCCTCTTGTAAAATGTTTTCCCAATCTCTCGCAATCGTTTTTAATTCTTTAACAGATAAATCACCGCTTAAAGCTATAGATATGGCATGTTGAGGTGGTTCTAATTTAGCTACAGACGCTGGCTCCATTCCAGACGGAAAGGAATTTATCCCATCCACAGCATTTTTAACATCTTGAATAACTAAATCTGTTTTGTAGTTTGAATTCACTTCAACATTAACCAAACCAAGGTTTTCAGATGAAGTTGAGGTAATTCGTTCAATCCCATTCAACCCTTCCAATTTATCCTCAATCTTAAGTACGATTCCTTCTTCTATTTCCGCCGGAGAAGCACCTGGATAAACTGCTCTAATTTGAATTAATGTTGATTCTCTTTCTGGAAAGAATGTTGTTCTGAGCAACTTCATTCCTACCCACCCCATTGCAATAAGCAATATCATCATGATATTACCAGCAATTGGGTATTTAATGAAATATGATATTAGTTTTTTCATCTCGTTCTAATTAATCAATTATTCTGAAACTGTAACTTTCATCCCTTCATACAAACCTTTCATATTATCGGCAATATACTGGTCTCCCTCTTTTAATCCCGCTACAATTGCCTTGGCTTGATTCACATATAAAACCTCCACCTTTTTGTGTTTCACCACATTACCTTCAACTAAATAAACACCTCCGTTCTTTAATAATTTTCTATTGATTAATGCCGAGTTTTCAAAATTGGCTCCTTTGGCTGCCCCATGTAAAAACATCCCTTCTTTTAATCCCGATCCAACAACACGTACAAATACAGTAACCATTTGTGAATTGGCATCTAATGAAGAATTTACTCTTGAAACTGTACCTTCCCAACTTTTATTCAAATCATCTGAAAACAAGTTTACCTTACTTCCCTTTTGAATAAATTGCAAATCACTTAAGCTAATTTCAGTTTCTAATTCAAATGAAGATGGGTTAATAAGTTCTCCTATTTTTTGACCAGCCCTTACTAAAGTTCCTTTTTTAATAACTACCTGCGTTAACACACCATTAAATGGAGCAGCAAGTGTAGACTTCGAAAGTTTTTCTTCCTGACTTTTTAAAGAGTAATAACTGTTTAAAATTCCCTTCCCCGCAATAAAACGCTTTAATTTATCATTCTTTAACTCGGGTAATGTTGGTAAACTCGCATTTACATCTATTGCATTTAAAAATTGCTCCCAATTATTTGAGGCTGATGGATAATCAATTTTCAAATCTCCCATAACAGCAGCAACCTGAGTAATTAATTGAGATTTTGATGCTTTCAAACTGTTTGAGAACTCGACAGAATTTAACTGAGCTAAAACCGCTCCTTTTGAAAAACTATTCCCTGTTTTAAAATCCTCAGTCATTAAAACACCTCCAACTTCAGTGAACAAATCAATTTTTTCTTCTGCCGTTAGTTTTCCCGAAAATTTCACTTCTGCCTTGTTTTCGCCAAGTTTAACTTTCTCTAACCGAACAGCTTTGAATACTTTCTTGACTTCGCTTTTTTCTTTCTCCTCTTCAGTAGACATAGAAATTAAAACTCCACCTGCAGTCAAACCTATTGCTAAGGCTACCAGTACAATTTTTCTAGATAAATCATTCATAACGCTTAAGATTTAGTTGCATCAGCAACAATTATTTTTCTAAATTTTCTCTTATTTGTTTTAATACCTTTTTTGCAATCTCCAACTCACTTTCATCAATACCCTTAGTCGCTTGCGAAGATGCTTCCATAGCCACCTTAGATACAATCCCTTTAACTTCTTTTCCTTTATTAGTTAGATAGAGTAAATTGATTCTTTTATCTTTCTCCGACGGAACTCTTACCAAAATATTATTCCGCTCCATTGTACCAATAATCCTAGTGATTGTAGTTTTGTCTTTAAAAAAGAAATCAGCAATTTCCTTTTGAGTCGAACCGGGAAAAAAAGATAGCCGGAATATAATCCCCACCTGCTCAACAGTAATAGGCAAGCCAAGCTCTTTGATTTTTGCATTTACCTGATTAGCGAATGCTCTTCCACTCGACTTAATTAAATATCCTATAAAGTTTTCTGGACTAACCATAAATTAGTTGCATATACAACCAAAAGTAATTATTGTTTTAACAACAATCCAAATTTTAACAGTAAAAATTTACGAACGGCATGTCATATTTGATGAGTGGTTGATACTAATCCAAATACCGGACAGAAAATGTTTAATTTTGCTGCACAATTCAATAAAATGAAAGAATACAAGTTTTTAGTCTTAGGATCACTTATCGCAACTTTTGCACTTTACTTTATCACCTATTCCACAACTGAAGATGCCTCTGCATATGGGAATATTAGCACTGAAGACAAGGTTTTCTTTTTTAATGAATTAGACGACAAGCAAAAAGAAGGAATTGCCACAACGTCATTAGACTCCTTAAAAGCTAGCTTTTTTAAAGACCATAGTGTTTTTGAGAAAGTTAAGGCACTTCCAATAGAAACGTATGAAAGTTTTCAAAAAATAAGTCAGGAAAGCTTATCCGTTGAACAAACACTTCACACCTATCGAAGACTAATTTTAATTTTAACGCTTGTAATTGGTTCATATTTATTATTCACGAAAAAGCACAAAAACAACATCACCTTCCAAAGAGCAATGTACGAGAATGTAATTTTGAGTTTAATTTTCTCCATCTTCTGTATCTTTTCATTCATACTAACACAAACTATAAGAGGAACAGTTGGAGATTCAAGCTTCCTACTACAATACGGATTTGCTCACTTTATCACCGTATTAAAGTCAACCTTAATTTGGTTTGTACTCGTTAGCTTTTTCATATACTTCAACCCCCAAAATATCGATTGGTATCAAAAAAGAATGGCGAAGAAGCAGGCTAAACAAGAAAAGAAATAAGCCATCTAGCCAATAATCCAGTCTGCTCACCGTAATTTAAAAGTTATTAACCCAAGCTTCACATAGTTTGCATCGTGTCATTTAAAAAAATATTTACTGATTCCCCACAATCTTACCTATAAATTTTAGCGACTGCAAGTGTAAGCCTATCAAATAAGCGATCACCGAAGTATCTTCTGTTAAGTTTGTAGCAAAATTCATCCAAATAAGCTTGTAGATATTTTCCTTTGATTTTGTGATACACCCCGAGCAATGTTCTTTTAGCATTGCTTATAGCTATGTGCACCCATTTCAAAGTTTCTTTAGTGGTTGATTTGTCAGACTTTTGAGTTATGTGAGCTTCTACAAAATTTGAAATATTCACATAACTTGTGCTTTTGTCAGAAAACACAATGGAGGCTTGATCGAAATTTTCTTTTACAACTTGATTTATCTCTTCTTTAAATGACTGGTTATTTAACCGAAAGTCCTTTTGGCCTTTCTCCTCTAAATATCATTTATTTTGAAATAACCAGGATGAGAATAACTGTAGCCATTGTCTTTTGTTAACGGAATAGATTCAGCCATTACAGCAACATTTTTCTGTCTTTGGCTGCCTCTCCCACGCTTTAGCTTCACTTTTTCAGAGGTTGCTTTTTCAAAATACCCTTCATCAAATTCAACCATATCCTTTAGGGTATATAGGTTATCTCTTTTTCCCATTGCGTCCCGTATCTTATGCATTAGTAACCAAATGGTATCGTAGCGATTGTATCCCAATTGTCTTTGTAATTCCTTGGCTGAAATACCTTTTTTACTAAAACTCATGAAAGCCATAGCTAAGTACCAAATACGCAACTTTAAATTAGATCCATGCATTATTGTCCCACTTCTTAATGTGGTCCGAAACTTACATTCTTTACATTCCCATTGCCGCTTATTTTTTAACCAATAATGCTTCCCGGAATTACATTTCTTACAAATTACTCCTTCCTTTTCCCTGCAAGCTTTAAAATGATCAATACAACTTTGTTCATCAGGGAACTCTTCAACAAAACTTAAAATATTCATATACAAACTTTTCCATAAAGAAAAGCTTGTATTCCATAAGAAGTTTACTGTTTAGGTATAATTGTGGGGAATCAGTTAAAAAATTATTTAAGAAATACATTTGATATTATTAATACAAACAGGGAAATCGGGTGATATTTTTCACGCTATCTTTCTGAAAAATAGACACTTATAGTTGTTGGGGGTGTTGTAAATAATGAGATTCTTGTAAGAAAACTGATGAAGAATCCATTTGATGCTTTTAATGAGCTTACCGACCCAAGAAGTGAAAAATCAAGAATTTACACCTTAAAAACTATTGTTTTTCTGACGATTTCAGCAGTAACAGCTGGAGCAGAGGGCTTTGTTGAAATCGAACTATTTGGGAGGGATAAGCTTGACTGGTTAAAGAAATATGTTGACTGTCCTGATGATCGTATCCCTTCACACGATACTTTAGGTGATTTTTATAGCCGATTAGACCCCGAAGAATTTGGGAAGTGTTTTATCAATTGGACGTCTCAAGTGTGCAATATAGTTGAAGGCGATTTAGTTTCCATTGATGGGAAGCGTCTTCGGGAAAGCTATGACACCTATAGAAACAAAGCTGCTATCCACATGGTTAGTGCCTGGTCGTCTACCAATCAAATTGTATTAGGTCAAACAAAAGTTGATGATAAAAGCAATGAAATCACAGCCATTCCTACTTTGCTAGATCTTTTAGAACTCAAAGGAGCTATTGTGAGCATTGATGCTATGGGGTGCCAAAAAGAAATCGCTCAACAAATCATCGACAAAGGAGCTGAGTATATTCTGGCTCTGAAAGGAAATCAAAGCGAACTCAACGAACAAGTAAAAGCACATTTCAACTATACAATCCCGGATTCAACCCATGAAAGCACTACCAAAGGGCATGGTCGTATTGAGACACGAAAATGCACCGTATTGAACTATTTGGAAATGTTAGATGAATCCGAAAACTGGAAAGAAATGAAATCAGTGATCAAAATTGAATCAACCAGAGAGGAACTCATCTCTCAAAAAATCTCAACAGAAACACGCTACTACATATCAAGCAAAACAGCCACTGCTGAGGAATTCACTTCACTTGTTCGATTACATTGGGGGATAGAAAACTCACTACATTGGGTGCTAGATGTAAACTTTAAAGAAGACCATTCCAGAATTAGAAATGGAATGGCTGATGAAAATTTCTCTATTATTCGAAGAATTGCCCTGAACATTATTAAGCTAAACAAAACCAGAAAAGCAAGTCAGAGAGCAAAAAGGAAAATGGCTTCTTGGAATACCAAATTTCTTGAAGAACTACTCAAATTATGACCCGATTGCCCTGTTAATACAAATGAAACGCATTTAAAATTAGCTGCTTTTACTTATGGACGAGAAGATATTATACCTACAATGTTTTTAGAGATTGTAAAACAATTAAAAATAAAAGAAGATAAAAAATCATTATTGTCCGATAAAAACACAAAAAAATCCAATTGACAATGCAACTGTTTGATTTTAAAGCTTATACATTTTACATTTTAACGAAAATAAAAAGTAAGCCCCTTTAAAATAGTGTAGGTCGCATCAATTCTTCATA
>CAXRIN010000038.1:0-36093 GCA_964230605.1 Flavobacteriaceae bacterium
ATAAAAGGTAAATATCTACAAGCGTATTTAGACGAGTTTTGCTATAAACTTAACAGAAGGTATTTCGGAGAACGATTATTTGATAGACTTGTATTAGCTGTAGCTAAAATTTATAGGTAAGATTGTGGGGAATCAGTAAAACTTTCTTTAAAAAGTTAAAATTGTTTTTAGCTTCTAAAAAAGCATCTATCATCTTTTCTTAAAATTGGCTATGGTATAATTATTTTAAAAAAAATTGCAAAAAATGCAAATTTCAGTTGATCATGTTGCAGGATTTAATTTCATTTCACTTAAGTCATGAAATAATTTAGTTGTAAAATTTAGAAAAATGAAAAAAATAATTGCATTATTGATTATAGTCTTATTTACCCATTCCTCAATTGCACAATTAGATTTCACAATGACTGGACTATATTCTTCACCTCTTCATCAATTTTGTGTTGATGATTATAAAGATGGCTGGGGAGCAAAATTCGGATTAGGTTATACCACTAAATATTCAGAAAAAAATGGAGTTGAATTAGGATTCAACTGGTTATTTAGCGATAATGGCTATAAAAAAACAGAATTGGAGATAGGGGATTACACCATTAAAAACAATTGGTACAATTGGCAATTTAAATTAAATCATGTTTGGGATAAAGGCGTTATGAATTACTATGCTGGTCTTAATGCAGGTAGAGGCATATTTTATTCATCAAAGTTTTTAGACTACAAAGAACCGCTAGAAGGCAGTAATAATGACTGGAATGATCAGTTGTATTCGAAAAGTGTATTCCAATATGGGGCTCAAGCAGGTACCTATATAAAACTAAATGATATAATGTCTTTTGATCTTGGGATTTCTGTTTTAAAATCAGACCAAGAAGTAAACTACGTCAATCTTGAAAGCTACATATATGATGAAGGAGTTATAAATAGTCAAGAACCAACTTCATCACCTTTCTTGGTGACAATAAGTGCAGGTTTTAGGATTAATTTATCTAAAATTGATTGGTCAAATGAAGGAACAAATCTAACTGATGAAACAAATCCAACTTATGAAAAATATGCAGATTATGAAAAATATGCATCTCTAATATCGGAACTTATATATTACAGTCAATATTTACTTTCTACTACTAGTTCAAAAACAAAAAACTCGCGTAGTTCAAAAAGAAGCTCAAGGACGCCCAAACTTTATAAGAATGGAAAAACTCCTGTTGTTTTCAAATAAAATTACCAATCCGAATAATGCTATAAATAAATCCTTAATTTTTAAATTGAGGATTTAATTCTCTCCATTCAAATGCTAATAAGCATATAATGTTGATGAACTAATATGGAAAAATATATTTTTAATTTTCTCTAAATCTGTTTTGTTATTCGGATTCATAAATTGTTTTTTTGATTTTGATCGAAAGGATTGATTATACAACTGATTGCGATACACCAAAACGTTAAAACTCTCTTTACAATTTCTTCATTTTGATCTTCAAAAATGCGGCATGGTGTTTGTTAATATTCTGTTAATCTTAAACTATCGAATATGAAAAAAATATTACTCTTACTTTTTACAGCCTTATTTGTGCAAGCCTCAATTGCACAATTAGATTTCACAATGACTGGACTATATTCTTCACCTCTTGATCAATTTTGTGTTGATGATTATCAAGATGGTTGGGGAGCAAAATTTGGATTAGGGTATACCTCTAAATATTCCGAAAAAAATGGAGTTGAATTTGGATTCAACTGGCTGATTAACAATAATGGATATCGAAAAACAGAGTTGGGAATAGGGGATTACACCTTAAAAAACAACTGGTACAACTGGCAATTTAAATTAAACCACGTATGGGATAGAGGAGTAATGAAATACTATGCTGGCCTTAATGCCGGAAGAGCCTCGTATTACACAACAGAATATTTAGGTTTTGAAGAAACACAAGAAGATGATTCTGATTATTGGAACGACCAATTATACTCAAAAAGTGTATTCCAATACGGAGCACAAATAGGTACTTATATTCAATTAAATGATATAATTTCTTTTGATCTTGGTTTATCTGTTTTAAGATCTGATCAAGACGTGAAATACATCAATTTTGAAAGTTATACTTATGATGGAGAGTATATTGATTATCAGGAACCAACTTCTTCGCCTTTCTTAGTTACAATAAGTGCAGGTTTTAGATTTAACTTATCAAACATAGATTGGTCTAACGGATCGAGTTCTACCTCCACTAGCAGAACTCATCATGACACTTATTATTATAGCTCTGGAAGCTGTAACAGAAACAGTAGTAGTAATTCATCTACCAATTCTAGCTCAAGTTCTAGTAGTTCAAAAAGTAACTCAAGTACGCCTAAGCTTTATAAGAATGGAAAAACTCCTGTTGTTTATAAGTAATATTACTAATCTTAATTATCTCTAAAAAGAAAGCCCCAATTAGAAATGAATTGGGGCTTTTGATTTTTTATATTTTTTGAATTTAATTCATGAATAATCTAATTGACTGAGCCAACTTAGATTTCATGTCTTTTCTTTCAACGATATAATCAAGGAATCCATGCTCTAAAACAAATTCAGCAGTTTGGAAACCTTTAGGAAGATCTCTACCAATTGTTTCTTTTACAACCCTTGGTCCAGCAAAACCAATTAATGCATTTGGCTCACTAACATTGATATCTCCTAACATTGCGTAAGAAGCAGTAACACCTCCAGTTGTAGGATCTGTCAGGAAAGAAATGAATGGTAATCCTGCATCAGCTAACAAAGTAAGTTTTGCTGAAGTCTTAGCCATTTGCATTAATGAAAGAGCAGCTTCCATCATACGCGCACCTCCTGATTTTGAAATCAAAATAAATGGCTTGTTGTATTTAATGCAGTGATCAATTGATCTTGAAATTTTTTCTCCAACAACAGACCCCATTGAACCTCCAATAAAATTAAAGTTCATACAAGCGATAACAACGTCCATATCTTCCATCTTACCATAGGCTGTAGATATTGCGTCGTTTAAACCTGTTTTGGATTTAGCAGCTTTTAATCTGTCTTTATACTTTTTAGTGTCCTCAAACTTTAATGGATCTCCTGAAACTAATTTTGGACAAAGCTCAGTGTATTTACCATTATCAAAAAGAAAAGAAAAATATTCAGTCGAATTGATTCTGTCGTGAGTATCACAAGTAGGGCAAACCCAGAAGTTTTCTGCATGTTCATCTGCAGTCATCATGGTTTTACATTTTTTACATTGATGCCAAAGCCCTTCAGGAGTTTCCTTCTTAGCTACTGTTGGCGTAGCAATGTTTTCTTTCATTCTCTTAAACCATCCCATATAAAGGTGTTTTAATGTTGAAGCGCAAAATTAATAAAAAAACTCCACGGGGGTTATTTACAGCAGAATGGTTTTAAACAGTGATATTTTAAAAGTATAACTATTTGGAATTCAGATAAGCAAGGACTTCTTGAGTTATATTTAATGATGAGTCACCATACATAAAGGCGCCAGAACCTGCTGGTGAAAACACATAATCATATCGCTTTTGCTGAGCGAATTCAAAAACCAATTCGTTGATTTTGTTATTCAATTTTTCCCTGTAATATTTAACAGAATCCGGAACGTTTTCTAAAATTTCAGATTCATACTTTTGATACTCAATTTTCTTTTGATAATATTCAACTAGTAATTCTTGAGATGGCTTTACATTTCTGTCTAAAATAATATCAATCGAATCTTTTAAGATATTTAGATCCGCTTGTATACCTAATAAATCGGCTGCATAGTTATTTTCAATTGATTTGATATGCTTTTCATATTCTTTCGCCAGCTTGTATTCTTGATTAATTAAGTTAATGTCTATATAACCTGTCTTTAAAGTTTTGTCCTTGCAACTTATTAATAACAAAGGAATTATAAAAAGCATAGTCGGAATCAGACTTAAACGTTCAAAACTCACTTGCAAAACATTGATAAAATTTAATCTTTTCATACCATCTAAGCTATCGAATTTTAGTAATTTCACGCATTATGGCAGGAAGTATTTTTGGAAACATTTTTAAAGTTTCAACATTCGGAGAATCACACGGAAAAGGATTAGGAGGGGTAATAGATGGTTGTCCTGCAGGAGTTGAAATTGATGAAGATTTCGTTCAGGCAGAATTAGATAGAAGAAAACCAGGGCAAAGTAAAATTGTTACTCAGAGAAAAGAAGGGGATAAGGTGAAATTTTATTCTGGAATTTTCGAAGGTAAATCTACTGGAACGCCAATTGGTTTTGTTATTGAAAACGACAATCAAAAATCAAGAGATTACGATCATATCAAAGATAAATTCCGTCCATCTCACGCTGATTATACTTTCACTGAAAAGTATGGAATCAGAGATTACCGTGGCGGAGGGCGTTCTTCCGCTAGGGAAACCGCTTCTCGTGTAGTTGCTGGAGCTATCGCTAAATTGGCTTTAAAACATTTTGGAATCTCAATAAATGCCTACGTTTCTCAAGTTGGTGCAATTCAAATGAATCTTCAGCCTCATGAAGTTGATTTCAGTAAAATAGAAAATAACATTGTTAGATGCCCTGATGAATCAGTTGCTCAAGAAATGATTGATCACATCATGGAAATCAGAAAAGCTGGTGATACTATTGGTGGAGTTGTTGATTGTGTAATTAAAAACGTGCCTGCTGGAATTGGAGAGCCAGTTTTTGATAAATTACATGCTGAACTAGGTAAAGCTATGCTTTCAATTAATGCTGTAAAAGGGTTTGAGTACGGATCTGGTTTTGAAGGGGTTAAGCAAAAAGGTTCAGAGCATAATGATGCTTTTGAAATAGTTGACGGTAAAGTAAGTACGAAAACAAATAAGTCTGGAGGAATTCAAGGAGGAATCTCAAATGGTCAAGATATTTATTTCAGAACTGCTTTTAAGCCTGTTGCTACAATAATGGTAGACCAAGATTCTATTAATGAAACTCATGAGGCAGTAACTGTTTCTGGAAAAGGTCGTCATGACCCATGTGTTGTTCCAAGAGCAGTTCCTATTGTTGAAGCAATGGCTGCTATGACAATTTTGGATTACATCATGATTTCTAAAACGAATAAGCTTAGCGATTTACTGTAATGAAAAAAAGGAAGTTCCCACTTCATTGGCAAATTCTAATTGGTTTAGCCTTAGGTGTTGTCTACGGAGGGGGAGTTAGTCTTTTTTCTGAAACACCACAATACTTTCAAGAGTTTACCAATGATTGGATAAAGCCTTTTGGGTCAGTTTTCGTAAATGGTCTGAAATTAATTGCTGTTCCGCTTGTTTTGTTTTCTCTAGTAGCAGGGATTACTTCTTTAAAAGATATTTCAAGATTAGGCCAAATTGGAGGTAAAGCAATTGGATTGTATATTTTAACTACGGTAATTGCAGTTACTTGTGGATTACTAGTCGTTAATGTTTTACAACCATGGAATTCTATTTCAACTGAAACGGCACAAGATTTAATTGCTAATTTCTCTAATCAAGCACAAGGCGCACTTGTTAATGCTAACAACTTGAAAAACTCAGGCCCGCTGCAATTCATAGTTGATTTAGTCCCTGAAAACATTATTGGTTCTGCAACAAAAAATGGTAATATGCTTCAAGTTATTTTCTTTGCAGTGTTGTTTGGAATTGCCCTTTTATCCATTGATTCAGAAAAAGCTAAACCCGTTAAAAAGTTTTTTGACGGAGTTAATGAGGTAATTTTAAAAATGGTGGACTTCATTATGTATGTTGCACCATTAGGAACATTCGCATTAATTGCAAATGTTTTTGTGCAAAATGCTGAACATTTTTCTGAATTGATAACAGCAATTGGTCGCTATTCATTAACGGTTGTGATTGCATTACTTCTTGTTATCTCAATTTCGGTGATATTCGCATTTTTATTTGGCAAGAAGTCACCAAAGAAATTTTTAAAAGGAATTGCACCAGCTCAGCTTTTAGCATTCTCAACAAGCTCAAGTGCCGCAACATTGCCAGTAACAATGGATTGTGTTCATAACAATGTTGGCGTTGATGAAGAAGTTTCCAGTTTTGTTTTGCCTTTAGGAGCAACAATAAACATGGATGGAACTAGTTGTTATCAAGCTGTTGCTGCTGTTTTTATAGCCAATGTTTTGCAACATGATTTAACAATGACTGACCAATTATCAATCGTTCTAACGGCCACTTTAGCTAGCATCGGATCAGCAGCTGTTCCAGGCGCCGGAATGGTAATGTTAGCAATCGTTTTGGGTCAATTAGGAATTCAAATGGAAGGTATTGCATTAATTATTGGTGTAGATAGACTTTTAGATATGTGCCGTACAGTTGTTAATGTTACTGGAGATGCCATGGTTTCGACCGTAATTGATGCGAAAATTAAAAATAAAATAGATTTAAAAACGTTAGATTAGTTTAACCAAAAACCACACAAAATGAAGATTGTAAAAAAATTACTAAAAATCATCGGAATTTTATTTGGAGTCTTGATTATTGCTTTGATTACAATACCTATTTTATTCAAGGATCAAATAGTTGAGAAGGTAAAAGAAATAGCAAACGAATCTGTTAATGCTAAAGTAGATTTTGGAGAATTCGATTTATCTCTTATTTCATCATTTCCCGACTTTTCGTTCGAAATTAATAACATCAGTGTAATTAATAAAGCCCCTTTTGAAGGAGACACCCTAGCTCATGTTGGTAATATAAATATTGAGCTGGATTTAATGAGCGTTATTAATGGTGAATACGTGGTTTCAAGTTTTAATATTTCTGATTTAACTGCGAATGCTAAAATATTAAAAGACGGAAGAGCCAATTGGGATATAGCTATTGAAGATTCAATAGAAGTGGAAGTGGAAGAAGAAATTGAAGAATTAGAAACTGAAGATGCAGGAGATTTTATTACTGGATTAGAGTCTTTTTCAATTAATAATGTGAATCTATCCTATGTTGATTTAGAATCTGAAATGGTAGCAATTGTTAAAGGATTAAATCAATCAGGAAGTGTTATTATGATTAACGATTCTGCTGAAATTAATGTTAAAACCGGTATCAACTCAATCCTTTTCGATATGGAAGGAGAAAGGTTAGCAAACAATTTAAAGTTTGATTCGGACATTAAACTATCTGCTGATTTGGATAAAATGGGATTCCATTTTAAAGAAAGTTTATTAAAGTTAAATGAACTGAAAATAGGTATTAATGGAAATATGGAAATGCCTGACGATATGAAGTTCGATTTAACAATCGCAGGAAAGGACAATCAATTTAAAGATGTATTATCATTAATTCCCGCTTCTTATTTATCTGATTTAGAAGGTGTGGAAACCAAAGGTGACTTCAATTTAGTAGCGCATTTAAATGGAGTTATGGATGACGAAAATCTTCCTGGTTTCGATGTTGATTTTGATATTAATAACGGATTCTTAAAGTATCCTGATTTACCAGAGTCTGTTCAAAATATTAATATGGATTTAGTAATTAACAACAAGGATGGTATTATTGATCATACAATTGTTGATTTGAAACTATTTCATTTGGACATTGCTGGTAATCCAATTGATTTCAAATTCTTTGTTACAAACGTTGAGTCTGACCCAGATATGAAGGGAGAAATGAAATCTAAAATTCAATTAGAGAAGTTAGCAAAAGCTATTCCCATGGAGGCGGGAGAAGAGTACAAAGGAGGAATTAATGTCGACTTTAATTTTGCTGGTAGATTGAGTGATATTGAGAATGAAACTTATGAAAAATTTAAAGCTGGAGGAAGTATTATTTTCGATAACCTACTTTACAAATCACCAGATTTACCTACAAATTTGATCAAAACAGGATATTTAAACTTTTCTCCTCAATATTTTGAAGTGAGTAATTTCGACATGACTTTAGGGAAAAGTGATTTAAAAGCGAATGGAAGAATTGATAATATTCTACCGTATGTATTTGACGACTCTACAATTGTAGGAACATTCAACATTAACTCCAACTACTTCAACTTAGATGAATTAATGGAGGAAGATTCAACTGAAACAGTTGAAAACAATGATGAAGTTGCTGAAGCATTAAAAGTGGCAGAAGCATCTGCTGATTCGGCTTATGAAGAACCTACTGAAGTTTTTGAAGTTCCTGCAAATGTTGATTTTGTATTGAACTCTAGTTTCAAAAAGATTGATATGGAAGATATGCCTATTGATGATTTTAAAGGTCAAATAAAATTGAAGGATGGGATAGCTTACTTTAAAGACGCAAGTATGAAAATTTATAGTGGTGATATTACTATGAATGGAAATTACAATACTCAGGATATGGCGCATCCAAAAACTGGCATAAAAATGACTATTGATCAAATGCAAATTAAAGAAGCTTACATGGCATTTAATCCAGTTCAAAAAATGGTTCCAATCGCTGAAAAAGCTCAAGGTGAATTTCATATGGACTTTGATTTCACAACTGAATTAGACGACACTTTGGCGCCAGTTTATGAAACTATGAATGGAAAAGGGGACTTGGCTACGACAAATTTAGGGTTTGCTGAGACTAAGGCTTGGAAGGATTTGATGGATGCTTTAAAAATCAAAAAAGAGAAATATGATAAAATTAAAGCTGAAGATGTGAAAATCAGATTCAAGTTTATTGACGGTAAACTAACAACAGAACCTTTCAAACTAAACATGGGGAAAATTAAAGGTGAGGTAAGTGGTTACACAACTTTTGATAATAAAATAGACTATAAATATGCCCTGAAAATCCCAAGTGAAGAGTTAGGGAGTGCCGCAAATAACGCCGCATCCTTTGCGGAAGGTTTAGCTGCAAAAAATGGCATGAATGTTTCTGTAGGAGAGTTTGTGAATTTGAATGTTTTAGTAACAGGAACAATGGACAAACCAAAATATAAGGTAGTTTCTACTGGTACTTCTAGTGAAACATCTGTTAAAGACCAAGCAAAAGAAGCGATTAACGAAAAAATAGATGAAGCAAAGCAAAAAGCACAAGAAGAATTAAACAAGGCTAAAGCTAAAGCGCAGGAAGAAGCAGATAGACTGAAAAAGGAAGCAGAAGCCAAAGCTCAAGCCGAAGCAGATAGATTAAAGAAAGAAGCAGAGGAAAAAGCCAAAGCTGAAGCGGAAAAAGCAAAACAAAAAGCGCAAGAAGAAGCTAAAAAGAAAGCTGCTGATTTGCTTAAAAAGAAAGGTTTGTTTGGAAATTAATTCCATCAAACATAATTGGGATTTAAAACGTGAGATTAATTTGATTTGGGGTCTATTAATCTCACTAACAATTTAAGTGTGAAGAAAATATTAGTTGTAATAAGTGTGTGTATAAGTTTCGTTGTTGTTGCCCAAGAACGAAACTGTGCTGAATATTCCAATAAAAAAGCGGAGAAGAAATTTAAGAAGCTAAGAGACTTTGACTATCCCATGGATAGAAATGGAACTATTCAGGAAATGAAGGATTTAGTTGATAAATATCCCGACTATCCTGATTTGATAGCTTTTATTGCAGAGCATTATTTACATTCTTCGTACAAAGCAATGACGCCAACTATTAGAGATAGAGTAAAAGGCAATGCAAAAAAATGGTTCACAACGCTTTCAGAAGTTTGCCCTTCTTACCAAGGCCATTTAGCCTATTATTGGTTAGGTAGAATGAATCACGAAGAAGGAAAAGATTCTATCGCTGCGTATTACTTTAAAGATTATTTGGAAAATGAAGCAGAACCACCTCGAGAATACAAAAAAATCGCAACTACTTTAAAAGATGAATTCTTTATAAAGAAAGAACTTTTAGCTAATCCAGTTGAATTTGATCCTAAAAACGTGAAAGGAGTTTCAACTGAACATGATGAATACCTTCCAATGTTATCGCCTGATAATGAATGGTTATTTTTTACGAGAAAAAGAAATACAGCACCCGATATTACACTACCACCAAACACTCCTGGCAATGATGACAAGGAGTATTTTGTTAGGAGTAAAGCGCTTACAGTTGATTCCTTTTCAAGAGGTATGTCGTTAGCAAAACCTTTTAATCAGCATTTAAAGCCGGTATTAAATGTTCAAGGAAACAATAAATTACTTGGAATGGGGGGAGCGTGTTTAACACCAGACAATAAAACGATGTATTTAACAGCAAATCTTCATTTTGTCCCTTTAAAAGGTAGAGGATATAAGAATACGTCTATTTTAAAAACTGAATACCATAACGGTTCTTGGGGTGAAATGAAGCCTGTTGGACCAATTAATGATGAAGGAGGTGAACCAACATGGGAAGGACAGCCTACTATTTCTTCTGATGGGAAATTAATGGTTTTTGCTTCAGCTAGGTTAAGCAGTACTTCATTCGGGAAAGGGGACGATGAAACGTTTTCTTTAGATTTATTTTACTGTACTAAAGGTGATGATGGTCGTTGGTCAGAACCTAAAAACATGGGGGAGTTCATTAATACTAAAGGAAATGAAAAAACACCTTTTTTACATACCGATAGTAAAACACTTTATTTTTCTTCAAACGGGCATCCTGGTGTAGGAGGTTATGATATCTATTATACCCGAATGGATAAAAACGGAAATTGGATTAAACCAATTAACATTGGATACCCTATTAATGATGAAAAAGATCAACATGGATTGATTGTAAGTTTAGATGGTAAAAAAGCTTTTTTTACAAGCGGTGATCAAGGTAACGCTAGAACTGGAGGTTTAAACTTAGTTTCTTTCCCATTACATAAAGAAGCCAGACCCGAGAAGGTTGTTATGATGAAAGGTACGCTTACCGATGAAAATGGGGGCGCTGTAAAGAATGGGAAAATATCAGTAACTGATAAAAAAACGGGTGAAGTGCATGAAGGTTTAGTTGATAAAGAAACAGGTGAATATGTTGTTGTAATGCCTATTAAAGATCCTTTAAGAAAGGAAGTAGAGCCTGAAAAAATTTCACTTTCTGTAAACGGCGAAGATGTAGAAGCAGATTATGGAAGTAGGGTAGAAACAATTAATGGGAAAGAAGTAATTGTTCCTCCTGGTGGTAAAATTGTTAAAGTGAATCAAAAAGAAGAGGTGATTGCTAAAGATGAGCGGATAGCCGAAGTGAATGGAAAAGAAAAAATCATTAAAAAAACAGATAAAGTAAGGAATATTGATGGAGTTGACATAGTTGTTCCCCAAGACCATGAAATTGTTGATTTAGATGGTGAGGCGGTAATAATGCCTAAAAAGGATACACAAGACAAAATTGAAAAGCAAAGATTAGTAGTTAACGCTACAGGTGATGGGAAGGCCTTTTCAACTAAAGTTTTAGAAATAGATCCAAATGAGATTGACGGCGCTGAAAAGGTGTATCCGAAAGATCCAATTAAAATTGAAACTTTGGCAAAAGACAAGCCTATTCGCTTAAACGAAGTGAACTTTGCAACGTCTTCATCTATCCTTAACGGAAAGAGTATGGATATTCTAGACGAATTGGTTACTTTCCTGAAAATGAAGTCCACGATGAAAATTGAAATCCATGGACATACGGATAATAGAGGTGGAGCTAGTGAAAACTTAAAATTATCACAAGACAGGGCCAAATCGGTTATGGATTTCTTAATCCAAAATGGAATTGCAGCTGATAGACTTTCTTATAAAGGTTTTGGTCAAACAAAACCTAAAACATCCAACTCAACAGAATCGGGAAGAGCTGTCAATAGACGTGTTGAATTTGTTATTAAGAGTTATTAAAGCTTTTATTATGTCAGATTTGTGGCAGGCCTGGTCCACGTATTGATAAACATCAAAATATATTGAACTACATTTAAAAACTAGCCGCAACTTCAAAAGTCATTTTCTCCTTTGATACCGGATGGGTAAATGTAATTTGTTCAGCATGTAGGTGAAGCCTTTTATCCCTTTTTCCATAAAGAATATCGCCAAGAATTGGTGTGTCTAAACCTTTTTCATGTGAAGCATGCATTCTTAGTTGATGGGTTCTTCCTGTAACAGGATAGAAATGTATTAAAGTTCTTCCATTTTTAACTTCAATCACTTTATATTTTGTTAGAGCCGATTTACCATGTTCATAACAAACCATTTGATTTGGTCTGTTTACCAAATCAACTCTTAATGGCAAATCTATTTCACCTTCTTCTTGTGAAATCTCTCCATCCAAAAGGGCAATGTATCGTTTTTTAATTTCTCTGTTTAAAAATTGCTTTTGAAGATGTTTATGAGCCCTTTTAGTTTTAGCGAAAATCATTACGCCAGAAGTTGCCATATCTAATCTATGTAAAAGCTTAGGAACAAACTCTTTTTTAAACTGTTCCGTTAATCTTAAAAGAACAGAATCTATAAGCTCTTTCCCTGGAACTGACAACAAACCTGAAGGCTTACTAATTACTAATATATGTTCATCTTGGAAAACAATTCCTACTTCACCAAGTGGTTGACTTTTGCTGAGAAGAGGATTAGATTCAACTTGTAACCCTTTTAGCATATGCTCAAGAATTGGCTCGCATTTACCTTTACAAGCAGGGTAGAAGTGCTTATGCTTGCGAATAATTGAATTTGGTGAAAGACCCCACCAAAATTCTGCCATAGCAATTGGTTTGTACTTATTGGAATAAGCAAACTGTAATAGTTTTGGAGCACAACATTCACCGGCACCAGAAGGTGGGGTGTGAGTTGGTAAATCTTTGAAAATATTCCAAAGTGACTCAGATTCTTGATTGTAGTTTAAGAATTTATACTCACTGAACAATCTTTTCTGTAAAGCATTCGATCTTGATTTTCGCTCAATTTTCAATGCTTGAATTTCATTTTGAAATTCATCAATTTTAGATTGAATAAACTCTAACCTAGACCTCCAGAAACGTTTTAAACGTTTTAGCCTTAATTGCTCGGAAATACTTTGATTGTTTAAAGTTTTTAATTCTTCTTCTGAAATTCCTTTTACTTTTAAAGCATCTCTTAAAGATTTGCTCTTTTTAATAATAGCCTTTTCATTATTAATAATGGTTGCTGAGTAATCTGTCTGATCCTCCAAAAGTTTTATCCATGAAGCCAGTTCAGGATTTTCTTCAAGCTCTAAAACCTTAGCATTAATCTCATTAAGTGTATCTTGCCCCTCTAAGAAATAACTTCCATCTGTTAATCTGTCAAATACAGGAGGGACAAATGGTTCTACAAGAACACTTTCCCCCATTTTACCTGAGAAAGCAGTCAAATAGCCTAACTCTCCATTTTCATTTTTAACAACTAAAACCCCGAACATTTTACCAACGGGCGTCAAATCTGGACGATTGTCGTAAAAGTTATGTTCCCATTCTGAACTTTCAATGTGTTCTTCTAATTCCTTTGCGGCAATTAAAGCAATTTCATGAGGTTCATAAAAGAAAGGAAAAGTGAATTTATCAGGTAATGATATATGACTTACATCCGATTTGAATTTTTGAAAACATTTCGAAGGATCGTAAATCATCTAATGATAAATAGAAAACGGTAAACAAAAAATAAAATCAAGAATTAGGGAACTTTTGATTTAATTCATGCCCCATTTTATTCTTTTTTGTTTCTAAATAAAACTCGTTGTGTTCGTTAGATTCAATTTCGATAGCAACGTTTTCAATAACCTCTAAGCCATAGCCAATTAAGCCAGCTCTTTTCTTAGGGTTGTTACTCATTAACCTCATCTTTCTAACACCTAAATCCCTTAAGATTTGAGCACCTACACCGTAATCACGCTCATCCATTTTGAAGCCTAATTCTAAATTTGCTTCAACAGTGTCTCTACCTTGCTCTTGAAGTTTATAGGCTCTAAGTTTATTAAGTAAACCAATACCTCTTCCTTCTTGGTTCATGTAAAGGATAACTCCTTTACCTTCTTTCTCTACCATTTCCATGGCCTTTTCTAACTGCGGGCCACAATCACAACGACACGAACCAAATATATCTCCTGTAACACACGAACTATGCACTCTAACTAAAACAGGTTCGTCCTCAGACCATTCACCCTTAATTAAAGCCAAATGCTCTTGTCCATCAACTTTTTGAGAATAATGAACTAGGTTAAAATCGCCCATTTTTGTAGGCATTCTAACATCGATATGCCTTTCAATAGATGACTCATGTTTTAATCGGTATGAAATTAAGTCTTCGATTGAAACAATCTTTAAATCAAACTTTTCTGCAATCTTAACTAAATCAGGTAGTCTGGCCATTGTACCATCTTCGTTCATGATTTCAACAATAACACCAGCTGGTTCAAACCCAGCTAACCTAGCAAAATCGATTGCTGCTTCAGTATGCCCAGCTCTTCTTAAAACACCAGATTTTTTTGCCTTCAAAGGAAAAATATGTCCAGGTTTACCCAATTCTTCAGGTCGGGTAGAAGGGTCGATTAGGGCTTTTACCGTTTTAGCTCTGTCTTGAGCAGAAATCCCAGTAGTACAACCATGTCCAATTAAATCAACCGAAACTGTAAAAGGAGTTTCATAAGCAGCATTATTGGACTGAACCATCAAATCCAAACCTAATTCTTCACATCTTTCTTCAACTAAAGGAGCACAAATTAATCCACGACCATGAGTTGCCATGAAATTGATTATTTCAGGAGTAACAGATCTTGCTGCGCACAAAAAATCGCCTTCATTCTCTCTGTCCTCATCATCAACAACTATGATAACCTTTCCGGCTTTGATATCTTCAATCGCCTCTTCAATCGTATTCAGTTTATAAGACATAACTGGAATTTTGCACAAAGATAAGTATTTACTAGAGAGCAAATAGGCAACAAGTATTACAAATACTATAACTTTTTCAAGAACAAACTCTTTACAAGTTATCTTGATTTATAATAAAGCCAATACGCTTTTGATATTCCGGAGATAGAAAATCAAAGCCATTTTGAATTCTTTGTATTTGTTCTTCTGTTAACTTTAAATTTTGATGCGCTGAAAACTCAGGTGTTCCTATATAAACCCATGCTTGAACAGGCTCGTTTATCGAGTTTAAAACAATATTTCTTTGTCTGTTATAAAGACTAGGATAGCCTTCGTACTGATCAAGGAAATGTATTTGATCCTGAGGTATTTGCATTAACACACCTTCAACTTGCGAAGTATCATCAAGTACAATATTAGCATAGCCAAAATTAGGGTCAATATCATCCTTTACAGAAGTTTCAAATCGAAACCCCACCAAAATTCCCCTTTGAGCATTATAAAAGTCAACACCTAAACTTTTAACGAAATTTAAATCCATCAAGGATCCATAAGCAAAATACCAAACCATAACATTATGCTGTATAAAGAAAAAGCCCCGCATAGCGAGGCTTTTTAAGTTTTGTGTATCACTAACTTCTTAGTTGATAGAATCGTTTAATGCTTTTCCAGCTTTAAACTTAACTACATTTTTAGCAGCGATAGTAATCTTTTTTCCTGTAGATGGGTTTCTTCCTTCTCTAGCTGGTCTGTTAGACTTAGTGAAAGATCCGAATCCTGGAAGAGCAACTCTTCCTTCTCCTTTAACACCCTCTGAAATAGCGCTAACTACAGCATCAAAAGCTTCTCCAGCTTGCTTTTTAGTTAACCCTTCTACGTTAGCAACGATTGCATCTACAATTTCTGATTTTCCCATTGTAATAATTTTTAAATGATTAATAATTAATTGTAGTCTGAAATTAGGGCAAAAGCTCAGCTACTCAAGGGATTTCTAAAAAAAGTAATTAACAATTACTATGTGACTAACTTCATTCAAATGCCTATGTACGTTGACTTTGCATGAAATTAACATACTTTTAAAGCTTACTTAACAATAACTACCCTTAGGTAAACTACCGTAAACAACTCATTATGAATAGCATAAGATCGATTACCTAAACCCAAACCATTCTAACATGCTCATTATTAGGATTATTAAAAACTTTAAAGAAAATTCGATAAATAAACAAAAAAACTGGCCCTAAACGGAGCCAGTTTTTGTTAATAACTTCAGTATTTATTGATGTTTAGAATACAAATTCCTTCTAAAACACTATTATAAATCTAATTTTTCATCCAAATTTCCAACCCATCTGCAGCCCCAAAAGCGTAATTAATTCCATTTTTTATAAATGATTTATTAGGGCGAGTAGGGAAGTAACTTACGCAAGCTGGTACCGAAATGTCACCCCATTTTCTGGACTTTATAACATTTCCATTTGGAAGTAAAGCAACTACATGAACATATGAATCATTTGAATTGAATACTAAAACAGGCTTACTAAAACCGTTTAATTGCTCTAAAGCTATTTGGATATTCTCTTCATTGAAATCACCAACCTTTTGCCAAGTATCTAATTCTTTTAATTTCGCTGGGATTTTATCATAATCTATATAATTCCCGCCTTCTTTTAAGTCTTCTATCCCATAATACTCACAAACCGCTTTCGCAAGAAACTCTTTACAATCAGCAGGAGAGTTAGCAGATGATTTACATTCCTGAAACGTTGTAAGGTTTTCTTGAAAAGCATTTGGATTTGTTTGAATCATTTCTGTTGCAGCTTCAGCCTGCTCAGAATAAGTATCATTAGTCACTTCAAATTCCTTTACATCAGAAGAGCTTCCACATGAATAAAGTGCAGCAATTATAACTCCCCCTAAAATTGTTCTTTTAAACATAGTCTTGATTTTTTGTTGTAGATAAATTTAAGTTTGTTGTTGATTAACTTCAATAATCTTCTATTATTTGAGTATACTTTTTAATTATTCGTTATTCTCTCATTGGAATTAAAGTATCCTCAGTCCTGTCTTTTGTATCCTTTGGCTTCCACTTAACAGGCTTAATATCTTCTCGATTTCTAACATCTACATCCTTCTTATAAATCCATTTTTTCTTTTCATATACTAAACCATCATATGTAAAATCGGGTGCATAAGTAAACTTCAGATTGGCTAAAGCTGGGTTAGAAGGAGCGAGGTGATCAAATATGACCATTTCTAAACTACTGTTATAATTACAAGTCATAGATACGTTGCCACTATATTCGAATATAATCCTTGATTTAGTTTGAAACTTTGGTGCAGCTTTGGTTCCATGCGTTAAATCATATCTTATTATTTTATCTCCAAACGTTACAACTCCTTTATTTGAAAATTTCACTGTTTCTATAATCTTTTTTGTTGATCTGTAACCAAATCCGTCCCAACCTAGCAACAAGTATGTATCATCATTTTTTTTGGGAGGAGCAACAATATTATAATAAACACACCCTAACCAATTACTAGAATCTAGTTTAGCCAATTCATCATCACCAATTGAAGACGATTTATTATTTAATTCATAAACAAAGTTTTCAATTTTCACAGGAGAGAAAACACTCTTTTTTCGCTTTCTTTGATACTGAGTAAATCCATAATAATCATATTCTGAATTCCCCATTTTAAGTGTCCATGTATAGATTCTAAATTGATTGTCGGGAGACGTAACAACAGATAGGTTTGATACTTTTTTAAAATCGTAATATATACTTAGGGAATCTGTCAACACTTCTCTTAATAATTCTCTAAAACTGTTATTTGCATTGAGTTTACCGATGGTAGAAGTAGAGTAACGAATAGTATCAGCCAAAACCACCATTGAGTCAATCTTATCTTCAAATTCAAAGACATGCTCATTACTTTTTTTGGCATAAACGGTTTGCAGACCAAAAAGAATTATTACACACAAAATTACACGCACAACTCTAATCCAACGATGATTTTAAAATATTAGTGTGCAAAATACAAAGTAGGAGAAAGGATGCTTTAGCTTTGCATTGAATTGTACAAACAAATTGATGTTAGTTTACATAATAAAAGAATGGAATTGCTAGACTGGAAAATTTCACATGTCAAAAATTTACTTGATTCATTTGAAAGGTTAACAGGTAAAACTATTATCGAACGAGTTAATCCTGAGTTAGATTACAAAGCTATTCAAGAAGGTGAATTCGTATTGGTGTCTCATAATGGAGCTCAGGACCCAATACTAAATTTCGGAAATGAATTTGCATTGAATTTATGGGAGATGGATTGGGATTCATTCACGAAAACTCCATCCAGAAAAACAGCTGAAGCAGATTTAAGAGAGCGCAGGCAAGAAATGCTTGAAGTTGCGGAACAAAAAGGTTACTTTGATAAATACGAGGGTATTCGCATATCATCATCAGGTAAAAGATTTAAAATCAAAGACGCAATAATTTGGAACGTTTTCAATCAGGAAGGAGTCAAAATTGGTCAAGCAGCCTATTTTAATCAAATAGAACGCCTTTAATTAATGAAGCAGTTCATTGGTTGCTACTTTAACGAATATCCTTTCTAAATCAAGCTGAAACGACCCAATGTGATGTTTGTTCCATTCATGCGGTGGGATTGATGAAAGAAATCGTTCGCCATTTTCCTTTTCATATAAATGATATATTTCCCCAACTATTGGTTCAAAATCAAACTTAGAATTGTAAATCACCTCATTCCATTGATACAAATCAAGCATTGACTCGTATTCCTTTTTCATTTTTTCAAACCTTATTTTGAGGTGATGGTTTACTTTGTTTGAACCAATGTTTTTCCACTGAGTCATATCCGTTTGTTGAATTGCTGGAGCGGATAAATTGGTACCATATTTTTTGATAGAAGCACTGTAAGTTTGTGATTCTTCATCAAATACAATTTGATCGGGTCTTTCTTTATTTAAATGGTGAAAATCTGGAACTTCATTTAATCTTGCATATGGTAAATCATCAATTTGAGTTGAAGAATGATATTGATTTAAACCTGTTATCGATACAGTTTGTAATAAATTCCAATTGAATTTACCTGAGTCTAACAAGGCTTGTTTATCAATATGTACCTCTTTAACTTCCCCAACCATTAAAATGCATCCGTTCGATTTAATCTCATATTCTTCAACCAATTTTAATCCAATTTGAACTTTACTTTCTTGAACGTAAGGCGAGGATATCTCTCCCTTATATTCTGGAATCAAATTCAGTTTTTCAAACTCCGATTCAGCTTCTGGGAATTTTGCAGATGCATAATGCGCATTTTTGTAAAACGATTCGCCAATATGATTAATGGTAAACTCTTGATTTTGCTTAATGTTATTATACGTATCTCTTCTAACAGTATTAGGACGCATTATAAAACCCAAAAGAGCAGGAGAGGAGCCTAAATGAAAAACCGAAGAGAATATCCCTAAATTTTCGGTTAAACCTTTAGTTCCAATTAGATTAGCGGATTTGTGCCCAGATAAACTATTTACAAAGTGAATCTGAAATTTCTTTTCAAAATTTTCAATATCTGATTTGCTGAATTTTCTTTTCATTCAAATAAAGTCGTTTATAATTCAAAGTATAAAAATGTAATTCTAACTTTCTTTTGAACCATTTAATATAGCTTAACTTTGCAGTCAAATAAATTTATCATGAAGAACGTAATATTAGCAAGTTTTGTTGGTTTATCAATATTAAACATAGGATGTAAATCAACCTCTTGTCATCAAAAAACAACTTGTTGCGCAAGTAAAAACATTTCAACTGAGGCTACGAAAACTACTTTGGATTCATTACCTGAATATCAAAAATTAAGTTATGCGTTAGCACATACAGTTGCATCAGACATGAAGAAAAATGGTATTGACTCAATTGATATCAACATGTTATCAGAAGCATTTTCCGATGTACTATTAAATGACACCAATCAACTAGGCGATGCAGAAACTCAAGTTTATATGAGATCCCTAACAGATAGTTTAAGAAGGAAGCAGCAACAAGAGCAAATGAAACAATATTTACCAAATAAAATTGCTGGACAGCGCTTTCTTGATAGTTTAAAATCTGTAGAGGGTGTTGAATTTACAGCTTCAGGATTGGGTTATAAAATTTTGAAAAGAGGAAATGAAATATATCCAAAGGCTTCAGACAAGGTTGCTGCAAACTATACTGGAAAACTAATTGATGGATCAGTTTTCGATCAATCAAGAGGAACACCAATAGAATTTCCATTAACACGCGTTATTAAAGGATGGACAGAAGGATTGCAATTAATCTCCGAAGGTGGAAAAATAGAATTGTACATTCCTTATTATTTAGCTTACGGAGAAACTGGATCAGGACAAAGAATACCGCCATATTCAGCATTAATATTCGAAGTTGAATTAGTTGAAGTTGTTGATCCACATAAAGGACATAATCACGCACCAGGTGAACATCATTAATAAATAACTTTTGGTTTGGGGAATTAGCTCAGTTGGCTAGAGCGTTTGACTGGCAGTCAAAAGGTCGCAGGTTCGATTCCTGTATTCTCCACAAAAACATACAAATGCATTTAAGTCACATGAATTCTGTGAATGATATTTTAGATTGAGAATAAACCAGAGGAAAGCATTAAAAAGCGTGAGAATTTTTCGAATTTTTAATTTAACTGTGAGAATTACAGAAAAAGAAAATATAAAAGTAATTCAAACAAAAAGCAGCGAAATCAGTTTATGACCGAGTTTATAAAAACCATAATTCCAACCATAAAGTAAGAAAAGATAAAGCTTCATAAACAATATAATTGTTTAATTCCTTTTTAAGAGAAGGGAAAATGTTTTTGAGAGAAATCCAATAAAAATTCTCAAAATAAAATTTCTTTCCCACAATAAATTAATATTCAATTCTGGTTTCCCCAATAGTTTATTCAAAAAATTATTCTTAAATATTTGAAAAAGAGGTTTTTAAATTATTTTAATAAATTCTGAATTCTCATTTTAATTCAATAACAATTCTCATTATAAAATGTCATTCATGTGAATGATATTTTAAAATGAGAAAAAGTAGCTAGTTTTATACTAATTTACATGAGAATTTCTCTTTTTTATTAAAGCAATATGAGAATTAGATTTTATCAGAAAAATATAAACCTATATATAAGGTATAAAATCGCAAACTGTCAACACTAAAGCAATAGTCAATAAATTTTTAAAAGCTGGATAGGGAGATAAAGGAATATCAAAATTAATATTCAAATATAGCTGAAGCATTTATGTTAGAATTCTTTAGAAGCTGCAGAAAAAGCACAGAAGAAATATGATGAAATTGTTAAGAAAACAGAAGCTAGAATAAAGACTATTGATGCCTCTTTGGAAATTTGAAGAAGAAAGAGGAAGAGCTAAAGAAAAGTAGTGAAGAAAGAGGTTAATTATGTTTGAAGTAGTGTACTTGTATGACAATCTTGATAAGATGAATTGGAAAATCGTAATCTTTATATTTGCTTTTTTACTTGTAGTAATCTACAATTTTATAGAAAATGGCCCTAGTGTCAAAAACTATTTTGGATTGGTTAGTGTACTATTGTTTATAGCATTCTATTTTAATTTAACTTATGGTGAAATAAATAAAAAATATTTCGAATCTGAAGAAAAAATAGTCGAAGGAAGAGTTTCTGAATTGAATATTTTGGAAGAAAGAGAGAGAGGAAAAGAAATTATAAAAATTGGAAATGTCAAATTTATTTTACTTATGAGCGGGCCTAAGAACGGGTATAATCAATTCTGTAGAGAAGGTGGGGTTTTCTCTGAAAAAGGTGAGATGTTCAAAATAAATTATGTTTATGATCTTGAGCAGAAAATAAATGTTATAAAAAGAATTGAGAAGTGGGTTGACATTAAATGATATGTTTCATTTAATGTTCAGTAAAAAAAGGGGTCAGACACCCAGTATCAGTTTGCAGGAAATAAACCAATCATAGCAATAGACATAGATGGCCTTGAAGACTTACACGTATGGGTAGATTTGAATTCTCCCTTACAGTTCCACTTCTAAGGGTTGTCCTGAAATTACAGTTTGAACATTGCCATTGCCACTTTGCACTAAGCCAATAATGTTTTTTTTGTTTTTACACTTTTTGCAGATTAATCCTTGATCTTCTCGCTGTTTCTGGAAATGAGATTAACAGCTTTTCTAAACTGGAAATTCTCGCACAAAATTTAAAATATTCATAATCAGAGTTTTTGATTATGCTAAAGTATAGCAGCAAAGCGTAACTAGTTTATGGTGTGGTATAATTGCGGGGAATCATAAAATTAATATTCAAGGCTGGGTAAATGGAGTATGCGTAGTATAAATAGTAGACGTTAATGGAGTCCAACAAAAAATAGTCAAGAATTTAATTAATCCACATCTTATTTAGGCCCAAAATTATTTAGTTTTGGGCTTTTATTATTTAGTTGAAATTATCCCATCAAAGCAGTAATCGTCTAAAAGGTTTCAAAATTATATTTTTGAGATTATTCCTTTTTATTTTTCTTGTTTTAAACTTTAGCTTCAAAGTGACAACCACTAACGATGGTGATGAGATTAAGAAAACAATCCCTACAAATTCTGGAACAGTTTATGCACTGAACTTTAAAGTGAAAGTTAATGATATTGCAGGCGTTGAAGTAGGGATAAAATCTGGTGCCAAAGTATATTATTCAACCATTTTAACCTGGATGAAACCACGAATTTTTTCATATTGGGGTTCGAATATTTGAACTGATTATTAATAAGCTGTTTTTTAGACAGTTGTATTTTTTATTAATATAGTCGCTTATTTACCACAACTTATAGAAGTTATAGTAGCCGGTTTGCAACCGGCGAAAAAGTGCTCGTCGATTTTAAATCGACAAGTAGGCAGTTGGTAGAATCGATAAGTTGACAATAGGAATATGTAAATAGTGAAATTCTAATTTTTACATTTATCACATCGATTCTTAACATTATCAAATCTTCTTTTTTCAAGAATTCCGTTCTTATCTACAGTTATGTTTAAGGTTAGCCCATTTAATTTCTCAACGGCAGTAAGTCCACTATGTACATCAAGCGGCTTAATCGCATAATTATCAATAGCCCTTTTAACACGAGCATAAAGTTTGGGGAAATCATCATAAGGATCGGGTTTGAGGTGGTATTGTTTAATTTGTTTAAAAACAGATTCAACTAGCGCATTAGTAGAGTTTACATCAGTCATAGCAATTTTGTGAACAATATTAATACAAGGAAGATTTACAAATCGTTTAAGCCAACCTTTATTTTCGGGACCACCATCAGTAAGTAAAACAGTATTTTCGATATGCATTTTATAGTTTTTACAAGCATTTAATAATGTTTTAAAAACAAATTCACTCCTACAAACCTTTTCGAACCGCCAACTTAAAATAGCCCTCGAGAAATTATCGACCACAACATAGAGGTAGCCTTTAGTATTATTTAAAATAATTGGAGAAGTATCGATATGAATAATTTCAAAAGCATTGTTCGCTTTTAATGAATTTGTATTTGGTAAATTTTGTTTCTTCTTTTTTGAAGAGAATCCTAATTTCTTTGCGTATCGATAAAAAGTAGTTTTAGAGCATGAGATTTTTTCTTTACGAATTAGCCAATGATAAATAGAGCTAGCCTGCCAGTTATTGGTGAAGTTATTTTTAAACCCATTTACAATATTGGTGATTTCATAGTTTGATAGTTGTAAGGGGTGTTTTTTGTAGCATCGATTTAATAGAGATTTTATACATTTTTTATTCACTTCATATTTAATAAAATGATAGTTAACGCCAAGTAATTTAAGAGCTGATTTTTTTGAAGTGAATCTTTGGATGAAATTGTAACATTTAATAATGTCAGATTTAAAGTTTTGTAAAATCTGTTTCTTTCCAGTTAAAGAGTCAATTATAGATTTTTGTAAGAGATAACAAGCAAAAATAGATTTAGCAATTTGAAGTAATTTTTTATGTTTTTGAAGTTCTGCTGCAAGTTGACATGTTTCCGCAATTATCCCTGAATATTCTTTTCCGATATAGTGATTTACTCCTTTGTTAATCCAACTAGAGAAAGTGCTTTTTGGAACCATTTTTTTAATAGATGATTTAGTTTCCATATCACCGTTAATAGCTAAGTAAATAAGATTGGTGTCGTAAGTTCGCTTAGTTCTCATTTAGAAAAAGCGCGCAAAGTTAAAACAACTCGCTAATTATAGCAGCCGATTTGAAATCGGCGAAAGAGTTTTCGTCGATTTTAAATCGACAATTAAATGAGTATGTTTTATAACAGAAAAATTAAATAATGGAACATAAATATTTTTTTCGTGATAAGAAGAGGGAATAAAGTGGCTTGTTGAGTTATAAAAGAATTTAAAAGATAAATTTATTTATGCCCTCAATAGATAAGCTTGAATTTAATAACCCCTACAACGAAAGTTATTATACTTTTTACAGTGATGGTCCAGGTATTGTTGACCAGTATGAATTATATTTTTTGACATTAACAATTGTTGATTGGGTAGATGTTTTTACACGTGCTTGGTATAAGGATATTATCGTAGATTCATTAAATCATTGTGTGAAATACAAAGGCTTGAAAATTTATGGATGGGTAATTATGAGTAATCATTTGCATTTAATAGCCAGAAGTAAAGAGGGAGATTTAAGTGGAACCTTACGTGATTTTAAAAAATTCACATCGAAAGCAATAATAAAATCGATTGAAGAAAATCCCGAATCAAGAAAAGAATGGATGTTGGAAAAGTTTATTTTATCGCATGGGAGTAAAATAAGAAATTCAAAATACAAGTTGTGGAAAAGAGGGAATTGTCCAATTCATTTAGCCAAAACTCAATGGATACATCAAACATTAAATTACATCCATAATAATCTAGTGAAAGCAAGATGTGTATTTAAGCCTGAAGATTATCCTTGGAGTAGTGCGGTTGACTATATGACAAATAAAAAAGGACTGGTGTTGATTGAATGTGTTTAAGTTTACTCACTTATTATAGTAGCCGATTTGAAATCGGCGAAAAAGTGCTCGTCGATTTCAAATCGACAAGTAGGCAGTTGGTAGAATCGGCGAAAAATATCTCGTCGATTTCAAATCGACAAGTTCAAGAATCGACAAGTCCAAGTTCAAGAATACAATGACATTGCGTAAATTTGCCGCATGAAAATTTTCAAACTTTTAATTTTACTGCTAATTGTTTTTTCTTGCTCCAAGCCAAAACTGGGTGAAATAGGGAATTACCAAGTTGATTTAGGTAATAGTAAAGCAGACTTTTACGTGTTGATGTGGGAACGCAGTATGAAAACTAAAAAGGAGAAAATTTACGCTTCTTATTCAAACAATAAAATTCATTTTTCTCAAGGTGTTATTGCAGGTAAGCCATTACATGGTAAGTATAAAGAAGTTGGAGTTAACGGAGAGCTCTTAGTTTCAGGGGGATTTCATAAAGGTTTAAAAAATGGTTACTGGACCATCTATAATAAAGATGGTGATTTATTAAGTGATTTAACTTATAAGGAAGGAGATACTATTTCGGTTGTGAATTTTTACGGAGAAAATAAAGAATTGAAGTCGCAGATCTTTCCAATGAAAATGCAGCTAGAAAAGGAGAAAAAGCTTCAGAGGAAAGAAAAAAGATTAACAAAAAAGGCGAAATGCAAAGCAAAATATAAGTCTCTTTTTAATAGAGAGAGAAAAGATTCTACCAATTCCGTTATTAGTCCTTCAGATTCTACTTTTTCAAAGTAATGAAAATTTCCTTTTTACATAAAAAAGTAAAAGGAGATGTTTTAACCGTTGTTATAAGTATTGCCGTTATAGTAGGTGTTTTACTTTTAGGGTTAATATTAATAAATAGCGTTTATTCAAAAGCTGAAATTAATTTTCAAACCAGGAATAAATTAGTGCTTAATGTTAAAAGTGGACTGGAATATTGTTTAGCATCCAGTGAATTACCCGAGGAAGAAATTGTTGATTTATTTCAGGAGCCCTCCGATTCAATACTTATTCAATCTAAACCATATGGCTTACTTTCTCGAGTTGAGATAACAGCTTTTCATGGAAGTGATTCAGTTGGCAAAACATTTATTTTAGGAAACAAATCAATTAAAAACACAAAAACAGCTCTTTATTTATGTAATTCGAATAAAGCTATTGGAGTTTGTGGTTCCACGTTGTTAAAAGGAGATGTTTTTGTTCCCGAAAGAGGAGTTGAAAGAGTTTATATTGAAGGACAAAACTTTATCGGGTCGAAACTTTTTTGGGGCGAAAAGAAACAATCTGATAGTAATTTACCAGAATTACAGCCTAATATCAAAACTAACATAGAAGCAATTTTTTCTGCAACAGGTAATGATCCTTTTCCTATTGAAAAAGATTCAATAATTGCGGGTAAACAACCTATAATATTAAGCTCAGAAGAGCCCATTTATTTGGATAAAGTTGTGAAGGGAAACGTATCTGTTTTTTCAAATCAATTCATCATTGTTAATTCATCTAGTGAATTAGATGGTACAATTTTAAGAGCTCCAACTATAATTTTTGAGAATGGATTTAAAGGAAGTGTTCAGGCATTTGCTAGAGATAGTATAATTGTGGCGTCAGATGTTGAATTACTTTACCCATCTTTTTTAGTGTTAAAAGCACTGACGGAACATAATTATTCTTGTAAAATAACCATTGGAGAGGATGTGAAAATGATAGGGAATATTTTATTGTTACAAGAAAAGTTTAGTTTAAAAAATAATGGAGTAGTGACTATTGAAGAAGGAAGTATTTTAAACGGGACAATTTACAGTGAGGCATACACCCAATTAAAGAAATGTGAAGTTCAGGGTGAAGTATATACCAAAAAGTTTTATTTAAAAACACCATCTTCGATATATGAAAACACTTTGTTGAATGTAAAAATTGATCCATCAAAAAAAGATTCCAACATGATTGATTTGGGATTAGATAAATCTGAAAGAAATTGGCTTTACATCAAATAAAAATAAAGGCAATGAGTTTACCTCAAGTTGTTGCTGCAATGACCATACTGGGCATAGTTATGGGGATTAGCATGATGATTTTCGGCAATATCTTTCATGGAACTACGCCATTGAAAGAGAAGCAGCTTTCCATGGCTATTGATGCAAAGATTAACGAAGCTTTTAAAACGAAAATTACTGAAGATAATGTTTATGATTTTGATGGATTTAGAATTGAAACCGAATTTACAAAACACATAAAATCACCCAATTTAAAGATTGGATATTTCATGGGATTTATAGGAGACTCAGATAATCCAGTGGTTGAAAAAAGGATATTAATAAGAGCAATTGAGGTTCAATAAAAAAATAAAGGCTTTTACGTTAATTGAATTGCTAAGTGCAATGTTAATTTCTTCTATAGTTGTAGGGGCGGGATTGTATTTCTATTTATTTGTTCAGGATAATAGCGATCAACTTCAGGAAGTAAATCAATTAAACTATTCACTTGAATTCATGCATGAAAAATTAAATGGTGTTTTTTTAGAAGCAGATGAAATAAAATCTATTGGAAAAACACTAATACTTTCAGTGGGTGAAAGAGAGGTTGAAGTTGAATTAAATAGTGAATCATTGGTGATTTTGGATGGAAAAACTGATACACTCATTTGGACATTGAATGATTACAATTTTGAGTATGATAAAAATTCAAAATCCATAAATGGAACAGAGCTGTTTTTTGATTTTGAGGGATTGGAATTTGAATGGTATTTTTACAAGGATTACGGGGTACACAAAAAAGTAAAATTAATTGGGCGTTAAAATCAATCAAATATCATCATCTCAAGAAAATTCAGGGCTAAAGGAGTTTTTAAATAAAGATATCCAGATTGGGGCGCAATTTACTCTGAAAAAGAAACAAGCATTATTTAACGATTTGTACTTGCTCTTTCATTCAGGGTTAGACATGAAGAGGGTTTTAGAGCTTGTGGTTAATGAGCAAAAAAACAAGAAAGACAAAGCCCTTTTGCAAAGAGTATATAAAAAAGTAGTTTCAGGTGTAAGCTTATCCGAAGCATTAAGTAAGGAAAAAGATTTTACGGAATACGAAATTTACAGTATTCAAATAGGTGAGGAGTCTGGACAATTATCTGAAGTTTTATTTCATTTAAAAAACTTCTTTGCAAAAAGGATAGAGCAAAGAAGACTAGTTTCATCTGCACTTTCATATCCTATTACCATCATGGGGATTGCAATTGCAGCCGTAACATTTATGATTGGTTTTGTTGTTCCCACTTTTGCAGAAACATTTAAAACCTTTGGTGCTGAATTACCCGTAATAACCAAATGGTTAATGTCGTTCAGTGAGCAATTCCCCATTTATGCGGGGATCTTTTTTGTAGCAATAGTTGTAGTTTTTATTGGCTATCAGCTGGTTAAAAAAAGAGAATCGGTTAAAAAATGGAGAGATATAATTTTGGTATCCATTCCGTTCACAGGTAAAATTTATCATTTATCAAAACTCACGCAGTTTTGTGAAAATATGAGATTACTTATTGGAGCTAGAACATCTTTAATGGAATCATTAGGGTTAACAGGTAGGATGCTGGATTTTCATCCAATACAATCTCAAATAGAAAATATAAAATTGGATATTACCAATGGATCATCATTGAGTAAGAGTTTGCAAAAAGTTAAAACTTTTCCTTCACGTATGATTTATTTATTAGCTGTTGGAGAAGAAGTGAACAAATTGGAAGATATTTTTGGACAGTTAGGTGATTTGTACGGAAAGGAACTTGAGCATAAATCAAAGATTTTAGGAAATGTATTGGAACCTGTTTTGTTACTATTTATAGCCTGTTTAGTAGGTTTTATAGTTGTAGCTTTGTACATGCCAATGTTCTCGTTATCGGAATTGATTTAATATTTTTGCGTGATGAAAAAAGGAAAAGAATTAAAAAAACTCAAGGCATTTTCCATGAATGAAGTGCTTGTGGTGTTAGTAATAGTTGGGATTTTATCAACTATAGCCATATCAAGTATGGGGGATTTAGTGGGGGATGCATACAGAACCGAAGCCGAGTCCAACTTGAATATGATAAAAACAAGGCAAGAATATTACCACATGAAAAAGTTTGAATATTCTACAGACTTTAACAAGATTGGATTTAATCCGCCTAAGAAAGAAAAAGATGGAGGCCAGTCTGTATATTCATATGAAGTTATTGAGGTGGATAAAACAACATTTACAGCACAGGCTACAGCAGATAAAGATTTTGACGGGGATGGAATTTACGAGGTTTTAATACTACGTCATGAAGGGCCTATTCAAGTAAAGGTTGAAGATTAATTGTTGTTGATTTCCCAAATATTTTTACTGAGCATAACAGCTTATCAGGATTTTAAAGATCGTGCAATTTCATGGTTTTTACCCATTTTACTGTTTGGTTTAGGTTTTTGTGTTAAGTTTTGGCAAACAGATTTGAACTGGAGAGAAATGCTTGCTCTTTTATCGTTTATAATACTACAACTATCAATACTTTATATCATTTTAGCATTTAGGTACAAAACACTTAAAATAAAACTCACAAGCAATTTTTTAGGTTGGGGTGATATATTATTTTTCATTGCCATGATTCCTTTTTTCGGGTTTGAAGAATACATTATTCTATTTGTTTTAGGATTAGGTTTTAGCTTAATAGGGCATCAATTAATTGCTCAAAAGTTAAACACAAAATCCATTCCTTTAGCTGGTTGGCTTAGTATTTTTTATGGTGTTTATTTTATAGTTACTTATTAATGGATATATACAATCAAATATCATCTGATGCTATACAATCTGTATCAAAAGAAACTGCTTGGCAATTCAAAATTGTACCATATAATGTAACAGATAGATATATTGATGTTTATTGTGTAATCCCACAAGAGTCTTTTGCCGAGGAGCAAGAATTACTAACTGGGCAATCTGTGAATTTTAATCCAATTAGTTCGGAGGAACTAAATAATTTATTGCAAAAGCATTATCCTAAAAATGAAGATGATCGTGCAAAGGTTAAAGTTTATAATAAAGAGGCCGATGATTTTTTAGATGTTTTAATTGAAGAAGCTAAACAATTAAATAGTTCGGATATACACATAGAAGCTTACGAAGAGTTTGGAAGAGTTAGGATAAGAATAGATGGGAAATTAATTGAAAGGTATCAAATCACAAATGATTTGTATCCAACCTTAATCAATAAAATTAAAATAAAATCTCACTTAGATATTGCGGAGAAGAGGTTACCTCAGGATGGAAGAATTGAGTATAACGATAATGGAATTAAGGTAGATATAAGAGTAAGTATACTCCCAACTCTTTATGGCGAAAAGGTAGTAATGCGTTTGCTTAACAATGATGCTACGGATATTGAATTATCAAGCTTAGGATTTCAGGAAGGAGAGTTGGCCAGGTATTTAGAAGGGGCTAAACAACCAAATGGGATAATGCTAATTAGCGGTCCAACAGGTTCTGGTAAAACAACTACACTTTATGCAACCTTAAAGCTTTTAAATAAAAAGGAAACAAATGTTGTTACAATTGAAGACCCAATTGAATATACATTAGAAGGTATCAATCAAGTTCAGTTAAAAGAAGATATTGGACTAGATTTTAAAGCTGCGTTAAAATCTTTCCTTCGTCAAGATCCAGACGTAATAATGCTTGGAGAGATTAGAGATGCGGAGACTGCAAACATGGCCATTAGAGCAGCTTTAACAGGGCATTTAGTGTTGAGTACCATTCATACCAATTCAGCTTGGGGTACAATAGGACGTTTGATAGATATGGGTGTGCCACCATTTTTAATTGCTAGTACTTTAAGTACTAGTGTTGCACAAAGGCTTGTAAGGAAATTGTGCCCATCCTGTAAAGAGCAGGTGCATGAATCACCTAAAAACTTACCCAAAAATTACAATCCACCATATCAAGTAAACTCTTATTTCAAAGCTGTGGGTTGTGATAAGTGTTTTTACACAGGTTATAGTGGCAGAAAGGCGGTTTATGAAGTTATTTCGCTGGATAAAGGATTAGCTGAATTAATTAAAAATGGTATCTTTGACGCCTCAAAAAATCTAAAAGAAAGAGAAATTAAAACACTTAGTGATAATGCCTTTGATTTGTTTGTTAATGGCGAAACAACATTAGAGGAAGTTTATCCAATTCTTATCAATGCTTAATCATCTAAAATATCTAACGTTTCTTTTTGTTCTCATTGGCAGTTTTGCTTTTGGTCAAAATAGATTTGATGATTTAAAAATCAAGCTAGAACAAGCTGCTCAAAATCAACCAGGTTTAAATAATAAAGTTGATATATCTGTTAATCATTATACTATACAGGAAATTATTAGAGCAATAGCTCAGGAGAATCAATTAAATGTAAGTATTGACGCGAATTTAGATACTCGTCCTTCTTATAATTTTGCAAACGCGACAGTAAAAGATGTTTTTTTATTGCTTTGTAAAGAGCATGATTTGACTTTAGAGTGGACAGGACAGATTATATCATTTAAAACTTACCAAGCCCCAAAAGAAAAGCCAAAGGTTTTTGTTCCAAAAGTTATTGATTTGAGATTTAACTCAAGGGATTCTACTTTTTCAGGATCATTGAGAAATGATACTTTATTCAATGTCATTGGTAAACTTTCAGGATTAGCAAATGTAAACATCGATTTAGCACCTAGTTTAAGAAATGATCCAGTATCAATGGTTATTGTAAATCAAAAATTAGGAGATGTTTTAACCAGATTAGCAGGTGAAAATGAATTAAAGAAAATTTCTAAAAACTTTTATCAAATAAAGAAAAAAGAGGAAGAGTTAGAAATAAGTTCAGCTAGCAGAGATTCAAGAAACACTAACCGCTCAAGTAGAGGTTCTCGTTCAAGCAGTAATCGAAATCAAAGACGATCGGGAGATAATGATGAATTTACTGTTGAAGTTTTCGACGATAGTTTAATTTCTGTTGAGGCAATTGAGGGCGATTTAAAAGAGCTAGTGTCTGAAGTTTGTAAGCAATCTGGAAATAACTTCTTTTTGTTTGATGAACCAAAAGGGAAAATATCTCTAAGTACTAATAAATTGAAATTTGAAGAGACGCTTTCTTATCTACTTAATACTTCCAATTACACTTACAAAAAGATTGATAGTGTTTACATAATAGGAGATAGAACTAAAGAAAAGTTTAGACATACAGAGACTTATCAGTTTCAATACAGAACTATTGAGGGAATTCCTGATTTTATTCCAGCAGATTTAAAGAAAGGAATCGAAATACAGGAAAGTGTTGAGTTGAACTCATTAATTTTAAGTGGTGCACTACCACAGATAAATGAGCTTAAAAAATTCTTTCAATCTATAGACAAAGTAGTACCAATGGTTTTAATAGAGGTGATGATTGTAGATATCAACCGATCTAAAACTATTGAAACAGGTTTATCGCTTTTAAGTGATGGGAATGGCACAGGTACAGGAGGGAGTTATTCTAGTGGGGGAGCTAATGTGCAATTAAACTCCTCAACTTTAAACAGAATCATTAGCTCAATTAATAATCTAGGATATTTTAATTTAGGGAATATAGGTAGTCAGTTTTACGTAAGTATGAACGCTATGGAGACTGATGGATTGGTTAAAATTGTTTCAACTCCTAAGTTAGCTGCGTTAAATGGACATGAAGCTGAAATGAGTATTGGTGATGTTGAGTATTACAAGGAAACTTCAAATAATTATGTTGGTACTCAATATCCCAAACAGTTCAATCTTTTGTATACAAGCCATTAAATGCTGATTTATCTGTAAATATTAAGCCAGTAGTTTCAGGTGATGATCAAATCACATTAGAAATATCTGTTTCACAGTCGAGTTTTACGGGGAGATTAGAACCAGGTGCTCCTCCAGGTAGTCAGAAGCGAGAATTTAAAAGTATTATCCGAATGAAAAATCAAGAAATGGTTGTGCTTGGTGGATTGGATGATAAGAAAAATGAAAAGTCAAGTGCAGGTGTACCCATATTAAGTCGAATACCTGTTATCAAGTGGTTTTTTGGGACTACAAAAAGCGATAAAAGCAAATCTGAATTAACAATATTCATTCGTCCAACTGTAATTCAGTAAGCCGTGAAAAAGCTTTTGAGTCAAATAAAAGACAGTTTTTTTGGATTGAATAAAGTGCTATCTGTTTCAATTAATCTTTCTGAGGATAACTTAAGTCTGCAAGGTGGATTGTTTAAAATTAAAAATGGTGAAACAGATTTAGAAACGACTTTTGCTGATTTAGATTTGAAAGAGGCTCTTGCGAAAATGCCCGTTGTTTTGACTCTAGAAGGCAAAGGAATACTTCATAAGTTAGTTGATGCTGACATATCTAAAATCAAACTAAGAAACATTATTCCCAACATAAAAGAAGATGAGTTTTATGTAAATTATTTACCTCAAGGATCTCAAACATGGGTTAGTTTGATAAGAAAAGATCTTGTTGATGCCACTTTGAAAACTCTGAGGATTCCTTTTGATAATATTATAGATTTTCATTTGTCTCCTTGTCAAGTTCAATGGCTTAATGGTAAAGTTGAAGGTTTACCAAAACAAATTGGTGATGCGGAAGTGGAATATCAAGATGGTAAATTAATTGGTATTCTAAAAAAATCTAGTCCATTAAATGAGTCTTTGCTATTTGGAAATACGGTTGAAAAAGATGTGAGATTGGCAATGATCTCTTCAATAGTTACATTTTCAGGCTTGAATAAAAATCAAGTAAATAGTATTTGGTTAAACAACAGGAAAAATCAAGAGGACAAGAAAGTTTATTATTCAACGGTTAAAATTGTTTTAGGTCTTTTACTAGTTGTTTTTGCAGGTAACATGATACTGGGGCAATTAGCCAAAAAGGATTTAAACCAATTAGTGCTACAAACTCGTGAGAAGGAAAACATAGTAAATAGAGCAATTCTTCTTGAAAATGAAGCCAAAGAGAAGGAGAGCTTCATTGTTAATTTAGGATTGGGAAGTAATCCCCAGTTTAGCAAGTTTTCGGATGAAATTGGTGCAACCGTTCCAAAAAATATACAGTTATCTAAACTAGTTGTTAATCCTCTTTCAAAATCAATAAGGAAAAATAAACTTATTCAATTTACAAACGGTACAATTCAGGTTGGAGGATACTGCAAAACTAGTCAGGATTGTAATCAATGGGTAACCATTTTGAGGGATTTGGAATGGGCTGAAAAGGTGGAATTAGTAGAGTTTAAAGTAAACAAAGATAATATTGGCGAATTTTTAGTAAAAGTTGATTTTTAATGTTTGATAAACTAACATATCGACAAAAAACTTGGTTACTAATTGTTTCCGCAATTGTTGTTTTTTGGGGAGGTTATTCATTGGCAATTTCTAAAACTGTTGATTTGTATTCTAAAATTGAAACTGAATCACAAAAACTTCAAAAAGCTAAAACGGCCAATAATGACATTGTATCTGCCCAAAATAAATTAAATCAACTTAAATACAAGGTGGGTAAAACATCTCCTTCGTTTGAAATATTTCAAAAAGAGGTTTTAAACAAAGTAGTTCCCTTTGCTAAGCAAAATAAAATTTTGGTAAATGAAATAAAACTGCCTCATAAATCAATTGAGAACAGTTATGAAATACAAACCCTTCAAATAGAGTGTCGTGGAAACTTTAGGAGTTTAACAAAATTATTAAATCATATTCAAAAAGAGAATCTTGGTAGGGTTTGCTCTGTGGATTATGAACTTAGAAAAGATCACAAATTGAAAAAGAGGTTTTTATACGCTACTTTTTACATTCAAAACTATTTAGCTCTATGAAGAAATTATTGAGTCTTGTAATTCTTGGACTTATGACGGTAGGTTGTGCCAAATGGGTGAGTATTGATATTACAAATGAAACAATCACTTTAGTTTCTCCACAGGATAATCAAGCAGATTCTATTCAGGAAAAAACTTTCACTTGGTTAGAATTAGAAGGTGCTAACAAGTATCAAATTCAAATTGTTTCGCCTAGGTTTGATAGTATATTAACTTATGTTCTTGACTCGAATGTGAGTATTACTGTATTTGAGGCTAATCTTACTCCAGGTGACTATCAATGGAGAGTTAGGGGAGTGAATGATGATTTTCAATCAAAATGGTCGGTTAGGGATTTAATAATTAAAAGCTCTGCGAGTTTGGAAAATCAAACTATTGGAAATGTAAAGCCAATTGATGGGACAAATACAAATTCAATGACCCAAAATTTTACTTGGAATGAGTTAGTGTCAGCAGAATATTATTCAATTGTAATTAAAGATGAAGAAGATAATGAAATAGAAGTGAGTAATTCAGATGAACCTTCTTTTGATTATGTGTTTCCAACAGAAGGTTTTTTCACCATTAATATTAAAGCGCTTAATGATATCAGTGCATCAATTACTAATTCTGTAAACATCCGAATAGATACAACAGCTCCATCTAGTGTTACGCTAGACTATCCTTTATATGATACTTTAAAGTCTTTTCCTCAAAATTTTGAATGGACAGAGGTGTTAACGAATGAAGGGAGCGAGATTTCAACCAACTTGTTAATTGCATCCGATTCATTAATGACCGCTTTATTGTTGGACACAACAGTTTCAAGTTTGGGTTCAATAGAATTGGATAGCGTTGAAACTTCGGGTAAATTATTTTGGAGAGTTGATAGAACTGATGCAGCTGGTAATTCAACAACAGGTGTGAGTAAAGGATTTTGGATTAAGTAGTGAAAAACAAAAAGCTTACATATGTATTAATTGCCTTGGTGGTTTTAATTTGGGGATTTTTCTTCTATGTTTTGTTTGGTCCAACTGAAACAGTAGGAAGTACATATGTTCCTGTTGATTTGGAACCCGATGAGAAGCAGGATACTATCCAATTTCAAGAATTAGATTTAAATTACTCAGATCCTTTTTTAAATAGAAAAATAGTTGCAGTTAGTGGGGTTTCTGAAAATACTGGTTCAGTTAATAATCAACAACCTAAAAAAGTTTATCAGCCAGTAAAACCAGTTCAAAAAGTTGAACCAACGATTATCTGGCCTAAAATTGAATACGGAGGAACAGTTAATAACTCTAAGGGATTAATAAAAATAAACAACTCACTTCGAATTCTAGAGCAAGGAGAGGGATACAATGAAGTTAATATTTTAACGTGAGTTCGACGTAAGAAAACCCTAATATTATTTCATAAAAAAAGGTTTTTGGCTTATATTTAATTTACTGAATATCAAATATTTAAAACCAAAAAAACCTTTTTCTTATGGTAGATAAAATTACTGAAATT
>CAXRIN010000039.1:0-5061 GCA_964230605.1 Flavobacteriaceae bacterium
AATTTCAGTAATTTTATCTACCATAAGAAAAAGGTTTTTTTGGTTTTAAATATTTGATATTCAGTAAATTAAATATAAGCCAAAAACCTTTTTTTATGAAATAATATTAGGGTTTTCTTACGTCGAACTCACGTTAAAATAAGGTTTTAAAGGTTAGTCAAGAGAACTCTCAAATGTTTTGGTAATAGGTATGATTGTCCCCTTTTAAGTGCAACAAGCTGAAAAGCAAATTGTTACTTCAATATAATTATTAGATTTAACAATTCTAGAAATAGAAATGAATTGAAAATATAAAACAAACAATAAAAAAGACTGACTATCAATCACTTAACAAAGCAATCAAGTGATTCAATATTCGTGAAACAAGTAAAGATTCACCTAAAATGTTAAGCGATAATTTTTAACGATTCGTCGAAAGCTAAAACGGATTAGTAGCGATAACCGTCACATCAGTAATCATTCCTCTGTTATCCATTTCTAATGACGAAACAATTACATCTGATATTTCTTTTGGGCTTAATTTATTAGACTCTTGTTCTCTTTCTACCCTATTGGATTGAGCAAAAGCTGTAGGAACTTCAGATGGATTAATTTGCATCACTCGCACATTGTAAGGGCGAAGCTCAGCTCTCCAACATTGAGTCATCCCACTTAGAGCAAACTTTGAGGTAGCATAAATCGAGCCCTGAGGATAACCTTTAGAACCTGCAGTTGAGGCTATATTTATAATGTTTCCTGATTTTTGTTGCATGAATACTTGAGCACAATATTTTGCCATGGCAGCAGCACCAAATACATTTGTTTCATAAACTGCACGTAGCTTATCCAAATCAAGCTCATGAATAAGACCAAACTCAGCATAGCCTGCATTATTAATCAAAACATCTATTCTACCCCATTTTTCAAGAGCAAAATCCACCGTACCTTTTGCGGCTTCTTCCTTACTTACATCTGCATGAAACGCTGCGCATCCTAGTTCAAGAGCAACTTTTAACAATTTCTGTTCATCCCTTCCTGTAATAATTACATCTGCCCCTTTAGCCAACAAATCTTTAGCTGTTTGTTTTCCTAAACCTGAACTTCCTCCTGTTAAAATTATTTTTGCTCCTTTTAACTCCATTATTTTATTTCAATTGCATCAGTTACCTTTTGATTGGTAAGTGCGATTTTTAAAACTTCTCTAGCGTCATTAACAAAACGGAAAGTCAAACCTTTGGTGTACTCCTCTCCAATTTTCTCTACGTCATGACGATTTTCTTCACTGACTATAATATCCTTTATTTCCGCTCTTTTGGCAGCAAGGATTTTTTCTTTGATTCCACCAACAGGTAAAACACGACCTCTTAACGTAATTTCACCAGTCATTGCTGTTCTGGCTTTTACTTTTTTCTGAGTAAAGGCACTTGCTAATGCTGTAAGCATTGTAATACCAGCCGACGGTCCATCTTTAGGCGTCGCACCTTCAGGAACGTGAATATGCACATTCCACTTATCAAAAACTTCTGGATTTATACCATATTCCTCTGAATGAGACCTTAAGTATTCCATAGCCAAAACAGAAGATTCTTTCATCACATCCCCCAAATTACCTGTTACAGTAAACTTCCCTTTTCCTTTGCTTAAAGAAACTTCAATAAATAAAATATCACCTCCTACTGCTGTCCATGCTAAACCAGTAACTACTCCGGCAAAATTATTTCCTTGATATTTATCTCTTTCTCTCGATGGACCTAAAATCTCAATTAAATTTTGCTCAGTCACTTTTGGATCTTTTGGCTCTTCCAAAGCAATTGCTTTTGCGTAAGATCTTACAACTTTTGCAACCTTTTTTTCCAGAGAACGAACTCCACTTTCGCGAGTATATCCATCAACCAATTTTTGAAGAATCTTTTTACCTAGTTTAACATCCTTGGATTTTAATCCATGCTCTTCAAGTTGTTTAGGTAAAAGATGTCTTTTCGCTATTTCAACTTTTTCTTCTTGAGTATACCCTGTAACTTCAATAATTTCTAAACGATCCCTTAAAGCTGGCTGAATTGTACTTAATGAATTGGCCGTTGCAATAAACATCACCTTGCTCAAATCAAAATCTTGCTCAACGAAGTTATCATAAAACGTATCGTTTTGTTCTGGATCTAAAGTCTCTAATAATGCCGATGATGGATCTCCTTGAGCATCTCGTGAAATCTTATCCAACTCATCAAGTATAAAAACAGGATTAGCACTATTGGCCTTTTTGATATTTTGAATAATTCTTCCAGGCATAGCTCCGATATATGTTTTACGATGCCCTCTAATTTCAGCTTCATCTCTAACTCCACCTAAAGACATTCTAACATATTTTCTACCAATAGCCTCTGCAACACTTTTCCCAAGAGAAGTTTTACCAACTCCCGGAGGTCCATACAAACAAAGAATTGGAGCTTTCATATCCTTCTTCAATTTTAAAACAGCTAAGTGCTCTAAAATTCTATCCTTCACTTCATCTAATCCATAATGATCACGATCAAGTATCTTTTTAGCTCTTTTTAAATCAAACTTATCCTCAGTATATTCATTCCAAGGCAATTCAACCAATAACTCCAAATAGTTTAAATAAACCGAATATTCAGCAGCTTGAGGATTGATACGTTGTAATTTTTCTAATTCTTTAAAGAAATGTTTTTCAACCTTCTCACTCCATTTTTTCTTAGATGCCTTCTCTTTTAATTCCTGAATTTCTTGATCGGTTGAACTTCCGCCAAGTTCTTCCTGAATAGTTTTAAGTTGTTGATGTAAAAAATATTCTCTTTGTTGATTATCCAAATCAACCTTAACCTTAGATTGAATTTGATTTTTAATCTCCAACATTTGCATTTCCTTGGTCAACAACTCAAGAACTCTAATTGCGCGAGTTTTTAAATCGTTCTCTTCAACCAACTTTTGCTTTTGCTCCATGGATAAATTCATGTTGCTAGCAATAAAATTGATCAAGAATGAATCACTTTCAATATTCTTGATCGCGAAAGATGCATCTGAAGGGATATTCGGGGAGTCTTTTATGATTTTAAGAGCTAAATCCTTTAAAGAAGAAACAAGCGCTTTAAATTCCTTATTTTTTGGTTTCGGACGAGTTTCTGTTAACTTTTCAATTTTTCCAAAGAAATAAGGATCTGTAGAAACAACTTCTTTAATTCTACATCTCTTTTTACCTTGGATAATAACAGTCGTATTTCCATCAGGCATTCTTAATATCTTCATGATATGGCCCACCGTTCCTATTTCATGAATATCAGCTGGACCTGGATCTTCTTGATCAACATCCTTTTGACCGACTACAGCAATTGTTTTCCCAGATTTATATGCGTCATTTACCAATTTGATAGACATATCTCGTCCAACGGTAATTGGAATTACAACTCCTGGAAATAAAACAGTATTTCTTAAAGTAAGAATTGCTAGTTCCTCAGGAATTGATGCATCAACAATATCATCATCCTCCTCATTTGTAATTAGAGGAATAAACTCTGCATCCTCTTCTATAATTTGGCTAAACATTAACCCTTGAAAATCAAAAACTCCTTCTTGCATATTAATTGCTTTGCGTCAACTTGACCGAATTTCTCCCTCTTTTGTCACCTCCCACTTTGTAAACGGATCAAATTGCTATTTTATCGTCTGGCAAACATATTATTCAACCCATGTGCCAACAGATTGAATTTGTCATTATGACATTTCTTGAAATAACTCTAAATCACTCGAGTGAATATTTTGCAGAATCAAGTAATCTTGATCTGTCAATTCCTTTCCAGCCATTTTAGCTATATTTTGATTTACTTCCCAAGCTTTAGTTAGATTATATGTTTCTGTTTTACCCCAAGAAAAAGATGGAATATACTTTTCGGGAAAATCTGCACCGAAAACATTTGAATTAACACCAATAACACTCGCAGTATTAATCATTGTATTTATTCCTGTTTTAGCATAGTCACCGATACAGCATCCCAAAAAAGTCTCTCCAGAATCAACTAACTGACTAGCTTCATAATCCCAAACTTTAGCTGAAGAAAAAGTATTTTTTAAGTTTGAACAATTTGTATCGGCTCCCAGATTAACCCATTCTCCAACAACCGAATTACCTAAATATCCGTCATGAGACTTATTAGAATATCCTTGAATTATCGAATTCTTTACTTCACCACCAACTCTACACTTTGGACCAATTGAAGTAGGACCATAAATCTTGGCTCCTAACTTTATTTTTGAATCATCTAAAACGGCAAATCCACCTCTAATTACACTTCCTTCCATCACCTCTACATTTTTGCCTATGTATATACTTCCTGTTTGTGTATTTAAAGTACAGCCCTCAACGTATGCTCCTTGCTCTATAAATAATTTGTTCTTTGGCCCTATTAAATTATTACTCTTCGATAAAGGCTGAGAAACTCTATCTTTTGTCAAAAGATCAAAATCTGATTCGATTTGTTCTCCATTCTGTTTAAAAAGGTCCCACCAATTTTCAATAGTGGTAAAATCTCCATTGTAAATTCTTGGCGTTGCATTCTTCCATGAATCTTCATTAAACCCTCCATCCGATTTAATTGCAATCCATGTTCCTTTTGCTGTTAAGATCTCTTTATCATTTAACTCTTTAATAGTTGAAACCAAATCCGCACTTGGCAAAACTTTGCTATTAATAATTACAGCCCCACCATCAAAACCTTGGAAAAACTTTTGATTCAAATAATTCTCCGATACAGAAACCGAATCAAGCTTTAATAAGCGATCCCATTTTTCATAAATCTTTAAAATCCCACATCTTAAATGCGAAACAGGACGAGTAAATGAAACAGGTAAAAACTTTTTCCAATTAGAATCAACAAGTACAATTTTCATAAAGTGAATTTAAAGAATTGAAATTAAGAAACAGGCAATATGGTGAGTCGTCCTAAAATAAGTTGACAGTTTTTAAAGATAAATTAATTAGACCGAAGTAGATTTTCTGCTTCGGTTTTTTGATGCATAAAATTAGGTGTTTTAAAATTTAAACTAGTGTGTGGTCTTCTGCTGTTATAACTA
>CAXRIN010000040.1:0-8472 GCA_964230605.1 Flavobacteriaceae bacterium
GGATATTTTCAATTACCCAAGCATTAAAGTCTTCAAAGTTTCTTCCCCAAGCCAATAGAATATAAATTACAAATGCAGCTAAAACAGTCCATCTGAAATATCCTTTATCTAAAACCATCCCAACGACAAAAAGAATAAAAACAGTAATTCCCATGTAAACAGGACCAGATGTAAAAGGCTGATTTCCCCAATAAGAGTTTACCAATTTTGGATCTCTGGTTGGATAATGTACTTGATAATTCTTGATTATGGCATTTTTGAGTTTTTTATTCTTTTGAAAACTCTCCATGTCACTAATCATCCCACCTGAAGCTCCACCTTTAACATTAGCTATGAAAATACTGGCTGTTTCTTCAATTCCTAAACTCCATTGCGTAATATAATCGAATTCTAAACCATTTCGACTAGACGCTGCATCTGTTTTATCGGTTTCTTTAGCACTCTCTTTCACCAACTCTGATTTACCACGAATTGTATGCTTTGCGTAACTATAAGTGTTATATAAACTTCCGAAATTACACATCACACCAATTAGCATAGCGGCAACAATAATTGATGTTTTTCTAAAAAATGGCGCTATTTGTTTTTTGATAACCGATTCAATGAACCTTTGTAACATGAAAATCCCAATCAAACCTCCTAGGTAATAGGTAATCTGCACATGATTTGAATACAACTCTAAGGCCATAAAAAGCGCTAAAAGAAACAAACCAAGCATTTCCTTTTTATCATTTTTAAATATGAAAATCACAGCTCCTAAAACAGCTGGCATCCACCCTATAGCGGCAAGCTTTGTATTATGTCCCGCAGATAAAATGATTATGTTATAAGTTGATAAACCGAAAGCAATTCCTCCAACAATTGAAAGCCAAGGATTTATTCCAATCAAAACCATCAGAATATAAAAACCACAAAAAGCAACTAACAAATTAGCATACCCTCTGTCCATTCCAATTCCAAAAACTTCATGAATCCACTTTACCTTATTTGAATTATCGATGTTAGTTATTTGATAAGCAGGCATCCCACTAAACATTGAGTTGGTCCATTTAGGATCGTTACCTTCTGAATATCTGTGATCAACAATTTCTTTTGACATTCCCTCCCAGTGAGCAACATCACCTTGAGGTAATTTATACCCGTTAAATGCCGGAGAAAAATATGTTACAACAATCACGTAAAATATTACAATTGCTGAAACGTAGGGAAGTAGTTTTTTATAGTCGAAATTCATATTTCCTGGTTTAAAAGTGGATTTTCTAAACAGGTAGCGAATATACTAAATCAATAGGAAGATAGACTTGTTAAAGAATTACTTTAACTTTTTTATTAAGCCATCAAATGCGTTATTGATAACTGAAGATATGCGAAGGAAATAAAACAATAAAATCATTGGCAGACCAATGACTATAGATCGAGCTACAATATTGAACATGTTATTCAATTTGATTTCATCAAATAAACTAAATTCAAAAGGAACAACTTCTGCTAGTAACCAAAAGGAAACCAAAATAATCAATGTGTAAAGAGATTGCTTAGAAAATGGAATTATTCTTAATTTCCAATATAAATAAGTAAATCGCAATAAGTTATAAGTCAAAACCGAAATCGTTGTGGCTAATGCTGCACCTGCAATATCAAACTTCGGAATAAAAATAGCATTGGTTAACATAACAATTCCAACTAAAAGAAACTGCATGGGTAAATTCACTTTGTAAAACTTGGAGAACACGATAATCTCATTATTACATCCCATTCCCATATCAATCACTCTTGCTAAACCGTAAAATAAAACGACGTAAATCCCTGCCGAAAACTCTTTACTTCTCGGGATTAATTGAAAAATATCTTGAACATTAATCCATATCAATAAGAAAATCACTCCGCCGATAAGTAGTAAATTAAGTGATGATTTTTTGTACATCTCATCCACTTTATCCATGTCATCATTTTTAAAAGCATCCACTAATACTGGCTGGATAATTCCAATTACCGATCTTTTGGGAATTTCGATTAAAGTGGCAAAATACATAGCTGTTGAGAAAACTCCTGCAGGACTTTCACCCAAATAAGCCCCAACCATTAACTGGTCAATACGCTGAATCAAAACTCCACTTACTCCTAAAAGAATCACGTATGCAGAAAAAGAATTAAAAGATTTTGTTTCCCTATCTTTTAAAAATCCAGACTTCCACCCTAGTTTAAATTCACCTAAAGAGAGTGTGTAAATCGACAAAATAATTAAGCTTAATAACCAAGACCAAACTAGCATTAAAACTAATTGATCCATCGCTAAATATTTGAATCCGATAAGCGCCACGCCAAAAGTCATAGACAATCGCCAAATAACATTCCTAACCACAGTAGGGAATACGATTTTATAATTCGCTTTTGCTAAAGATTCGAATAAACCAAAAAAAACTAAAATAGCTGTCAGCGGCAAAACCCATTCTATATTTTCAAAAACCAAATTAGCTTTTGCTTTAAACAACCATTCAAACACTTGCTCGGTTAATGGCCATAGCAATATGAATCCCAAGAGCGCAAAAAGTGGAATTACAAAAGCATAAGTAATAAAAGTTGCGAAGTATGGCCTATCCTTAAATACTGGAAAAAACTTAATAAGAGAAGTATTGAATCCTAATTGTAAAACAGGTAAAAAAAGTGAAGCAGCAGCTGAAATCACATTAATAATACCAATCCCCTCTGCCCCAATAAACTTAGGGAATAAAAACAAATTATTTACAGCTCCAATAACAACTCCCAAATAAGAGACTATTGAGGCTTTAAAACTTTGTTTGATAATCATTCCCATTGAAGACTAAGATAAATAATAGTTGAATCGAAGATGATTTGGGAACAGCTAATTTTTAGAAGTTAACTTTTAATAACTAAAGTTAATCCACCTCCTCATACTCAACATACTCACCTCCTGAAGAATTATGAGTTGATGAAGATGTTCGTTCTTGACGAATATGTACTTTACCAGTTTCATTGCGTTTGAAGCTAGCTTCTTGTTCAGACATGGTTCTTCTTTCTTCTCTTCTTGCAGCATCGATTTTTCTTTTTAACCACCAACGGAAAAGGAATTTACTTCCATAGTAAAATAGAACAAGTACAATTATTGTTCTTAACAATCCTGGTCCTAAAAAAAGTAATGTTGCCATAAAAAAGGAAAAAGGGACTAGAATCCTAGTCCCTTGAATTTATTATCTACTTAAATATAAGTTTCTTTCTGAGTAAACCTTTTTGAAATAAGGATCCTTTAAATCATCAATGAAATAAATAGCTTCTCCAGTTGATTTCATTTCAGGCCCTAACTCTTTGTTTACGTTAGGGAATTTCGAGAATGAGAATACTGGTTCTTTAATAGCATATCCTTTCTTCACGGGGTTAAACTTAAAGTCTTTCACCTTTTTCGCTCCCAACATAACTTTTGCCGCATAATTTACATAAGGCTCTTGGTATGCTTTCGCAATAAATGGAACAGTTCTCGAAGCTCTTGGGTTAGCTTCAATTACATAAACCTTATCATCTTTAATAGCGAATTGAATATTGATTAATCCTTTAGTTTTAAGCGCAACGGCAATTTTCTTAGTGATTTCCTCAATTTGAGCAATAATCAAATCACCTAAATTATAAGGAGGAAGAACAGCGTAAGAATCTCCCGAGTGAATTCCTGCTGGCTCAATATGTTGCATAATACCAATTACATATACATCCTCACCATCACAAATTGCATCCGCTTCAGCTTCTTGAGCACCATCTAAATAGTGATCTAAAAGAATCTTATTCCCTGGAATATCCTTCAATAACTCAACAACATGATGCTCTAATTCTTCTTCGTTGATAACAATTTTCATTCCCTGACCTCCTAATACATAAGAAGGACGTACCAATAATGGGAATGTTAATTTTTTAGCTAATTCTAAAGCCTCGTCAGCTGTTTCAACAACTCCAAACTCTGGATAAAGAACATTGTTTTCTTTCAATAATGAAGAGAAACTACCTCTATCTTCTGCTAAGTCTAATGCAGCATATGAAGTTCCTAAAATTGGAATTCCATACTTATCTAACTTTTCAGCTAATTTAAGAGCTGTTTGTCCTCCTAACTGAACAATTACACCTTCTGGCTGCTCATGTTGGATAATATCATAAATATGCTCCCAGAATACAGGTTCGAAGTATAACTTATCTGCTGTATCAAAATCTGTTGAAACCGTTTCAGGGTTACAGTTGATCATGATTGTCTCATAACCACACTCCTTTCCTGCTAAAACTCCATGAACGCATGAATAATCAAACTCAATACCTTGTCCAATTCTGTTAGGTCCAGCTCCTAATACAACAATCTTTTTCTTATCTGTTTTAACACTCTCATTTTCTTCTTCGAAAGTCGAGTAATAATAAGGTGTTGCTGCTTCAAATTCAGCGGCACAAGTATCAACAAGTTTGTAAACACGATTGATGTTCGCAGCTTTTCTTGCTTCATGAACTTGGCTCTCCCAACATCCAACGATATGTGCAATCTGACGGTCACCATACCCTTTTTGCTTAGCCTCTAGTAATAAATCTTTTGGTAAATTTTGGATTTGGTATTTAGCCATTTCTCTTTCTAAAGCAATTAATTCTTCTATCTGCTTTAAGAACCACATATCAATTTTAGTTGCCTCATAAACCTTACTTAAAGGCAATCCTAACTTGATTCCATCATACAAGTGGAATAATCTATCCCATGAAGGATGTCTTAAACTATCTAAAATGGCATCTTGATCTCTTAATTCTTTTCCATCCGCTCCTAAACCGTTTCTTCCGATTTCAAGTGACTGACAAGCTTTTTGTAATGCTTCTTGGAACGTTCGTCCAATTCCCATTACCTCACCTACCGACTTCATTTGAAGTCCTAATTGCTTATCAGCTCCTTTAAACTTGTTAAAGTTCCAACGAGGAATCTTAACAATAACGTAGTCTAATGAAGGCTCAAAATATGCAGAAGTAGATTGAGTAATTTGGTTGAATAACTCATCAAGCGTATAACCGATAGCTAACTTAGTAGCGATTTTTGCGATTGGGTATCCTGTTGCTTTTGATGCTAATGCAGAAGAACGGGATACACGAGGATTAATCTCAATTGCAATAATATCTTCCTTTTCATCATTCGAAACAGCAAACTGAACATTACAACCTCCAGCGAAATTACCAATCGATCTCATCATCAAAATCGCTTGATCTCTCATTCTTTGGTAAGTTGTATCCGATAAAGTCATTGCTGGAGCAACCGTAATTGAATCTCCAGTGTGAATACCCATTGGATCCATATTTTCAATCGAACAAATGATTGCTACGTTATCGTTTTTATCACGAAGTAACTCAAGCTCGTATTCCTTCCATCCTAATACCGCTTTATCAATTAATACTTCATGAATTGGAGAAGCATGTAAACCTCTCTTTAATAATGTATCGAAATCTTCTTTCTTATGAACGAAAGCAGCTCCAGTTCCTCCTAACGTGTAAGATGGACGAATTACTAATGGGAATCCGATTTCTTGAGCAAACTCTTTTCCTTCTAAGTAAGATTTAACGTTTTTAGACGGTGCCTGACCAACTCCGATTTCGTCCATTAAGGCACGGAATCTGTCTCTGTTTTCTGTAATCTCTACAGCCTCAAGATCAACACCAATTGTTCTAATATTAAACTCTTCCCATAATCCCTCTTTATCACAATCAATACAAAGGTTCAAACCAGTTTGACCTCCCATTGTTGGAAGAACACAATCAATTTGAGGATTTTCTTCTAAAATCTCTCTAACCGATTCAGGTGTTAAAGGTTTTAAGTAAACATTATCCGCCACTACTGGGTCGGTCATAATTGTTGCCGGATTGGAATTAATTAAGGTTACCTCAATCCCTTCATCTCTTAATGAGCGCGCTGATTGAGATCCTGAGTAATCAAATTCACAAGCTTGTCCGATAACAATTGGTCCTGATCCTAGAATTAGAACGGACTTGATGGAAGTGTCTTTTGGCATTTTTTCTTTTTTTGTAATGGTTTTCAAAACCATTGGTCAAATTAGGCGCAAAATTAGGATATTTTAAGCGAAATTTGTGAAAGAAGTAGTTAACAATTGGAGTATTTTTTTCAACATAAAGACATCAACCTGTTTTACAGAAAGATAGGCCATGGAGAAAAGAAAATCATTGCCTTTCACGGTTTTACTAAGGATTCAAGAGATTACTTACTTTATGAGGACTTTTGTAAAGATGAGTACACGATTTACGCAATAGATTTATTTTATCACGGCAAGACAACTTTCGACAGTAAAAAGTGGAAGAGTTTTACGAAGCCTCAACTTAAAGAAATCTTAAATAATTTTTTATCAAAAATCAAAGCTGATCGATTTGAAGTTTTGGGTTATTCCATGGGGGGAAGAATTGCATTATTTATGATTGAACAATTCTACAATAGAATTGACAAAGCCTACCTCCTAGCTCCAGATGGTTTGAAAATTAATTTTTGGAACTGGTTAGTAACATCAACAAGAGCTGGAAAAGGTATTTACGGATTAACCATTTCTAACCCTGGAATCGTTTATGGCATTAGCAACACAGGGCAGAAATTAAACTTATTACCCTCTGCTATCAATAAGTTTTTGGATATTAATTTCAAAACAAAAGGTATGCGATTGAGGGTTTACAGAGTTTGGCAATTGTACAAATTCATTACTTTCAAGCAGGCAGATTTAAAGAAAATCATAAAAAAACAAAATCTTGAAATTGATTTAGTCATCGGCCATAAAGACCCTGTTGTACCACCAAAAATGGTGAAAGAATTTGCCGCTTTTGTTGGTTCAAATGTTAAACTTCACAATATTAGAGCGGGACATGATTTATTCAGACCTCACGTATTGGAATATTTAAAAACTGAAATATTTTGACAATGGACCATGGACCATCGACTATGGACTATACTAGAACCATAGATTTTCTTTTCAACCAATTTCCTGCTTACCAAAAGCATGGAGGAAGTGCGTTTAAACCTGGTTTGGAAAGAGTGCTTGCATTGAGTGAATTAGCGGGAAATCCGCATCAAAAGTTTAAGTCCATTCATTTAGCTGGTACTAACGGAAAAGGTTCTTGTTCTCACATGCTCGCTTCAATACTTCAAGAAGCTGGTTTTAAAGTTGGTTTATTCACCTCTCCACATTTAAAAGACTTTAGAGAAAGAATTAAAATAAATGGACAAGAAATTCCTGAGCAAACTGTTATTGATTTTGTAAATCAATTTAAGCTAGACGCTGAATCAATTCAGCCATCCTTTTTTGAATACACTACCATAATGGCATTTAATTACTTTGCTAATGAAGAAGTTGATATTGCTGTTATTGAAACTGGTTTAGGAGGTCGATTGGATTGCTCAAACATTATTACTCCCGAGGTGAGTGTAATCACGAATATCGGACTTGATCATCAACAGTTTTTAGGAAATACTTTAACCGAAATAGCGGGAGAAAAAGCGGGGATAATCAAAGCAAACGTTCCTGTTGTAGTTGGACGAAAGCAAGGAGAAACGGTCTCTGTATTTGATTACGTTAGTCACCAAAACCAATCTACAATTACTTGGGCTGAAGAAACCGAATGTAATTACGAATTAGACTTAAAAGGTTATTACCAAAAGGAGAATTCCAAAACTGTATTATCTGCCATAAAAGTCTTAATTCAACAAGGTTGGCAAATCTCTGAAGACAATATTAAAAATGGCTTTGCTAAAACAGTAAAAAACACTGGATTAAAAGGAAGATGGCAAACGCTTCAATACAACCCACTTGTTGTTTGCGATACAGGACACAATGTTGATGGAGTTAGAATTGTTGCAGACCAGATTGAAGATCAAAAATTCGAAAAATTGCACATTGTTTGGGGAATGGTGGATGATAAAGATTTGGACACCATTTTAAGTCTACTCCCCAAAATTGGTTTCTTTTATTGGTGCGCACCTAATATTAGCCGAGCATTAGATGTTAATAAACTAGCTAAAGCAGGTGCTGAAAACGATTGCATCGGACAAGCTTACGACTCTGTAGAAGAAGCAAAAAAAGCTGCATTAGAAAACGCCGGTGAAAACGATTTTGTTTTCATTGGCGGAAGTACGTTTGTAGTAGCTGAAGCACTTTAATTTTAAAGCTCAAAAATAAATCCCTCATTCAGAGCAAATGATATTTAGAGGAGAAAGCACTGCTTTCGGGAATAAAGAACCTATAGTTTAGTGCTAAGTTATGCTTTTGATGTATCTTGAGGTCCTTCAGTCGTGGCCTCCTACTGGACATAATTAGTTAATTTTCTCCCACAGATCTTTGGGATCGCACAGATCCTATTTGACTAAAATCTGTGGAGATCGAAAGATCTGTGGGCGTTTTAAAAAGTCATCTCTTGAATAAATGTTCGTCATCCTATGTTTACAGTCAGAGTATTTTA
>CAXRIN010000041.1:0-16247 GCA_964230605.1 Flavobacteriaceae bacterium
CTGTTAACTCAAAGTGATCCACCAAAATCTCTGGTAAAATCATCTTTATCAAATCTAAATAACCTTCCAAAACTCAAATCTTTAATCAAAGCAAGTTACGTTTATTTAAACTTCTCCCCAACTTTTGGGACTGATCCGTAATTCATCATCTTTTGTAAGAGAAAACTTCATGTCCTCAGATAAATTAGAGGAACTTACTTTTATTGTTGTAATGTCCATTTTTTGAGATAGACCTACATAGGATAAATGTAAAAACAGAAAAAGAAAAATTATTACTCTGAACATAAAGTACGATAATAATAGTCATCTAGAGCTTGTCGAAAGGATGTTGATATTTTAAAACAAATTTCTTCGGGCTAAAGGTGACCAAATAATAGATTATTTCATCAATCCGTCAATAGCTTTTTTGCTATCATCAAAATCGAAAATCTCTTTTATGATACCAAAATTAGAGGGGTCAGATACATTAGCATGAGCTTTTTTAGCCAATTCTAGTTTATCCTCTTCAAAGCTTAGTTCGCTAAGTAAATCTTTGATTTGAGCAGAAGTAAGACAGTTGACAAATAAAGCTTCGATTGCTGACTTTTTAGCTTCATCGAAATCATGCGCTTGAACTTTAACAAGTTCAGCTTTGAATTTATCTTCCGACAATGGATTAGCACATCCTGATTGAGCGAAAATAGAAGTTGTAGTAACTGTAAATAATGCAATTAATAACTTTTTCATACCTAAATAATTTGTTCTCAAAGTTTGTTAATCAAGTTTTGTGCCATTTAAATTTTTAGAAATTGGCAATTTTCTTTTAAAAACAATAGGCCCACTGTTGCCTGAATTGTCTTTGAAAAATCCTCTTAATGTATTTCCGTCCTCGGATAAAGTTAAAACATGTTCACCTTGTGTGGTTGTCCAATCTGGTACTTGAACGGTAACAAATACTTTGTAATGAAGTTGATTTCCTTTAATGGTACCAATTCCATGTTCAACAAAAGGATGCCCGTTGAATTCAACATAATGGGTCATGTAAACAGAATCGTTTTTAATAGCAAAAACAGCTGTAGGATTCGTGAATGAAGAACTACTTGAGTCTGCCCAAACACCATTGATATCTTGACCGAATATATTTAGCGAAATAAAGATTGAGAAAAGAAAGAATAACTTCTTCATTGGTTTAAAAATACGAATTAAATTAAATTATTGTCAATTAGGTATTTAACCTTGTAAACAGCGATTATTGAGATGCTGTCTGTAATCTCACCATTCTCAACCATTTTAAAAACCTCGTTGAAAGGTAATTTTCTTACAACTAACTCTTCATCAGGATCGGGATGGTTTTCGTGCTCTTCCAAATCTTGAGCCAAAAATAATTCACCATATTCATCCGAAACAGAATTGGATAAATGAAAGGTTTGAATTTTCGTCCATTTTTTAGCGGTTAATCCACACTCTTCGGAAAGCTCTCTTTTAGCGGTTTCTAATCCCGATTCTCCTATTGTTCCGCCCCCTTCAGGGATTTCCCAACTATATTTATTTAAAGGATATCTATACTGACCAACAATCCAGGTGTTAAACTCTTCATCCAATGGAACCATTCCAATAGCCCAGTTTTTGAAATGAACAGTTCCATAAACTCCTTTTTCTCCGCCTGGCGTAATAACATCTGCGTGAGTTACTTTTATCCATGGGTTTTCATAGCGAACTTCTTCATCTATTTTTTTCCATGGATTTTCGTTGAGGTTACTCATAGGATTGTTTGTAACTTTAAAAAAGGTTTAAAATTAAGACAATTTCAATGAGTTTACAGGTTGGAGATAAGGTAAGTTTTATAAATGAAGCATTGGATGGAGTTGTTTCGAAAATTATTAATCAAAAAACTGTTGAAGTTACAACTGCTGACGGTTTTGGAATTCCTGTTTTAATTGAGGAGTTAGTGAAAGTAGGAGGGAGTGATGAGACTCAAACTTCAGACAACAAAGTTGTTAAATCTATAACCAAAGGAATTCATATTCCTCAAAGGTCAAATTTGGAAAAGAAACCATATTTGTGTTTTTCTAAAAATGATAAGGGTTTAAATGATTTGTTTATTTTAAATAACACTGGATTTACTGAGTTTTTTACACTTAGAATAAAAAAAGGTGGAGAATGGATATTAATCTTTTCTGAAAAGGTAAGTAAGCAAAGTTACCTGTTTGTTAGTAGCTATGAAGATAAGGAACTAGATAATTTCACGAAGGTTTTAGTCGATTCGGTTAATGTTGATTTTAGTTTAAAAGAAAAGCAGCTTCCTAAATCGGCTGAAATAAAAATTAAAGCGTCTAAGTTTTACAAAGAATCATCTTTCACTGAAATTCCGATTCTAGAAAAGAATGCTATGTTGATTGATGCTTCTGGTGAAACTGTAGAGGAGGTTCAAACTCATGAAGAGTTGAAAAAATCAGTTGAATCAATGGCTACAATCAAGCCTTTAAAAGGGCCAAAGGTTATTGGGAAAATCGAATTGAAGCAAGATAAAAGAAATAGGAATAGAGGAGAGATTGATTTACATGTGGAAAAACTAGGGTTGAACCATAAAGGAAAGTCCAATGCCCAAATTATTCAAATGCAATTGAATGCTGCTAAAACATTTATTGATAAATCAATGTTAGCAGGTAAAAGAGAAATAGTTTTAGTTCATGGAGTTGGAAACGGAACTCTAAAGCAAGAGGTTCACAAACTTTTAAAAAGTTATTACGGTATTAAATTCGAGCAAGCAGATGCGCGTAATTATGGTGAAGGAGCGACTTTGGTTCATTTGAAAGGTTGATAACAATAAGATGAAAAAATTAATTAAATATTTAGGTGTAATTGCATTAATAGGGGCAGCTGTGATTGCTTACATCTACTTTGGGATTTTTGAAAAGAAAATTAATACTGGTGATGCTGATACTACTTACTTTTTTATTAAGTCCAATGATCAATTTGAAGATGTGATGAAGAACCTTGGAGAGCAAGGTTTAGTATCCGAAGGTAAATTTAGTTGGTTAGCAGAGTTAAGATCTTTTGGAGGGAACAATATATATCCTGGTAGGTATACTCTAAAAAACTCAATGACTTATTCTGATTTAGTGGTCTATTTAAGGTCTGGTCAAATTGATGAGGTAACAATTACATTTAATAACGTCAGGACTTTAGATCAATTAGCAGAGAAAGTCGCCAATCAAATTGAAGCTACTGAAGTGGAGATTAATGCGGAGCTTTCTAATCCCGAAAAGTACGGATATGATAACCAAACATTTTTAGCGGCCTTTATTCCTAATACTTATAAAATGTTTTGGAATACCTCAGCAGAGCAGTTTGTATCAAGAATGGTTGCAGAGTATAAAAAGTTTTGGAATGCTGATAGAATGAAAAAAGCGACTTCAATGGGTTTAACACCAGTTGAAGTAAGTACACTTGCATCAATTGTACAAAGCGAGCAGACTAAACACGCAGATGAATGGCCTGTGATTGCGGGGTTATATTACAATCGAATTAAAAAAGGAATGAAGTTACAGTCGGATCCAACAGTCGTTTACGCTTGGGGAGATTTTTCTATTAAGAGAGTTTATTTTAAGCATTTAAAAATCGATTCGAAGTACAATACCTATAAATATGCTGGTTTGCCTCCAGGACCAATTAGAGTTCCCGATTCAAGGGTGTTGGATGCTGTTTTGAATTACAAACAGCATAAATATTTATTTATGTGTGCTAAGCCCGAATTCAGCGGTAAACATGCTTTTGCGGCTACTAACTCTGAACATGATAAAAATGCAGCGAAATACCGTGCGTTTTTAAATGAAAATAAAGTTAGATAGCAAACTAAATTAACTTTTGCAATCCGTTAGTCTTGATCAGAACAATTTATTCACAAAAAACTAGTTCTTAGGGGATAATTACTATCTTTCATTTTATGCGTTTTTTAGGGCTTCTTATAGGGATCTTTTTAAGCTTTTCAAGTATTGCACAGATAGGAGGTAAGTCAACCTATCAATTTCTAAATATTATATCCTCTGCGAAAGTGGCTTCGTTAGGAGGTTACGCAATCGCTATTCCGGATGCTGATATCGAAATGGTATATTTTAATCCTGCATTATTGGATTCAACTCACCATCAAGAATTAAACTTAAATTATGTAAACTACTTTTCCGATATAAACTACGGATTTGCAGGTTATGCTCATACTTTTGAAAAATATGGGACGTTCGCCGCATCAGTTAAATATATTAATTTTGGTAAGTTTTTGTTGGCAGATGAAACCAGTGCAATAAGCGGTGAGTTTTCAGCAGGCGAAACAGCACTAAATGTAAGTTGGGCAAACGATTATTTATATGGTTTGAAGTATGGAGTTAATTTGAAATTAGTAGGTTCAAGTTTCTATGATTATAGTTCATATGGTATTCTTGTTGATTTTGGGGGGACTTGGAGCAAGCCTAAATCTGGCTTTATGGCGGCTTTGGTAGTTAAAAACCTAGGTACACAAATTACCACTTACACTCCTGGGAATTTTGAGCCAATGCCTTTTGAAATTCAAATTGGAGCTTCTAAAAAGTTAAAGCATGCTCCATTCAGGTTTAGTGCTAATTTTCATAACTTGGAAGTTTTGGATTACTATTATGATAGTCCTAATCAATTGGAAACAACTAGTTTGTTTGGTGCTGATGTTATTGAAGAAGAAAAATCACATCTTGCGGAATCAATTTTTCGTCATTTCACTGGAGCTGCTGAGATATTATTAACAGATAACTTTAATGTTCGTATTGGTTATAATCATCAAAGAAGGTCTGAGTTAAAATTAAGAGAAGGTTCAAAAGTTGGAGCTGTTGGATTTAATTTTGGATTAGGTGTGAAAATCAAGAAATTTAAAATCGATTACGGGAGAAGTATATACTCTTTGGCGGGAACTACTAATCATCTGTCGATTTCTACGAATTTTTCAGAGTATATTACGAAAAAGTCAACTAAGGAAAAGGAGCCAATAACAGAATGAAAAAAATTACAATTGCCATTGATGGTTTTTCATCTTGTGGAAAAAGTACACTAGCAAAGGAATTAGCCAAAAAATTATCATACTCATATATTGATACAGGAGCAATGTTTAGAGCAGTTGCTCTTTATTGTTTAAGAAACGGTTTAATTAAAGAAGACGGAACTAAAGTTTATAAGATTAAAGAGTTTCTTGATGATATAAATGTTGGGTTTAAATTCAACGAAAAAAAAGGATATGGAGAGGTTACTCTCAATGGTGAAAATGTTGAGGAAGAGATAAGAAATCTAACTATCAGTAGAATTGTAACCAAGATTTCTGGAATTAAAGAGGTAAGAGAGAAGTTACTTGTAGTTCAACAAGAAATGGGTAAAGGAAAAGGAGTGGTGTTGGATGGTAGAGATATTGGTACAGTTGTTTTTCCAGATGCAGAGTTGAAAATTTTCATGACTGCTGAAACTAAAACTCGTGCAGAAAGAAGATTCAATGAGCTAAAAGGAAAGGGCCACAAGGTTACCATGGAAGAAGTTGAAGAGAACTTAAGATTGAGAGATCATAATGATACAACACGTGATGAGAGTCCATTAAGACAAGCTGAAGACGCTGTTGTTATTGATAATACAAATCTTACTAAAGCGGATCAGTTGTCAATGATTGTTGCTTTAGCAAAAGCCAGAATGGTTGAAGAAGCGGAAATCGTAAACTAAATAATATGAAAAAGTTTAAATTAATTTTAGGTTCAATTACATTTTCAGTTTTATTAATAGCTTGCGCTAAAGATGAAGTTACAGAGACTACTGTGGATGCATGTGGGGATGAGAATTACACCTATGATGATAATGTCGCGTCAATAATTAATGAAAATTGTACGGCTTGTCATACAACAGGAGGGACTTTTCCTTCTCTTACAACATTTTCTGAAGTTGAAGCCAATTTATCTAGAGTTAAAGCAAGGGCGATAACAGATAAAACAATGCCTCCCTCTGAAGCGCTGTCAGATGAAGATATAAAGATTCTTAATTGTTGGATTGAACAAGGAAATCAAGAATAATAAAAAAAATGGTCGAAGTAATTCGACCATTTTTTTTTTTTTGAATGATATTCTTGAATAACCTTTTTTTAATCCCCGCGTAGAAGTGGGGAACATCTAAACCCTAAGGTGTTTGCGAGTTTTATATATGATAAAGCAAACTATTGGATATATTGTTGTTTTGGTGATGAGTTTTGGCAGTTTACTTGCTCAAAACAGTGATTTACCATCTTCAAAAGAAATTAAACCTTCCATTGGTTTGGGAGTTGGATTCCTAAATTATTACGGTGATGTGAATAGTGTGGGGAATCACACTTCTTTTATAAACCAATTCGGATATGAAGTTCATGTAGCTAGAAAGATTAATGATTTTGCAGATTTAGGTTTCAGTTTTCTAACAGGAACAATGATAGGGAATGAGAGATCTACAACTAGAAACTTAAACTTCAAAACTGATATTTCTTCAGTTGCTGTTTACGGAACATTCAACCTTGATTATTGGCTTTATTGGTCAAAAATTATAAATCCTTATGTTACACTAGGTTTTGAAAGTTTTGAATATAATAACAAAGCCGATCTAGTTGATGCCAACGGTTCTCCTTATCATTTTTGGACTGATGGTACTATTAGAAATATAGATCAAAACTCACCTTTAGCTAATCAGGCTTCCTTAATGCAGCGTGATTATGTGTATGAAACAGATTTAAGAGCAGCTAATTTAGATGGATTTGGAAAATATCCTCAATTAGCAATTGGTATTCCAATAGGATTAGGGGTTAATTTAAACGTATCAGACAGATTATCTTTTAAAATCAATTCTACCTTTCACTATACATTTACTGATTTAATTGATAACGTAAGTAAAAATGGAGTAGGTGACAGACAAGGGAATTCACTAAACGATTTTTTCGCATTTAACTCGGTTTCTTTGCACTATGACTTGCTTAGTTCTCCTCCTAGTACAAATCCTGAAGATTTCTTTTTTCCGGATTATTTTGTTTTAGACGTAGGTGATCATGATGGAGATGGAGTTGTTGATGGATTAGATATTTGTCCGTTCACTCCCGAAGGTGTTGAGGTGGATGAAAATGGATGTCCGCTGGATAAAGATCAAGATGGAGTGCCGGATTTTAGAGATGTTGAACCAACTACTCCTGGAGAAGCTTTTGTTAATGCTGATGGAAAGACTTTAACGGATGAAGATTTTTATCAGCAATATTTAAAATATATTGACTCTGCTGATATTCCAATTGAGATACTTTACAAAATTGCTGGTGAGCCTCAAAAAGCAGGACAGTATAGGATTTTATTAGGAGAGTTTTCAGGAAGTATACCAGAGAGCTTAGCGGAGAAGTTTGTGCAAGAAGGTGATATTATTGCTGCCCTGAATAAAAATAATCAAACGGCTTACTTAACTAAAAAATATGCCTACTTGGATAATGCTAAGCTGCGAAGAGAGGAGTTGTTAGAAAAAGGATTCCCTCAAGCAACTATTGTAGTTTGGGAGGGGACAGATTATATGACTTTAGAGGAGTGGGAAAGAAAATCCAAGCAGGAAATGCGTGAGCGTTTCAAAGATTATTATGAAAACAAGGAACAGCTGGAGGGTATGTATGCTGTTAAGCTGGGCGATACAGATCCAGATGCAAGAACCCAAGACAAAGCGAAATATTTTGAATATGAAGATGCTGTTGTTTTAGATGGTGATAGTGGGAAAACTGATTATGTTATTGGGCCTTTTATTGATAAAGTTGGAGCGAAACAAATTTTAGCTGAGATAGACAGAGAGAAGTATCCAAATGCTGAAATTGTTACTGTAAGAAATGGGAAAGCTTCCCCAGTGGGAGTTGAGGTTAAAGATGTTGCTCCATCAAATCCTGTAGGGCCAGATAACTGGAATAAAACAAGAGTTAAACCAAAAGAGAAAGAAAACATACTTCAAAAATTAAATGGTAATCTGGTTATAGATTTTGGAAAGGCAAATGATCCAAAAACTAAAAGTGTAATTGATAAAATCAAATCACAAACGGAAGTTGTTGAGGTTAAAGATGCTGATGGTAGTACAAAAATCATTACTAAAAAACCGCAATCTGATTCTTATGTTAGAGAGGCTGTTCAAAAATTTGCTGAACAAGGTGTTGAATCAGAGGTGAAAAAAGTTCAGGATGGAGCTTTAGTTCCTGTTGATGTGAATGAATTGAAAAAAGCGGAACAAATTGCGGCAATAAAGAATCCAGAGAAGAAAAAAGATGGTCTGCTGAGTAAATTAGATGGAGCATTTGCAATTGATTTCGGAAGTGCAAATGATCAAAAAACACAATCTGCTAAAAGCGTTATTGAAGAAGTTACAGAAGCAGAGGAGGTTGTAACAGCGACTGGTGAAAAGAAATTGGTTACTTCTGAACCTCAAACAGAAGCTGAAGCTAAAAAAATCATTAAAGAGTTAGAGAAAAAGGGAATTGAAGCAAAGTTAGTTGAAGTTACAGATGGAGAATTAATTCCAGTAAAACAAGAGCAGCCAATTGACTCAAAGTCGAAAGATATTTTAAGCAAGCTTGAGGACAGCTTTGTAATCGATTTTGGATCACCGAAGTCTAAAGATATTTTAAGCAAACTTGAAGATAGCTTTGTAATCGATTTTGGAACGCCGAAGTCTAAGGCTGAAAAAGAAAAAATTGAATCAAAAACTCCAGTGACTGAAATTAAAACAGCATCTGGTGAGACTAAATTAATTTCTCAACAACCAAAAACAGAGGCGGAAGCAAAAAAGGTAATTGAAGAGTTAAAAGCAGAAGGAGTAGAGGCGACTTTATCAAAAGTAGAAGACGGAGAGTTGATGGCGGTGAAGAAGTCTCCAATCGCTTCAGATAAAAAGGATGGATTATTAACTAAGTTAAATGATGCTTTTGTAATTGATTTCGGGAAAACATCTGATCCAAAAACACAAACGGCAAAAGATGAGATTCAATCAAAAACGCCTACTGCAGAAGTGAAAACTCAAAGCGGTGAGGATAAATTAATTTCAGCGAAACCAACCACTAAAGCCGAAGCAAAGCAAATCATTAAAGAGCTTGAAAAGAAAGGTGTAGAAGCTAAACTTACTCAAGTAAAAGATGGAGAATTAATTCCTGTAAAAGTAGAGGGTGTTTACTCGTCTGCAGACAAATCGAAGTTAGAAAAAGCAGAAGGGAATTTTGCAATTGATTTTGGCCAAATAACAACTCCAGAGGAAAAGAAGGTTTATGATCAGTTGAAAAATTCTTCAGGGACTGAAGAAGTTACTGATGATGAGGGTAACAAACAAATTATCACTCAAACAGCATCTGCTGAAAACAAAGCAAAAGAAGTAATAAGAACGCTAAAAGAGAAAGGAATTGATGTGAGCGCAGCAAAAGTTGAAAATGGAGATGTTATTAGAACAAATTCACCAACTATTGATGCTCCTAAAGATGAGATTTCTAAAGGGGTAGAGAACAATAAAGTACCTGATGTATCTCCATCAAACGAAAAACTTTCAAAACTTGAAAATAATTACGTTGTAAAACTCGGAACTGTAGATGAAACAACTCCTTTGGTTGAAAGAGGAAAGCTGTTGAATGCTCCAAATACAGTTAAAGTAAAAAATGTAGATGGTTCGATTGACGTTTTGTCTGTTCAGCCGCATAAAAAGGAAGAAGAAGCTTATTCAGAGAAGGCTTACATAAATGCTAATGGATTTGATGATGCTAAAGTTGCATATTTCAAGGATGGGAAAGCTGAAGTTATTCGAAAAGAAGAATTAGAAGGGAAGTTTACTTTAAGTATGGGGTCATTCAAATCAAATGTTTCTAGTGAGGAAGTAAACAAAATCTTATCCGTTCCAGAGATTGAAAGTTTTGAAACTCATAATCCTGAAATGACTACTTATGTTTTAGGAACTTACGATTCACCTGAACAAGCGAAGGATAAAATTGAAGATTTAATTAAAAAAGGACTTGAGCCATCAATTGTTAAAATTGAAAAAGGAAAAATTAAAGTTGTCGATTTAGGTTCTGTATTCGATCAAGCAACAGTTGATAGATTAAAAATCTTGAGCGATCAGGCTAAGTTGGTTAAAACTGATCAAGTAGTTTTTAGAGTTCAATTAGGAGCTTTTAGAGGTAAAATTGATAAGAATGTATTTAGAGGAGTAAACACGTTGTCTTTCCCAACATCTGGCGGTATTACTAAATATGTTACTGGTTCTTTCTCTACCTATCAGCAAGCTTATATTCATAAGTTGGATATGAGAAAAATGGGGTTTGAAGGAGCGTTTGTAGTAGCTTATAAGGATGGTAAAAGAATAAAAGTAACCGATTTAGTAAATCAAGAGAAATTCCAACAAGTAAAACAAACTGTTTCTCCGGTTGAGAAAGAGCTTAAAAAGGTGGTTGAGCCTGAAGTAAAAAAGGAGGAGGCAGCTGCTCCGAAAATTTCTTACAAAGTTCAAATTGGGGCATATAAAGGAGATGAAATGGCGGATAAATTAGCGCAATTTCCTGATGTTGAAATGGAAGTTTACGGACAATATAAGAGGTATCTTTCTGGTGATTTCGAAACCTATGCTCAAGCAAATCAACACAAAGGCGAAATAAAGGCGAAAGGTTTTAATAGTGCATTTGTCGTGGCGTATAATAATGGACAGAGAGTTGCTGCTCCAGGTGAAGAAGCAAATGTGATTTCGCAAAATGATTTATCGGATAATAATTCTGCTCAGGAAGTTAAGTCTGAATACCAATTAAGTAAGGTTTTAATTATGGTTCAAGTTGGATTGTATAGAGGCGATATTCCTTCTGATTTAAGAGAGAAATATGCTGAGCTTCCTAACCTTACAAAGCAAGTGACTACTCACGGAGTTATAAGATACATGACGGGGAATTTCAAGAATTTATCAGAGGCTGCTGCTTTTAAAGAAGAATTAGTAGAAAAAGGATTCGCTGACGCATTCTTGGTTGCTTATTATGATAATGAGCGTATTAAAATTCAGGAGATTGTTGAAATTCTGAAAACAGCGAAATAATAAGAGGGGTAGGCTTTTTGAATCTTGTGAAACTTACCACCAAACCACAAAAATCTTTAAATATTCATTTTCTTCAGTTTTAATCCAAACTAATGGGGAGAACTGTCTTGTATGTGAATCTTTTATTTGGTGCAAAGCTTCCGTTTTATTAAGCCAAAATGTATTGTGTTCGGGCAAAATAAACCAGTCTTTTTTTTCAGGTAAATAAAAAGCACAATTGTTATAGTTTTCTTGAAATTGTTTTATTGTAAGCCATTGTCCACAAATACAGTTAGCAAAGTTTTGAGGTAGGTTAATCTTTTGGTTAAAAGGAAGAAATAATTGACACTTGAGTAATAGAGCCTTTTTAGTTGGAGTAGGAATGTTATGTATAGAACTATATGCTTTGAATTCTTGAGTTTCAGACATTAAAAACTGATGTTTTTTCAGTTTATCTAGCTTTAGTTGTAAAAAGTCTTTTCTATTGGGACCAATCCATTGATGAACAAAGTCTGAACTTAAAGATTGATCTAATAAATAAAGCTTGGTAGCTAGTTCAAGATGTATAATGTTGCCTTTTTTATCTTCAATAATATAGTCGATCTCCCCTATAGTTCTGGAGTTGCTTTTTAGTTGAATATTAGAGGCTAGTAAATCATATTTGGAGTCTTTTTCAAGAACGTTATTTAAAATATACTCCATTCTTTTTCCAAGTCTTTTAATTTCGGGGAAGCTGAAAGTTGATATTGTAACATCTTCATCTATTTCGAAATCGTCAATATTGTTTAGTAACCCTTTTAAGTCGGGAGCCTCTAAAAAACCATTTGCGTACTGATTACAACTGAACATTTTGTAAAAATAAATTTTAGTACCAGAACAATATTTCTTTAGTCTGTTTTATTATTCTAATTTTGGGGCAAACAACTAAACTTATTTATATGTCAAGTAAAGCAAGTGTTTTAGCTAAGGAGCTAGGGACAAAGGGTTATGAATTTAATGGCGGATATGTTTTATCAGAAGGTTGGAAGCTTGGACTTTCAATTGTAGGGTGGGCATTACTTTATGCTATTATGTATTATGTGATGCAAACTGTGGCTAGTTTTATTCCGGTTATAGGACCTTTAGGGTTTGGATTGGTTGTAGGACCATCTTTGTCTGCAGGTTTATTAATGTTTATTCATCATAAATACACAACAGGAGATAGTGATTTTGGTTTGATTTTTAAAGGTTTTCCCTTAATAGGAAAATTAATTGTGAATGCGTTATTAGTAGGTTTAATAATGTTAGGAGTTATGATTCCTTTAGGTATTATTGCTTACTTTCTTATTGGAGGAGCTGGTTTTATGGAACTTGCTTCAATTGTTCAAGAAATGAATTATGTTAGCAACCCAATGGAGGTTTTTTCTCTAGTGTCAGACTTACTTTTTGCTGTTTTACCAGCGATTCTTGTTATGTCAATTGGTTTAGGGGTTACAGGGATGTTCTTTATGTTTAGTACCCATTTTATAGTACTTGGAGGATGTTCCGCAACAGAAGCTATTGGAGCGAGTTTTAATATTGTAAAGAAAAAGTTCTTCCCAATTTTTGGTGTGCTATTTTTATTAGGTTTAATTCAAATGGTTAGTATGATTCCTTTTGGTCTTGGTTTAATTTTGACAATGCCTTGGATGTTAGCTACTGTATATATCATCTTCAATAAAACTATTTTGGTACACTTAAATGAAGAATCGAACAGTATCCAAAACGATGATATTTTAGATGCATAGTTTGTGTCACAACGATCAATAAAAAAAGGGAATCAATTGATTCCCTTTTTTTATTTAGTTTTTATGAGTGATTAGCTTCCGCACATTTCGCATTCATCTGAATCACCATCATATAATTTAGCTGTTCCAAGCTCTTTTTCAAGTTCTAGAATTTCATCTTTTAATTCTAACTTTTTCATAAAATCAGCTCCCTCTAATTCTGATTTTAAAGTGTTGATTTTGTTAACCAACATGTTTCTTCTTTCTAACGGATTCATATACTTTGGATTTTATAACTCTAAAATTAGGATAAACCAAAATGGGTTTCAATGTTACTTTGAAAAAGAAATTAAAAGATTTATTAACACACCTCTTATCCTAAAATTGAACGAGTGAATATTCCTGTTTAAAACAGGAGGTTAACCTTTCTGATATTGTTATTTTTGTGAGTCAAGTCTGTAACAAATAAAGCGTGAGATTGTTTTGTTTAGGATTAGGATGATTCCAAATATTTCAAGATAAATGAGAAAAATATTATTTGCCTTATTGATTTTTTTGTTTCCATTGATGGAAGTTAGTTCGCAATGTGTTGTGAAGGAAGCGATTAGAAATGGAGATTTCAATAATGGTTATATTCCAGGGGATTTCAATTCAGATTTAGTATATGCCCAAGCTGATATCGATGCAAAGTTAAGTGCTAATCAATGTTTCTATCAGACTGGAGGTCGATATTATGTGAGTGATAATAATCAAATTTACGTTTGTGAGGGTACCGCTAAGCAAGGAACTTCATTTACGCCTGATTTTAAGACATACGGTATTGATGGATCAGATGATGTTTTATTATTCGTAGATCCCTCTACGGGTAGTCCGGAGATTTTCGGTCAAACTGTAAACGTATTTCCTAATCAAACATATTATTTTTCGTTTTGGTTCAATTCAATTAACGCTCCTGTGCCTTACTTTGGAGCTACTATTGATGGTCAAAATGTCCCGCTTACACCTACAAATAGTGTTTCTTTTGATGTTGAATTAGTAAGAGTAAGGTTAAACCCTGACGGAACTCGAATCGAAGGGCCAAATGGGGAGACTTTAAGAGATACAACTATTACTACAGTTGAGTGGATTCAATATAGTGGAAGCTGGACATCAGGGGCGAGTACTACAGTTGATGTAGAATTAAGACCATATAATGATGCTGCGTTAACTCAAGGAGTTCCGCTTTCAGGTGTAGATTTTGCATTAGATAAATTTTCTCTTATTAATTCATGTCAAAATGTATTTGGAGCTAACGCTTACGTAATTGATTTAAATGAACCAGATACTGTGAACCTTTGTGAAATAGGTGGCGAAATAACATTAAATCCAAATATTCCAAGTGGTCAAGAGAATAATGCAACAATAAGATGGTATAAAGGAGAGGGTAATAATCCAAGTGAAATAAGTGAGGGTAATTTAAATCAAGTTGTTAATTCGCCTGGCTTTTATTCTGTGTGTGTTGACGATCCTGATAATGCTTGTAATCAAGTTGATAATATAGTTGTTATTGAAGATATTGATTTTGATGTAAATAATATTGAGTTGTGTAGTCCTGCTCAGATGGAAGTAGACGCAGGCATTGATCCAAATGCTGCCATATCAATTGATTGGAGTGGTCCTTCTGGTAGTTCTTCTGGAAGAAAATATACGGCAACCACGGCAGGGCAACATTCAGTTTCTATTACACCTTTGAAAGGTAATGCTGGTTGTTCTTTAAATAAAAACTTCAATGTTGTTTCTCTTTTGCCTGAAGTTGATACTATTGAATACTGTAGTGGAGTAGGGGAAGATGTAGAGTTATCTGTTTCGGATGGAAAAACTTACAAGTGGTCTTTAAATAGTGATATGAGTGATCCAATAGGTACCGGGTCGTCCGTTGATTATACTATTCCTAATGGTTCAAATGATTTTATTGAAGTGTGGGTTCAGAATGCCGAAACTGTTCCAATTGGAACAATGGGAGGCCCTTCAATAGGTAATAGTTCCTCTGCAACTCAATCGATGACTACTAGCATTACTACTTATCAAAATATATTGATAAAATCTGCTAAAATGGGGATAGAAAATTGGACTGGTGACTGTGGCGGTTCGGGAGGAACTAGCTCAGTTACTGTTCAGTTGTTAGATGTCACAAATGGAGATGCTGTTGTCTCTACAACTGTAGTTGATGTTCCTTGCGGAAGTCCTGGAAACGTGAATTTAAATATCAATGTTCCTGCTGGAAGATATCGTCTTAAGACAAGTGGTGGTGGAAATGTACTTACGACTCCAGTTTGGAGTGGTGCAGGGCCTACTTATTCCATATCAGGAGTAATAGATATAGATGGTTATAGTGAGCACGTAGGAGCTTTTGGCCAAATGGTTATAGAGGCTTCGGATGCGTGTGATCCAGTTCCTTTTGTTTTAAAACCAACTTCTTGCTGTACCGCTCCAACGGACGATCCAAGTATTGATGTTGCAGCTTCAACTTTAGAGGTTTGTGCTCCTGATAATGGGGAAGTAGTTTCTGAGGCTGGTTTAACGAATGGATTAGATTTTAAATGGCAAGAGAGTAATGATGGCGGAACAACTTGGACTGATATAGCTGGAGAAACGGGAGATATTGCTGGAGGTCAAATCACTTTACCAAACGTTACGGATAGTGGTTATTTATACAGATATATTATTGCAGAGGATGGTAATTTGGATAAGTCTTGTGTTAAGATTTCCGATTCCGCTCAATTCATCCGTAACCCATTACCTGTGATTGATTCGATAGGTAAAGCACCATTCAAGGCGGTTTACTGTGAGGGAGAGGCTTATGAATTAGAGACTCATGTTGATGAATCAGCTGGCTACCCAGTGACATATGTATGGAGTAATGCAGGTGTGGGGACTGATAGTGTGACAGATGGGGTAACTACTCCTGGAACGCATACTTATGAGGTAGAGGTTGATGCTAAGGGTTGTAAAGCCACAGCGAGTATTGATGTAGATGTTGAAGCGAATGAAAGTGCAGATGTAACGGATGATCAAGGTCCATTTTGTGTAAGTGAAACGCCAAATCCAGTAATTACAACACAGCTTGGGACAACACCAGGAGGAGTTTGGAGTGTTGATGATGCCACGATTGCAACTATTGATGCAGGGACTGGAGAGTTAACGATGTTAAAAGATGGCGTAGTTAGAGTTTATTATAAAACACCGGGTGCTTGTTTTGGAATTGATTCGGTGGATATTACAATTGAGCCAGCGATGGAAGCAGAGGTAACTACAGCAGATTTTGATTTCTGTAAAAAAGATACCGTTTTCCAAGTAGGATTATCGGGAACAAGTGATGCAGGAGGAAGATGGACAGCTTGGGATGCTACCAATAATGCGTTTGTAAATGGATCGATAGATGCGGCGGGTAATTTTGATGCAGCAGGATTAGAGCCA
>CAXRIN010000042.1:0-8870 GCA_964230605.1 Flavobacteriaceae bacterium
TAATGAACTGTTCAAGTTTTTACACAGAAAGAAAGAGGCTAGCATTCAGAACGGTCTTGCAGGACAAATGACGAGTTACAGCCTTTTTCTTTCTTCTAGTTTATCCTTCTAAAATACTCTGACTGTAAACATAGGATGACAACATGTAAGGTAATTGTCTAATTTTTAGGACGATGGAAAGTATAAAGTTTTTAAATAGAGAAGGAGTTACTAAAGCTTTTGCAATTACCTAGGTATTATACATCATTTTAATCCTTATAAATTAAATTTTTAACGGTTATTCCTGCGAAAAAAATTGAAACTCCAAATACAGAAAAGGCAAGGTTTGCTAGGTTTTGGTTTAGGATAGTTATGAGTAAGGAAACTAAGAATATTAATGAGCCAAAAAACAGCATGAATATCTGTATTAATTTGGCAACAGTAGTAAACATTCCAAGTAGTGAGCCTTTGAAGTTTAGGTGGTTATATTGAAGTTTGTATATCCCATTAATAAACCAAAAAATAAAATGCGGAACGAGAGTAGTAACGATTGCAAACACTGTGCTGTTTCCTTTTGTTTCCCCAAACTGTAAAGCAGTAAAACATATAAGAAGTGTGAAAAGGGCGAAAGCAATATAGGCCTTTTTGTATTTAAGCATTTTAGTTAATGGTGTAGCAATAAGATATCAACAAAAAGCCCCGAATTTATGGGGCTTTGAAATCTATTTCGAACGGAAATTACTTTCCAGCTAATTCAGCTTGTCCTTCGTTCATAACGATGTTTTGACGACGGATAGACTCCTTGTGAATTAATTTTAAGTATGCTTTAACAAACTCATCATCTAATCCCATAGCAACACCTAAAGCAATTCTCTTATTAACGATTTCTTCCCATCTATCAACTTGAAGAATTGTTACGCTGTTATCTCTTTTGTACTCTCCAATTTGATCAGCAACTTTCATTCTTGAAGCAATCTTTTGGAAAATTTGATCATCTAACTCATCAATCTCTTTTCTTAAAGCAACTAATTTGTTAGTATCAGCAGTATCAGCTTTTTCTTTTCTGAATTTCAAACCATCTAACAACTCCGTTAAACCAGCTGGAGTAACTTGCTGAGCAGCATCCGACCAAGCAACCGATGGAGTCATGTGCGACTCAATCATCAATCCTTCCATGTTTAAGTCTAAAGCCTTTTGACAAACGTATGGTAATAATTCTCTGTTACCAGCAATATGCGATGGATCATTTACGATATCCAATTGAGGGAATTTTCTCATCATCTCAATTGCCATATCCCACTTTGGTAAGTTTCTGAAAGGAGTTTTCTCATAAGTAGAGAAACCTCTATGAATAGCAGCTAATCTAGTAATACCAGCAGCAGCAATTCTTTCCAAACCTCCTTGCCATAAAGCTAAATCTGGGTTAATTGGGTTTTTAACTAAAACCGGGATATCAACACCTTTTAAAGCATCAGCAACCTCCTGAACTGAGAATGGGTTTACAGTTGTTCTTGCTCCTACCCATAAAATATCAATACCGGCTTTTAAACAAGCTTCAACGTGAGCTCCATTAGCTACCTCCGTTGCAGTTAATAAACCTGTTTCAGCTTTTGCTTTAATTAACCATTCTAAACCAATCTCTCCAATTCCTTCGAAAGAACCTGGTCTTGTTCTTGGCTTCCAAATACCAGCTCTAAGAACGTTTACTCTTTTATCTTTAGCTACATCTCTAGCAGTAGTTAATACTTGCTCTTCAGTCTCAGCACTACAAGGACCTGAGATAATCATGTGACCATCAATTCCTAATCCCCAGTCTTTAATTCTTTTAATGTTTTCTAAGCTCATTTCTCCTAAATTTTATCCCTTACTAAGTCCAACATAATGTTGAATTTTTTCAAGAAGGGTCTACAAAGATACGACCAAAGCTAAGTTAATCCAAATAAAATTTGCCTATTCACAGATTAAGCAATCGTTAACAAAATTAAATTTGGTTAATACGTTTTTGATTCAAGTTTGATTCAGTAAAAGTGGCTATTTCAAAAAATAATTTGCCAATGACAGATAAATCGAAATAAGATTTTTTAATGAAAATGAATGAAATCCGATGATTTGATGATTTATTAATGCAATTCTTATTAATCTTCAGCTAACCAAGCCTGAGAATTGTGCGAAAGTTTAGCTTTTGCTAAAGCTTTTAAAGCAGCCACTTTTTGGTTGTAAGAACCATAAGCCACACGATGTAAACCAGATTTTGATAAACCAGCTAATTGAGCATCTTTAAAACCTGCCTGTTTTAATTTCTTTACCATTTTATTTGCATTGGACTTTACTCCGAAACATCCTGCTATAACATGGTATTTGTTGGATGAGTTATTCTCAATAACTTCTTCAACTTGCTCAGTTTCAAACTTTGCGGCAATTGCTTCTTTCTCTTGCTGAATTTCACGAATCTTTTCTAAGTTTTCAGGTTGATCCAAATGACCTAAGTCCTTAAATTCTTGAACATCTTCAAAAGTAATTACTTCTCCCCATTCTTTTTTCTTTACCTCAACTAAAGCTTTTGGCTCAACTTTAGGTGCTTCTCCAACTAAAACTGGCTCCTGAATTTTAACAGTTTCAGATTTAAAAATGGAAGTGATTGAATCTGCTAATGACATCCCCATATCAGTTTTGCGGAATTCATTTCCTCCAAAACCAATTAATCCAAAAAGTAAAATTGCAGCAGCACTTCTAGTTACAAGCTTGTATACTTTAGGGGTTGCTTTCTTTTTATCTAAACTACGTTCAATTCGTTGTGTTAAACCAACTCGCTCAACAGGTGTTGCATGAACATTAGTTAAACCAAAAGAGGCATTGGCAAAATTAGACTCGTTAAATTGCTCGAAAACCAATCCGCCTTCTTTATTCTGAACAAAAGATCCTAAACCTTCTAGCTCCAAATAATTAGACTTACTTAATTCTTTTTGCCAAAAACCAACTTTAACATCAATAGCTCTCAAAGCCTCATTGTATGATAAACCAGTTTTAACTGCAATATTTTGAGCTAACAAACCATCATTTTTAGAAAGCTTAGCATTAAAAGAAATACTTTTCCCGGGTGGGATTAGTAAGTTCTTTGAAGGCTCCATAATAGCCGAGCGATAATGTGTAACGAAACCACCAAAGTTTGGGATCACTACACAATCCTCTTCCATTAAGAGTTCTTTTGCTATTTTTTCTATTCTGATATTCATTTGCTAAGTGAAAACAAAGGTAAAAAAATAGCCTTGTTTTCCACCAACAAATTAAGTTGATTGAAGCTGTAAATTCAATACATTCATTTACAACTTATTAACATGCAGAATTTGATCTAATCACTTTAAAATGCTATAAATCATCACTATTGAAGTATACTTTTGTGAGGATTGCTAACTTTGAAGGCGAGTAATGTTTCAACTAAACGAATTCATAGGAGATATTGGCGTACAGTTTTATGTTATTGGAATTGTATTAGTGACTATTGTATTTCTGTACAAAGAGATTTACAATGCTGCTATTACCTTTCTTGGGGTGGTTGGACTTTTGTTACTACCCGGAATCATTTCAACCAAAGATGTACTTTCATCATTTGCTAATGAGCAAGTCTCCGTTATTATAATGTTATTAGTGATTGGTCAGTTTTTGAAAAGAAGCCCAGTTATTGAAAACATCTTCCAAAAGTTATTCTTAAAAACGAAAGGTTATTTCAGCTTCACTGCAAAAATGACTGGTTTTGTTTCCTTATTTTCTGGATTCATGAATAACACGCCGCTTGTTGCTTTATTGCTACCTTATGTAATAGACTGGGGTAGAAAAAATAAAATATCTCCTTCCAAATTATTAATCCCACTTTCGTTTGCTGCAATTATGGGAGGAGGATTAACATTAATTGGTACTTCAACTAACTTAATCGCTAACAGTATCATAGTTTCCAAACTAGGAAGCGAATTTGAGTTGGGAATGTTTTCTTTCTTTAAAATTGGTGCTCCACTTGTAGTAATTGGTATTGTTTACATCTTAATTTTCGGAAGAAAGATACTACCAGAAAACAAAGGAATGTTATCCAATTTTAATGATAACACTACCGAATATCTTGTTGACTTATTAGTTAAAGAAGGCTCTCCACTTGTTGGAAAAACAATTGGGGAAGCAAACTTGAGAAATCTAAACGGACTATATTTAGTCGAGATTGTTCGTCCCGATAAAGTAAGAACGGCACCAGGACCTAAGGAAATCATGAGGGCAGGCGATTATTTAATTTTCGCTGGAGAAACTGATAAGATTGTAGATATTGTCAACATGGATTTAGGTCTTGAGATGCCTAATGAATTAGGAAAGTTAACTCAAAAGAAAGAAGTTGTTGAAGTTATTATTCCTTACAACTCTACTTTAACTGGCAAGAAAATTAAAGACACAGATTTCCGTGCAAGATTTGATTCTGCAATTATTGCCGTTCGTCGTGATGGAGAGAAATTATTTGGAAAAATAGGAGAAATTACACTTCAAAAAGGAGATATGATGCTGTGTGTTGCAGGTCATGATTTTTACAAACGTGTTTCCCGAGCAAAAGACTTAACACTGATTTCGAACATTCGTCAGTTACAAGATATTGAAGGGAAAAAATCAGCTTCTTTAATTGTTGCAACGGCCATTTCTATTTTACTTCCTGCACTTGGATTAATCAGCTTATTTCAATCCCTGCTTTTACTTTTTGTGTTCCTGCTTTTAACTAAAATTGTATTGTTTGGAGAAGTAAAGAGAGCCATCAATATTAATCTGATTACCATAATGGGTGGAGCTTTATCAATTGGAGTTGCAATGGATAAAAGCGGAACGGCTGAATATATCGCATCGAAGGGATTGTCGGTTTTAGAACCGCTAGGGCCAATTGGAATGCTGGCCGGAGTTTATTTAATTACCAATATATTGGCGGCTTATATGACAAATATTGCGGCAGTTTCCATCATTATGCCAATTGCTTTAAGCTTTGCACAGGTGCACAATTTTGATGTAATGCCTTTTGTATTTTGTGTGGCTTTTGCTGGTTCAAAAACTTTCCTTACTCCAATTGGTTATCAAACTAACTTGATGGTATACGGACCAGGTGGATATACTTTTAAAGATTACTTCAAATTTGGTTTTCCATTAACCGCAATATTCATGGTCACCACATTGATCATTCTGAAATTGATTTATTTCTAGTTAGACAATAGATTTATCTCATTCTAATGTAATCTTGCTTACCAATTGAAATACTCTATTGATTACTTTTATCACATGAAAAAAATCCTTTCTACACTTATAATAGGCTTTGTTTTAACGAGCTGTTTATCCTCCGTTAGTAATAAAACAGTTAAAAAAAATGGTATCGCTGAAAAAGATAAAGCACTAGCGATTCTGGAAAGTACATGGAAAGCGCATGGTTTTAATGAATTTGTTGAGCATGAAGTTTATGAAGTTACAGGGATAAACCATTGGAAAGGAATTGCAGGAAAATTTGGAAAACCATGGCCTAAACAAAAACAATCTTTAAAATTTCAATATGCGGTAGGAACTTTTGATTCAAAAGTGACCTTCTTGGACGGAAAGAAAAAAGATGAACAAAGAGGTTTACAATCATGGCATTATTATAATATTCCCTCTGGCGATTCAATTCCACAATTCAAAAATAAAGCTCACAAAAAAACTGAGTTTGGACTGGCTGCATTTCAATATTTCTTTGAATTAATAGATAGACTAAAAAAGGTTGAATTGATTGCTTATGGAGGCGAAAAGGAATTTAATGGTAAAAAGTATGATCTTGTTTTCGTGACTTGGAATAAACTCAAAACTCATAAAAAACATGATCAATACATGCTTTGGATAAACAAGGAAACAGAAATGGTTGATTACTGCAATTTTACTGTACACAGCACAGCATTTCCTGGAAGCGCTGTTTCTGGAAGTATTTAATATGCCAACTTTAAGGACATTGATGGAGTGAAAATCCCTTTTGAATTAATCCTTTACACAGGGCTACCTAAAACCAATCAATCAAAATATTTCCACAAATTAACAGTCTCGGATTTCAAATTTGACAACTTCGAAAAGTCAGAGTTATACCCTGATAAAAACATTAAAAGCGTTGGGGATAGTAAGTAATCGCTAAGAAGCGAAAACTAACGCAAAATTATTCGGAAGTTTCTTCCTCTTTTTTCGATCGATAACTTTTGTAAATCTTAATCCCAGCCATTAAAGCTAAACTGACTCCAATTAATCCACCAACTCCAATGAGGGCGCTCATTTCATTTTGTAATTCAACTAAGAAAACAATTGCAAATAATAATAACGTCGCAACTTCATTCCATAAGCGCATTTTAGTTGAAGTAGTATTTACAATATCGTTTTTAAACTTCTTATAAATAGCCCCACAAACGTGATGGTAGGCAATTAATAAAAGAACAAATACAATCTTGGCCCACATCCATCCTTCTTTCAAATTATCCATTTTTGAAATCAGTAGTGTCGAACCTAAAATCAAAGTCAAAATCATACTTGGCCAAGTGATAAAATACCATAATCGGCGCATCATGATTTTGTATTGATGAGTTAAAATTGCTCTCTCAACATCTTCTTTTTCCTGAGCTTCACAGAAGTAAACAAACAAACGAACCATATAGAATAATCCTGCAAACCAAGTCACCACAAAAATGATATGAAGCGCCCTAATATAACCGTCTTGAATATCTGTTAAAATCATAATTATTCGAAATTAATTACCTCAGTTGGATTTAACGGAGATCCCTTAAACCAGAGTTCAAAATGCAAATGTGGACCAGTTGTAAACTTACCACTATTCCCAACAATTGCAATCACTTCACCCGCTTTTACAATGTCCCCTTCTTTCTTTAACAATACCGAGTTGTGCTTATAAATACTAATTAATTCATTACTGTGTTGAATGGCAACAACATGACCTGTTTCAGCCGTCCATGCCGCAAATACCACTTTCCCGTTTAAGGTACTTTTTACTCCTGCATCCTCTTCAGCTACTACGTCAATTCCGTAATGCCCTTCATCCATTTTAAACTCCTTGGAAACAATTCCAGTAATGGGCTTAAAGAAGTGGAAATAAGCAAGAGACTGTGACTCTTCTGAAATGGAGAAATTGATGAATTTATCTGGTAATAGCTCACTTTTCTCGTTCTGCATAGCTACTTTTTCCAAAGACATTTGATTGATAGAATCAACATTAAATCCGAAATCTCTTAAAGCAGTATCAATTTTTAAACTGTACTCAATTCTTCCATTAACTTCTTGCTGTAGTTCAAATAATCGCTTATTTGTTTCAACCAATTGAGCATGATCAGATGCAGATTCATAACCAGGAATTATGTAAGATTTGATTGGAGTGAAAGCGATAATTGCATAAGTAAACAAACTAACCCCGAAAGCAATTCCTGCAACCCAAAGCATCAATCTACCCCTAGAAATATCTCTACTGTAAACCTCTAAAAGCAAGTTCTTATTTACAATAGACAGATGGTAACGAACTTTTAATCGTTCCCACAATGTTTTAATTTTCTTTTCTTGGTTGTTATCCATTTTTTACACCCCCCTTAATCCCCTTCAAATTACTCAAACAATGCCTTTAATTCTGGCGCTTCTTTAGCATCTAATTTACCAGCCATAATTAAGTTTAATTGTCGTCGTCTTAAAGCACCAGCATATCGTTCTTTTTCTTGATCTGATTCAGGGATTAACTCCGGCACTTCAATTGGTCTGCCAATTTGATCAACCGCAACAAAAGTATATATTGCTTCATTGTGTCGACGTTTTTCACCTGTGATATGATCTTCAACCCAAACATCCATCACCACTTCCATACTGGACTTAAAAGCTCTTGATACTTTTGCTTCCAACGTAACAATATCTCCTAATCTGATTGGTTTTTGAAAAGCTACCTTTCCAACAGAAGCGGTTACAACAACCCTTCTACAATGACGATGAGCGCTTATTGCTCCAATAACATCAAGCCAATTCAATAACTGGCCACCCATTAAATTACCTAAAGTGTTGGTATTGTTTGGCAATACAATGTGAGTTGCCGATGCGTATGTGCTTGATGCCTTTACTGGTTTCATATTTCTAAATTAAACCATTTAAGGCTAAAAAAAGAAAAGGGTTTATATAATCCCCTCAGCCTGCGGCAGCTCCCCTTGAAAAGTGGAGCGGTTGACGTATGTTTCTAAATAATAGAGTTGAACAAAGTTCAACTCTCAATTGCTCCACTTTTCAAGGGGAGCTGCCGCAGGCTGAGGGGATGCAAAAACAAAAAAACCGCGTCTTTTAACGCGGTTTTTACATACTATTTAACATCATTAGAATAACGAAATATAACTCTTATTTGGATCAATATGCGCTTCACTCGTCAACTGAGCATGAATGATTAACTGATTTTCATGATGATGAATATCCGATAAAACTTCTCTTTTCAAAAGTAAAAGAGTAGCACTTCCTGAATGATCATATTTATCTAAAACTGTGCTCCCATTAAACTCAACAGACCAATGGGTTTCTTCCATTTTCTCTGCATAACATAATTCGATAGTTGGATGACTTGCAAATTGAATATCTTTCGATTGTTCAACATCAATTACTAATCTTAAATTTCCCCCTTCAATAAACAAATTTTCAGATGACAAACCCAGTTCAGCAAAAGTCAGTTTGCCTTTTTGATTAACATTGATATCTAAACTGATTCCCCACAATCTTACCTATAAATTTTAGCTACAGCTAATACAAGTCTATCAAATAATCGTTCTCCGAAATACCTTCTGTTAAGTTTATAGCAAAACTCGTCTAAATACGCTTGTAGATATTTACCTTTTATC
>CAXRIN010000043.1:0-9865 GCA_964230605.1 Flavobacteriaceae bacterium
CTGTTAACTCAAAGTGATCCACCAAAATCTCTGGTAAAATCATCTTTATCAAATCTAAATAACCTTCCAAAACTCAAATCTTTAATCAAAGCAAGTTACGTTTATTTAAACTTCTCCCCAACTTTTGGGACTGATCCGTAAAGGATGATGTGCTTAATAAGTAATGAAGTATTTAACAGGGAAACTCATACAGTTATTATCAGGTTACCCTGATTCATATTTGGAGAAGGTGGAAGCACTACTTGAGCTTGGAAAGGAAGTTTGTGCGGCAGATTATGCTCTATTTAGTTCTGTTAATGATTATCATTATCAAATAAACGCAAAAGTGGAGAAAACACCGCTTTTCGATTCGTTTTATACCCTCGATCAAACATTTTGTAAAGACACGGTTAAGTTTAAAAGCGCTCAAGCAATTGATAATGTGTCAAATTCTGGACTGGCTAGAAGTCATTTTTATTCCAAACTTAATTTAAACTCTTTCGTTTCTTTTCCAGTTATTATTCAAGGTAATGTTATAGGAACTGTTTCATTTTATTCTGAAGGGGCTTTGGTTTTCGATTCGGAGAGGTTTAATTTTTTAAAAATACTTTCTTTTCATATTCAAGATTCTTATGAGATTGAAGAAATGAAAGTGAGGTTTGAAAAGTATTATTCTCTTTTGGAAAAAAAGAATGAGGACCTTTCTCGATTTTCTTACATGGTGGCTCATGATTTAAAAGCTCCTTTAAGAGCTGTTAATTCTTTAATAGATTTCATGGGAGACGATTTAGAGGAAAAGCAATATGATGAACTTCCAGATTATTTTGCAAAGATTAAAGGAAAAACGCATCATATGCATAATCTAATTAGGGATATTTTGGAATACAGCAAGATTGGGGCTGAAGAGATAATTTCAGAGTCTATACCTCTTAAGTATTTTATTAATGATATATGTTTTGATGTTTCAATGGGTGGTCCAAATATTGAAATTTATAACAAGACGGAAGGTTATTCGGTAGTTAATAAAAAAGTTTTTCTTTATCAAGCAATATCGAATATTGTAAACAACGCAGTAAAATATAATGATAAGGAGAAGTGTATTGTGGAAATTTACAGTAGAGATTTAGGTGATTTGATTGAGATTTCAATAGAAGATAACGGACCTGGTATTGCTGAGAAACATAGAGAGGAAATTTTTGAAGTATTTAGAAAAGCGCATAACAGGGCCGATGTTGAGTGTACAGGTATAGGTTTATCTATAGTAAAAAGATTAGTTGAGAAAATGGGGGGGGAGATTTACTGTACTGAATCTGAATCACTAGGAGGTTCTAAATTTGTGTTTTCCATACTTAAGCAAGTTGATTAGATTTATGAACTGTTGATAATATTCATTCTTAAAGCCCTTGCAAAGGGGCTTTTTTGTTTTTAATCTTATTATTTTTGTGCAAACATTTTTTGTTATGAACACACTTACAACCGCAAAATTCGAATTTCCTAATCAAACATCTTATTACAAAGGAAAAGTAAGAGAGGTATATGGGATTAATGATGATATTCTAGTAATGATTGCCTCAGATAGAATTTCTGCGTTTGATGTTGTGTTACCTGAAGGGATTCCTTACAAAGGACAAGTTTTAAATCAAATTGCTTACAAGTTTTTAAAAGCAACTGAAGATATTGTTCCCAACTGGCTAATGGATTCACCGGATCCTGTTGTTTCAATTGGAAAAAAAGCAGAGCCTTTTAAAGTAGAAATGGTGATTAGAGGTTATTTAACTGGTCATGCTGCACGAACTTATAATTCAGGCATAAGAACACTTTGTGGTGTTGCTTTACCTGAGGGGATGGTAGAAAATGAAAAATTTCCAGAACCATTAATTACGCCAACTACTAAAGCCGATGAGGGACATGATGAGGATATTTCACGAGAGGATATTTTGGCAAAAGGAATAGTTTCGGAGGAAGATTATGTTCAGTTAGAAAAATATACTAGAGCTCTTTTTCAAAGAGGGACTGAAATGGCAGATGAGAAAGGATTGATTTTAGTTGATACTAAATATGAATTTGGAAAAGACAAGGATGGAAACATTATCTTGATTGATGAAATTCACACTCCTGATTCTTCTAGATATTTCTACAAAGAAGGATATGAGGATAGATTAAAAGCTGGTGAGGCTCAAAAACAATTGTCAAAAGAGTTCGTCCGTCAGTGGTTAATTCAAAACGGGTTTCAAGGAAAAGATGGTCAACAAATTCCTGAAATGACGCCAGAATATGTAGCTTCAGTTTCAGAAAGATATATCGAATTATACGAAAATATTATAGGAGAGAAGTTTGTTAAAGCTGAATTATATGATATTTCAAACAGAGTTAACGATAATGTTGTTGGTTATCTTAAATCATTGTAAATCATATTTTTATATGTTTGATGTGTGTATTTAAGACTGTTTTTTTTGTTTAAAATAATATTTCAAATGCATGAGATTTAACTTGGATAATTTATTTTTTTGAATTGTTGATTGTTTCTTTGCGCTCTGAAAAAGAATAATAGAGCATCATGAAGCAATCCAATTTTCTTATTGTACTATTTGCACTTTCTTTAATAGGTTGTGTGAAGGACAAATATGAATTAGAACAAGGTAGTATTTCATTATCTCCAACTATTGCAGCGCCACTTATCAAAGCCTCAATCGAAGCCAAGGATATTTTATCAGCAATAGATTCCAATTTGCTAAGGGAGAATGGAGATCAATTATTAGAATTTGTTTATTCTGATTCTGTTTATTCTCTTTCGCTTTCTGAGATTATCGAAATAAAGGATGAAACAGTTGATTATTCTTTTCAATTACAGCCGTTAAGGATAGATGACGTTGATGACGCCATAACCGCAATAAGATTAGATACAGTTGCTTTAAGAGCAGGCAATCCATTTCTTTCTTTATATTCTAGTGTTTCAAACTCATGTGATAATGCTTTTCCAGCTTTTCCAGAACAAAATATTGGTGATATAGATCTTTCAATTTCTGATGCGGCATTTACAACTGCTACTTTTTCAGAAGGAATACTAAAGCTTGAATTAGAGAACAAATGGGCAACTGAATTAACTAATGTTGAATTGAGTTTAAAAAGAGGTTCAGATGGTGTTTCTTTAGATACCTTAAGATATGCAAGTATTCCACCTAATTCTTCTTTAGCGGATAGCGTTGATTTAGCCGGGAAAACAATGGAGGATGATATGGTTATTGAATTTATTAAGTTATCTAGTCCTGGAACAGCAAGTCCAGTATGTATAAATGATAATGATTCGATTATTGCTAAATTTTCTGGTAGAAACTTTGTGATTGTTGCAGGTACAGCTATTTTTCCTAACCAAGAAGTTTTAAATGATACTTTTTCGGTTGACATCGATTTAGGTGTTGGTGAAAAATTAGAAACACTTATTTTTAAGGATGGTGATTTAGTTCTTGATTTAGATTATGAAATTAAAGAAACAGCAAAACTTTATATTGAGCTACCTTTTGCAACTAAAGATGGTAGGTCATTTATAGATTCTATTTCTATTGGAGCTGGACCAATCACTAAAAACGCAAGTTTTGATTTATCAGGTTACAGTTTTGATTTAACAAAAGGAGGGACAGGATTTAATTCCATTGAAACCAGAGTTCGTGCGAACGTTGTTAGTTCTGGTTTACCTGTTTCATTTGATACGGCAAATGCTGTTACAGCTAGAGTTTCAGTGACAAGTGTAGTTCCCTCTTTCTTGGATGGGTATTTTGGTGCTCAGGATATTTCGCTTGACGAAGCAACACAATCCTTTGACATCGGATCTTCTGAAATATTTCAAAAAATGACATTTGCAAACCCGGAAATTACACTTGGGTTCCATAGTTCTTTTGGAATTCCAATGAAGATTTCTTCCATTAACTTAAAAATGAAAAATGATGAAGATTCAGAAACTTTAGAGCCAGGTTCAAAAATTCCTTTTGAAATTTCGGGAGCCAATATTGCTAATTTAGGGGAAAAGGTTACATCCAATTTAGTTTTAGACAATACAACAAATATTGCTGACTTGATTAATTTATGGCCGAATGAAGTTGTGACAGGTATAGATGGTTCAATTAACCCTGATGGTGATACTTATAATTTTGCTTTAGATACGAGTAGACTCGATGTTTCGTTAGATTTAACGATTCCATTATATGGAGTTATCGAAGATTTCGGATATGTGGACACAATTGAAGTTGATTCTGCAATAGCAAGTGTTTTTGAAAATGTTGTAAGCGCTTCTTTAAGAACTAATGTAGATAATGGTTTCCCATTAGAAGGGAAAGTGAAATTTTACATAACTGATGAAAGTTATATGATTTTAGATTCACTTTCTTCGGCAGATGGAAATGATATTCTTATTTCAGCGGCAACTGTTAATCCTTCTACAGGAAATGTTGTGTCAAAAGGGGGGAGACAAGCAGATTTAATTGCAGATGAAACGGATGTGAATTTACTTAAAAACGTAGGGAACAAACTTTTAATATTTGCCACATTAAACACTGGTAATTCAGGTAATGATGTGAAAATTTATTCCAATCAATCAATGAGTTTAAAACTTGGAATTTTAGGGAAGTTCAATTTTGATATATCTACTAACTCAGAGGAAGAAGAATAATATGAAAAAGAGTTTAATATTTATCGGTTTAGTCGTTACTTCTATTTTTGGAGTTAGTGCACAATATGCGAGCCAGCAAGCCTTGTATGATAATTTACCGCAAGCTAAGTATTTAAACCCTGGTGTATTTCCAGAATACAGTGGTTATTTTAGTTTCCCTATCTTATCAGGTTGGGGGATTACTGGTGCTAATAGTGCGTTTTCTTGGAATGATATGTTTGAGAATGGTAAGATGAAATTAGAAGGTTTAGTCCCAAAGTTAAACAACAAGAACTACTTAAATGTAGGTTTAGGGTTTGATGTTTTAGGTTTGGGATTTAAGTCCGGTAAAAACTTCTTTTCTTTAAATTTAAGTCCAAAAGTGGATGTTAATTTAGGTTACAATAAGGCTGTTTTTGATTTTCTTACTAATGGTAATGGAGCATATATAGGAAAGGATATTTCTCTAGATGGTTTTGGTTTCGATGTTACGGCTTATGCTGAGACGGGTATTGGGTATACAAGAGAGGTTAATGAAAAATTAAACGTTGGAGGTCGTGTTAAATTACTTTTAGGTTTAGCAAATATTAATGGTGATTTCGATGGTGTAAGTTTATATACAGATCCTGATGATTATGCAATAACTGCTACTTCTGAATTTGGTATTAATGCATGTGGGACGTACTTTTTGGATGATAGTATAGCAGATGTTTTTGGGAATCCTGGTTTTGTGAACTTTTCTAATGTTGGATTCGGATTAGATCTAGGAGGTGAGTATCAATTAAACGATAAGATTGACTTATTTGCCAGTGTTGTTGATCTTGGATATATTAAATGGGCAGATTATGGAGAATCTTTTAGTAATGATGGGTCGTCTTTTACATTTGATGGTATTCCTTTCTCTGAATTCGGTAGTAATAGTGGAGAGAGTTCAGAGGAGGAATCAGGTTTTTTTGATGATTTAGGAGATAGTTTATCGAATACCTTCAAGCTTGAGCGATCGCAAATTAGTTATACAACAAGGTTGAAAACAAGGATTTTTGCAGGAGCATCATATAAGTTAAATGACTTTTTTGACGGACAAGCTATGGTGCATGGTAGGGTGTTTAATAATAATTTTTACCCAAGTTATTTGTTAGCAGGTAATTTTCATGTTAAAAAATGGCTAACTACTAAACTTACTTACAGCGGAGCTAATGGAACATTTGACAATTTGGGCGCAGGACTTGCTTTACATTTAGGATCATTTCAAGTTTATGGAATGTTTGATAACGCTATTGGTTTATCTGCCGTTGATCATGCAAAATTTTTAAATGCCAGCTTTGGTGTCAACTTTACATTTAAAGGAGAGGAAGGAGATTTAAAGAAGGCTAAGGAAAAGAAAGAAAAAGCTGAAAAGAAAAAAGAAAAATTGGAGAGGAATCATAGTTCATCTGAAGAAAAGAAAAAGAAAGAAATAGAGACGCAAAAGAAGAAAATTAATGAACATGAAAAGCAATTAAATAAAGCAGAAGAGAAGAAGGGAAAAGATGAGTCTAAAGAATTGGAGGAAGATGTGAAGGGGCTTAAGAAAGAACAAAAAGAGTTGAATAAGGAATTTAAAGAGGAGTCGGAAGTCTTGAAAGAAGAGCAAAAGGAGCTTGAGCAGGTATTAAAGGAAATTAAAGAAGAAACCAAAGCCTTTAAAACTGAATTAGTAGTTCCTTCCTCTGAAGTGGATGGAAAAGATAGTTTTTATTTAGGGGATAACTCAATTAAACCAAATACATTGGATTCTAATTCGATTAAACCTGAAGTGAAAAATGAAACTTTAAATTTGGATACTTCGGTAATAGAAGTAGGGGCTTCAAAAGTTGAGGTTAAGGAAGATTTATTAAGTCCCCCAAAAGAGCTTCTTAGAAATTTGAATGACTCGTTAAAAAGTGTTTTGCAAGAATAAAAAAATAAAGGAGGTTACATAACCTCCTTTATTTTTTCTGATAATTTTTCTGCGTTAATTGGTTTAAGCAAATACAAGTTAAGGTTGCTGAATATGGTGGTCGTGTAAGGAGTAATACGATTTATATTTTGGGAGGAAAGGCTAATACAGAACTAGAGGAAACAGCTGGTTTAATAACGTTTAAAGAGAAAAATGAACATTATCCTGATTTTAATAATCCCTCGGTAACCTGCTTGTTTGATGCAGCTTCAGAAATATATGGTGGAAGATGTATTGCCATTATGTTAACCGGAATGGGTAAAGATGGAGCTACAGGGATGAAAAAAATAAACGATAAAGGAGGTTTTACTATTGCGCAGGAGGCATCAACTTGTGTTTTAAATGGGATGCCAGGAGCTGCTGTAAACATAGGTGCTGTAAAACACCAAGTGAAGCTAAAGGATATTGCCACGTTTGTAGTGAGTGTTTTATCTGATTAATTAATCTTCTCAAAAGAGAAAAAATGGCAACAGAAGAAGAATATAGAGAAATATTTCATGCTGAAGCAAATGAGAACCAAGAGGAACTCAATAGGCTTTTTGCTGTTCTGGAAAAGGACCACAAGAGCAAAAAGTCTATAGATGCTATTTTCAGAATAACACATACCTTAAAAGGAAATGCTTTAGGTATGGGCTTCAAAGCTATTGGAGCAATGGCCCATGCTCTTGAAGATATATTTGGGGAAATAAGAAGTGGTAATCTAGAATTAGATGATGAGATTTTTGGAGACCTTTATAAAGGGTTGGATACATTAACATCACTTATTGATGCTTTAAAAACAGGGGAGAAAATAAAATACTTGGGTATAAAAACCAAGCTTGGAGTTATCCTAAGAAAAATTAAAGAGGGGCAGGAATCTGGATCTGAAACAGAGGAAAAGGAACCTGTGGTTGAGGAGAAAAAAGAACCTCCAAAAAAAGAGGAAAAGGTAAAAGAGCCAAAACCTGAGCCGGTAGTTGAAGAGAAAAAAGAAGAAGAGGTAAAGGAAGAAATTGATTTTGATAAAGCGGTTGAGACTGTTACTGAAGATAAGTTTGTAGAGCCAGCCTCAACTGATGAAGTTGAAGAGGAAGAAGAGGAAGAAGAAGTTGAGGTTGCTGATGAAGGTGATGCGCCTAAAATTACTTTCTCAGATTTGGTTCAGGTGCCAGTTAGGAAGTTGGACGAACTAATGAATCTTGTTGGAGAATTAGTAATTGAGAGAGATAGAATAATGCAGTTATCGCAAGATTATGCTGCAATGGAGGGTAAGGCTAGTCAGGTAGATTTTTCAAGATTAGTTAGAATCACTTCTGATTTGCAGTACTCTGTAATGGATGTTCGATTGGTCCAAGTGTCATTCTTATTTAACAAGTTCCATAGAGTTGTAAGAGATGCAGCTACTAGTGAAAAGAAAAAAGTTAATCTTGAATTAGAAGGTACCGAAACTGAAATAGATAGAAATGTACTTTCTATTATTTCGGATTCAATGATTCACCTGGTAAGAAACTGTGTTGGTCATGGGATTGAATTACCAGAAGAACGTGTTAAAAAAGGGAAGCCAGAAGCAGGAACAATTGTTTTAAAAGCGAGAAATGAAAATGATAATGTAGTTATTGATATTGTTGACGATGGAGGAGGTATTGATCCGAAAGTAATTGTTAAAAAAGCAATTGAAAAGGGGTTAACAACCAAAGATCTAATTCGTCACATGACCGATCAAGATATCATCATGTTCATTTTCGAACCGGGATTCTCAAGTATGGAAACAGTTACCGCCATCTCAGGTAGAGGGGTAGGTATGGATGTTGTTAAAAAATCCATTGATTCAATTGGTGGAACAGTTCAGGTTCAATCAAAAGTTGGTAAAGGAACAACAATTACACTTTTCCTACCATCTTCAATGGCAGTTAAGGGGGCATTATTGTTTGAATTAGATAATCAGGAATATGCAATTCCATTATCATATACTGAAGCAGTAGTTTCTTTCAAGAAAAAAGAAATCCATAAAGTTAGTCAGGGATTAATGGCTACTTATTTAGATAAAACATTGTCTATAGTTTTCCTTAGGGATGTTTTTGATTTGAATGATGAGTATGATAATTATAAAGGATCTACTTATCATCAAAGTTTTGATGGTTGGCCGGATGATAAACAACTGGATGTAGTTGTGGTTCATTACAATGGTAAAGATGTTGGTTTTGTAGTGGATAGGTTATTACAGCAAAAGGAAATCGTTGAAAAACCTTTGATGAAACCAGTGGATCAGGTGAAGTTGATTAGTGGAGTTACCATATTAGGAAATGGTAACGTTTGTTTAGTTATTAATGTAATTTCAATAGTACAACATATTTTTTCAATAGGTGTTACAAGAGGTTAAAATACAGGGTGTTATGAGTGAGATTTTATCAGAGTACGAATTAGATGTAACAAGAGAGCTTTTGAATATTGCTTTTGCCAATAGTGCGGATTCTTTTTCCTCAATTGCAAAGCAAACAGTTTTGTTTGAACCTATCATGTTTGAAATTGATCAGGATGCTAAAAACTTTGAAATTGCGCATACAGGAAACCCAGATTTTGTTGTTTTAGAAACATCAATAATGGGGAGTATGACGGGTAAAAGTTACTTGCTTTTTGATACGAAACAAGCTGAATATATTCACGAAGTTGGTTTGCCAAAAGAAATCAAAGGTGAACAACGTAAAATGCTTGAAGATGCCATTTTGTTGGAGATTGATAACATGTTAGCTGCAGCAGTTATAACTGAGTTTTCAAACTTAATGGATATTGCGATGTATGGTGGAGTTCCTTCAATGTTAAAAATGAAGGAAGATGAAGTAAATAACCTCGTGAAAACAGATTTGGAAAACTTTGCGAAAAACGAAAGTGAGAAGTTTTATGTGGTGAAAACTAATCTCACCTATATATTATCTGAAAATTCTACTATAAAACCGCAGTTTGTTTGGATCTTTTCTGAAGTATTTTTAAATGCTATTAAGAGTATGGTTTCAAATAAAAAGCATCATAAGATTTTAGAATACCAAAAGCGTAATTAATTCCCGAATTCGGAAACAAAATGTATTGCATTGCCATATAAGGTGAGCGTCATTTTATTCCTATTCTTAAGAAATGAGTATTAAATCAGAAAAAATATCTGATTCCCCACAATTATACCTAAACCGTAAGTTGAGTACGGAGTGAACACCTTTCTTTACAGAAAAGATTGGTTATGAATATTTTAAGGTTTATTGAAGAGTTTCCAGATGAACACAGTTGTATCACTCATT
>CAXRIN010000044.1:0-7013 GCA_964230605.1 Flavobacteriaceae bacterium
CTTTTTTCCAACCAAAATTGCAAGGGTTTTACATTAAGTTACCAGTTTTCTTGCAATTTAGAACATCTAAAACACAATAGTTTTCAATATAAATAATTAATAATTAGTTGATTGTGGTTTTTTTAAGGAGCGACTATGTAATGATTCCATCTGAAATATTAATATTGATTTCACAAATCTCCTTGTCGTTGTATTTAATTGAGTTACTAATTAAGTTCCCAAATGCTTGGCGCCATTTAGTTTTGTTACCTTCTTTTGTTGAATTGTCAATGTTTAATTTGTAAGAAATATTGTTGTCTGTATATCCAGAAGTTATCTCTTCAACAACATTTTTAAATTCAAAAAGCTCAAATAGGGATTCAGAATTTTCTGCAAAAGTATAATCAATTACTCCATCAATTATTTTATTTGCAACATGAACTTTGTTTTTTATATGATTAATATACTCTTCAATAGAATCTACATTGAGATTATTGTCTTTTAATTCTTCTTCGATCCATGAGATTAAATTTTTAATCCCCCTTATTGGATTTTTAATATCATGCGTTAATGTGTATCCAAACTGCTGTAGTTTTTCATTTTTAGTAGTTATTTGGGATAAAAGATTTTCAGTTTCGGTAACATCTCTGTATTTCCACATGTGTCCCATGTACTTATCGTCGATGAATACAGGAATGTAGTCCCTTTCAAGATAAGTTCCATAGATCGTTTTTAATTTATCTCCAATTACTAGTTTTTGAGCTTTTAATAATTCTTCGATTCTACTAACGAATTCTTCAGGGTTAACAAAAAAGCCTTTTGATTCTTCAGCTGCATTTGCGCAATCCTGACCAATCATTTGTTCGGGAGTGGCTGGAATAGCAAACATCTTACAGAAAGCTGTGTTTGTAAGTACTATCTTTCTGTGTTCGTTTTCAACTAATACTGCTTCATGTAGGTTAGCAATAAGAGTTGAAAATCTTGATTCTAATAATTGTTGATCAAGTTATTTGTTTTCCATGTTTAAACTAACGAAACATAGATGAAAAAGTTTACGATATCTTGAACAATAAATTAATACTATTTACTTTTTAATTTCTTCTCTAGTGCTTGCATTTCATCTCGATATTGGGCTGCTGAAATAAAATCTAATTCCTTGGCTGCCTTTTCCATTTTAGATTTAGCTTGTTTAATCGCCTTTTCTAGCTGGTCTTTCGACATGTATTGAATTACAGGATCGGCAGCTAGTCCCATTTCAACTTCAGAAGTTTCATATTTAGAAGGTGTTTTACCTCTCACAGAATCAACAACAGAAGTTTGCTTTAAAATTTCTTCTTTTGATTTAGCGAGCGATTTAGGGGTTAATCCATTAGCCTCGTTGTAAGCCATCTGAATTTCTCGTCTGCGATTAGTTTCATCTATAGTTTTCTGCATAGAGTCGGTTATTTTATCTCCATACATAATTACCAAGCCGTCAATGTTTCGTGCAGCACGTCCTGCAGTTTGCGTTAATGATTTTTCAGAACGTAAAAATCCTTCTTTATCCGCATCAAGAATAGCGACTAACGAAACTTCGGGCAAATCTAAACCTTCTCTCAAAAGATTTACCCCAACCAATACATCAATTTCTCCTAGTCTTAATGAACGAAGAATTTCAACTCGTTCTAAAGTGTCAATTTCAGAATGTATGTATCTGCATTTGATATCAAGATTCAGAATAAACTTAGATAGCTCCTCAGCCATTCTTTTGGTTAGAGTAGTACAAAGTACCCGTTCATTCTTTTTAACTCGAATATCAATTTCATGTAATAAATCATCAATTTGATTCATTGTTGGTCTAACTTCTATAATTGGATCAAGTAAACCAGTTGGTCTAATTACTTGTTCGACTATAACTCCTTCAGATGCTTCCAGTTCATAATCAGCTGGAGTTGCCGAGACATAAAGTGTTTGACTTTGAAGAGCTTCAAATTCATCGTATTGGAGCGGGCGATTATCAAGAGCAGCTGGTAGGCGGAAACCATATTCAACAAGGTTTATTTTTCTGCTTCGGTCACCACCAAACATTGCTTTGATTTGTGGACGTGTCACGTGACTTTCATCAATCATCATAATATAGTCTTCTGGGAAATAATCCAAAAGACAATATGGACGAGTACCTGGTGCACGGCCATCAAGGTATCTTGAATAGTTTTCGATTCCTGAACAATATCCAAGTTCGCGCATCATTTCCAAGTCGTATTCAGTCCTTTCAAGCAATCTTTTTGCTTCAAATTCTTTTCCTTCTGATTTGAAAAACTCTACTTGTTTAACCAAGTCATCTTGAATTTGTAAAATCGCTTTTTGTAAACTACCCGGACTAGTTACAAAAAGATTGGCGGGATATATCTTAATTTCTTCAACTTGAGTTAACAGATGATTCGTTTGGGGTTCAATATGCTCAATTGATTCTATTTCATCACCCCAAAAAGAAATTCTGTAGGCGAAGTCTAAATACCCAGGGTAAACATCAACGGTATCACCTTTAACTCTAAATGTACCTCGTTCAAATTCAAGGTCATTTCTGGAGTACAAGGCTGCAACAAGATGTTTTAAAAATTGAGTTCTACTTATCGTGTCACCAACTTTTAATGATACTGAATTGTCATAGAAGTCTGTTGGATTTCCCATTCCGTAAATACAGGAAACGGATGAAACAACAATCACATCTTTTCTTCCTGAAAGTAGTGCTGTAGTAGCTGAAAGTCTTAATTTTTCGATTTCATCATTAATGGATAAATCCTTTTCGATGTAAGTATTAGTTACAGGTAAGAATGCTTCTGGTTGATAATAATCGTAATAGGATACAAAATACTCTACTGCATTATTTGGGAAGAATTTTTTGAATTCTCCATATAATTGAGCAGCTAACGTTTTGTTATGAGAAAGGATAAGCGTAGGGCGGTTAAGCTTTTTGATAACATTCGCCATTGTGAATGTTTTTCCGGATCCTGTTACACCTTGTAGAGTTTGTGCTTTAACACCGCTATTAAAACCATCAACAATTTCTTTAATTGCTTTTGGTTGGTCGCCCGTAGGTAGAAACTCTGAAACTAACTCGAAATCCATATTTTAAAATTACGCTTTTAACCACAAAAAAAGCCACTCGTTTGAGTGGCTTAAAAATTTTGAAGATTAATTTTTAACCTAAGTAAGCTCTTAATAATTTACTTCTTGAGTTATGTTTTAATCTCTTGATTGCTTTTTCTTTAATTTGACGAACTCTTTCACGAGTTAAGTCAAATTTAGCTCCGATTTCTTCTAAAGAAATTTCTCTATTTCCGTCAATTCCGTAGAATAACTTCAATACTTCTGCTTCTCTTTCAGTTAAAGTAGCTAATGATCTTTTGATTTCTCTGTTTAAAGATTCTTTCAATAAACCATTATCTGCATCTGGTGAATCATTGTTTACCATTACATCAAGTAAACCATGATCTTCTCCTTCTGCAAATGGTGCATCAACAGAAACGTGACGGCTATTCATGTTCATCACGTTAGAAACTTCGCTTTCAGAAATATCTAAAAATTCAGAGATTTCTTTTGCGTTTGGTTCTCTCTCTAATTGTTGTTCCAATTGAGAAGTCCCCTTGTTAATTTTACTGATTGCTCCAATTTTGTTTAGTGGAAGTCTTACCATTCTTGATTGCTCAGAAATGGCTTGGATAATCGATTGACGAATCCACCATACTGCGTAAGAAATAAACTTAAATCCTCTTGTTTCGTCAAAACGTTTTGCTGCTTTAATTAATCCAAGGTTACCTTCATTGATTAAATCAGGAAGTGTAAGTCCTTGACCTTGATACTGTTTTGCAACGGAAACAACGAATCTTAAGTTGGCTTTTGTTAGTCTTTCTAAAGCAACTTGATCACCTGCTTTAATTTTCTTCGCTAACTCTACCTCTTCTTCAGCTGTGATTAAATCTTCTTTACCAATTTCTTGTAAATACTTGTCTAAAGTAATACTGTCTCTCTTAGTGATCGACTGGGTAATTTTCAGCTGTCTCATAGACTATAAAAATAACTCGATTTGATTGACGGACAAAGATAAGGCTTTTAAGTATCGATGTCCAGTTTTTTGTCATATTAATTAACATCACTTTCTTTTAATTATTGTTATAGAGTTGATTTGCAGTGTGTTTTAACTTTTTTTGTAAATTGAGAAAAATCATTGTTTAGTAAATTGTTAACCTAAATAACGTTATAGTATTTTTAGTAAATTTGTTTTTATGTTAAGAAATCTGGCAATTCTTATAACTACACTCTTCGTAGCATCTTGTACTAACTTGGACGACCGTCATGTTTTTAATTACAAAATTGAAGGTAGTGCTGAGTTTGTAGATGACATGCATGTAGTAATGGGGCCAGGTTTAGACTGGAGAGCGGGTGAGCAAATTGATTTACCAGTTGATATAACTCATGAGATTTTTGGTCAGGAATTAGTGTATAAATTTGAAGCTGATCACTCAGACCCAAATGCCGATGTGAATTTGCAAGTTTATATTGATGGTGAATTGATTGAAGAAAAGAGTGAATTCACTTCGGTTGACGGTACTAACAGAATAACAATCTCGGGGACGTTTATTGGAGATTAATTCTTTCAAGTAATTTCTTGGTTTCAATGTTGAATCCACAATTGAAATGACCTTTTGGACAGTTTTTGTGTCCATGTAATCCGCAAGGGCGACATTCTAAATTTTCTTCAGTTTCTAAAATCAAACTATTATCTGCTAACGGTCCAAATCCAAATGAAGGAACCGTACTACAAAATAAAGCTGTTGTTGGAGCATTTACTGCTGAAGCTAAATGTTGTGGTGCTGAATCGTTAACGTAAACCATTTCTGCCTTTTGCATTAGCGCTGCACTTTGTAATAAATTGAGTTTCCCACACAAGATTTCTATATTGTTATTAGAGCTAGATGACTTGATTTCTTTTCCTAAAGCATTGTCACTTGGAGCACCAATTATAAATATTTTCAATCCTTTCACTTTATCAAGGAATTCAATCCATTTTTCCTTAGGGTATTGTTTCGTAAACCAAACAGATGCTGGCGCAATCACAATGTATTTTTCATTTGTGAATTGATTTACTTTTTCAATGTCGTTTTGGCTGGGGTAGAGTTTTAATCCTTTGTGGAATTTTTTAGCGAAATTCGAAATTAACGCGTAATTTCTTTCAACTTCATGAAGTCCTGTGCCAATTTTGTGTTCTACTTTTTTGCTAAAAAGGAATGATAAAGGATTTTTATCAAATCCAATTGTTGTTTTTCCTTTTGAAAATGCCGTTAGCAATCCAGCGTTAAAAAATCTTTGAACTCCAAGAACTAAGTCATATTCAACGCGTCGAATTTTTTTTAGAATTTGAAATAAATTTTTAGTCTTTTTTTGACTTTTATCCCAAATATATACATTATTTAAAAAAGGATGATCGTTGAATAAACTTTCATTTCCCTTTCTCACAACGATATCTATTTTAGATTGCGGGAAATTTAAATTTAATGTTTCAAGTAAGGAGGTGGCTAGAATTACATCTCCTATAAATGCTGTTTGAATCACTAATATTTTGTTGTAATTTCCCATCGCTTAGAAATGCAAATTTATTGAAATTTTATGGGAAGGCTTCTTGGAATTGATTATGGTACCAAAAGAGTGGGGATTGCTGAGACAGACGATTTGAAAATAATAGCTAGTCCGCTTTCTACTATTCATAGTAAGGATATCATTCAATTTATCAGTGATTATAAATCAAAATATGATCTAGAAGCAATTGTTGTTGGTGATCCCGTTGGTTTGAACAACTCTAATACGCATGCTACAAACCATGTTGTTCAATTTGTTAATCGTTTAAAAAAGAATTTTCCAGAAATGAAAATAATGATGGAAGATGAAAGGTTTACAAGTAAAATGGCTTCTCAAGCATTAATTATGGGAGGGGTGAAAAAGCAAAAAAGGCAAGAGAAAGGAACTTTAGATAAGGTAAGTGCTACAATTATATTACAATCTTATTTAGATCGAACAAGTAAAGGGTTTTAACTTCCCTTTAATTCAAAAAAAACTTAGTTTTGCAAGATGATTTTACCTGTAGTTGCATTTGGCGACCCTGTTTTAAGAAAGAAAGGGGAGAATATTTCAAAAGATTATGAAGGCCTTTCTGAGTTGATTGAAAATATGTGGGAAACCATGTATGGTGCTGAGGGAGTTGGTTTGGCTGCTCCTCAAATAGGTAAGGCGATTAGACTTTTTTTAGTTGATGCTACACCATTTGCCGAAGATGAACCAGAATTAGATGGATTTAAGAAAGTGTTTATTAACGCTGAGATTTTGGATGAAACTGGTGAAGAGTGGCAGTTTAAAGAAGGTTGTTTAAGTATTCCTGGTATCAGAGAAAATGTGAAGAGGAATGAAACGGTAAAAATCAAATATTTAGATGAAGAATTCAATGAGCATACGGAAGAATATTCTGGTCTTGCAGCTCGAGTTATTCAGCACGAATATGATCATATTGAAGGAATTTTGTTTGTTGACAAAATAAATCCCTTGAAAAAACAAATGATTAAACGTAAATTAACCGATATTTCCAAAGGGAATGTAAAAGCTGGATACCGAATGAGGTTTCCTAAATAATTAAAAGCACAATATGAAAAAGATATTATTATCGTTAGGAGTAGCTGTATTATTAAGTTCTTGTGGAGGGCAAGAAACTTCTACAGAGAAAAAATCTGGGTTTTCAGAACAACAATTAGTTAATGGTTTCGAAAGTGTTAGAGGTAAGTTTAATATAGTTTTCGAAAATCCTAAAGATCATGATCAAAATGATTTGAAGCCGTTGAACGACAGCTTAGTTTATTATGTTGATGCTTTAGTAGCTGAGTATCCTAAGTCTTCACAATTACCAGAAGTTCTATGCCGTGCTGGAATTTCTTCTTTAAATGTTAAAAATGGAGCAAAAGCACTTGAGTATTTAAATTATGTTGTAGATAGTTTTCCAAAGCATATAA
>CAXRIN010000045.1:0-26985 GCA_964230605.1 Flavobacteriaceae bacterium
AGCGTAGACAACTTTTTAGTCAATTTAATAGGTGGACTTATTGCATACCATTTTCTACCAAAAAAGCCTTCACTTAGATCGGAAGTTGTTGATAATGAAAGATTAGGATTGGATGCTTAGATCGAACTCACGTTAAAATAAGTTTAAGGACAGTAGACAAAAAAAGGGAAGTTAAACTTCCCTTTTTAATTTATAATATTAATTTCTAGTGTCCATCGTGCTCACCTTCTTTTAAAGGCACAGTCTGTGGAACGAAATCTTCTTCATAACCAGGCTTACTGTAATCGTAAGGCCATCTGTGAACTGTTGGAAGTGGTCCTTCCCAGTTACCATGAATTCTTTCAATTGGAGCAGTCCACTCAAGTGTGTTAGCTTTCCAAGGGTTTTGCGAACTCTTTCTTCCTTTAAAGATTGAGTAAAAGAAGTTAAAGATGAAAACAAATTGTCCAATTGCTGCTGTAATAGCGAACACAGTAATGATTGGATTAATAAACTGAACATCTTGGAACATTTCAAATTCAAGGTTAGTGTAATAACGTCTAGGAACACCAGCTAAACCTATGAAGTGCATAGGCATAAATACACCGTAAACTCCAATAAAAGTTACCCAGAAATGTAAGTATCCTAATTTAGGAATCATTAATTTACCATACATTCTAGGAAACCAATGGTAAACACCGGCAAACATTCCAAAAATAGCACCAGCACCCATTACAATGTGGAAGTGAGCTACTACGAAATAAGTATCATGAACATTAATATCTAAGGCAGAATCTCCAAGTACTAAACCTGTTAAACCTCCAGAGATAAACAAAGAAACCATACCTAAGGCAAATAACATTGCTGGAGTCAATCTTAAGTTACCTTTCCAGATTGTAGCTAAGTAGTTAAATACCTTTACAGCTGAAGGAATTGCAATTAATAAAGTGGTAAATGTAAATACTGTCCCTAAGAATGGAGACATACCAGTTATAAACATATGATGCCCCCAAACAATAAACGATAAGAAAGCAATTGCTAATACTGATAAAATCATTGCTCTGTATCCAAAAATTGGCTTTCTAGAGTTAGTTGAAATAACTTCTGAAATTAAACCAAGAGCTGGTAACAGTATAATATAAACCTCTGGGTGACCCAAGAACCAGAATAAATGCTCATAAAGGATAGGAGAACCACCTGTTTGTGCTAATGGCTCACCTCCAATGAAAATAGAGTCTAAGTAGAAAGATGTTCCAAGCATTCTATCAAACATTAATAGTAACGCAGCAGATAATAATACAGGGAATGATAACACACCTAAGATTGCGGTTATAAAGAAACACCATATAGTTAATGGCATTCTTACCATTGTCATACCTTTTGTTCTTAAGTTTAATACTGTTACGATATAGTTTAATGATCCAATTAATGAAGATGCAATAAAAATAGACATCGACACTAACCATAAAGTCATTCCTAATCCTGACCCGGGCATTGCTTTCTCTAACGCAGATAAAGGAGGATAAACAGTCCACCCACCAGAAGCAGGTCCTGTTTCAATGAAACATGAAAATACCATAATAACAGCTGAAACAAAAAACAACCAGAACGATAACATGTTCATAAACCCTGATGCCATATCTCTGGCTCCAAGTTGATAAGGAATTAAAACGTTAGAAAACGTACCTGACAAACCACCAGTTAATACAAAGAAAACGATGATTGTACCATGTATTGTCACTAATGCTAAATACATGTTAGGATCTAAAACACCTTCCGGTGCCCATTTATCTCCTAAAAAGAAATTTAAGAATGCAAATCCTTCTCCTGGCCATGCCAATTGAATTCTAAACAAAATTGACATTCCCATTCCAATAACAGCCATGAAAATCGCAGTAATCAAGAATTGCTTCCCGATCATTTTGTGATCCATACTGAAAATGTACTTGCTTATAAATGTCTCGTGATGATGTGCTCCACCCATGACTATATCAATTGTAAAATTTTATCTACTTAATTTAATTACCTATTAATTTTCAAATGGCTTTTGCTCTGCAATCCATTTGTTGAATTCAGCTTCTTCAACTACCTCAATGAAAACTTTCATGTTGTAGTGAGAAGCACCACAAATCTTGTTACATAGTAAAATATAACCAGTTGAACCTGGAGTTTCTACTTGTGAAATAACATTCCCTTCTTCATCCTTTTCAGTCTTCAAATAAACTTTCCCTTCTTCAGCAGCTTTTGTATTAAACTCTTCTGAAGTTTCTTTAGGCTCAAAAGTAAAGTATGTTTTCATGCCTGGAACAGTATTCATTTGTGCTCTAAAGTGAGGGAAGTAAGCAGAGTGAATAACATCTTTAGATCTGAATTGGAACTTAATCTTTTTTCCCTTTGGTAATTTGATTTCATTTCCGTTGATTACGATATCATCCTTTCCAGCATCATACTTAGCAGGTGACTTTTCATAATCTGCTAACATTCTTTCCAATCTCAAAACATTTGCCTTGTAATTTTTCAAAGAAGATTCAACGTTATCAAGATTTTCATCTCTATTCCATCCTTCTTCTACAAGCTTAGCATACTTTGCTGAATCAGCACTTAAAGTTTTGATAGATTCTTTACACTCATCCAATCTCTTTTCAATAGCTGGTTTAGTTGCTATTCCCAAAGCGTTAGATCCGAACAATGCAAAAGAAGCTTCACCTAAAGTGCTATCAGCACCAGCAAAACGAGTAGTCCATTTAAACTGCTCTGAAACAAATTCTACATTTAAATCAGCTTCCTCTTCTGTATTCATGATATTATCCCAAGTAGACATACCATAAGTAATTAAAAGAATAAGCACTGTAGCTGGAACAATTGTCCATGCCATTTCTAATCTATTATTGTGAGGAAACCAAAACGCCTTTCTTCCTTTTCTGAAGTAATATTTATACCCAAAGAAGAATAATAAAGCTTGAGTAATAAAAAATACCGTTAAGATAAGTACCATTGTAATCTGCATTAAAGTATCTGTTTCAACACCGTGAACAGAAGCAGATGATGGTAGCATATATTTATTCCATCCAATAATTTGTGCAATAAGAAGTGCAAACATTACAAGCCCGAAAACAACCAATCCCAAGGCATTTGTCTTAATCTCTGCTGCAGTTACAGGCTCCGAGTCAACATCTTTCAACCCATCTACCAATTCTTTCGCCTTCAGCACTTTTGCTATTGCAACGACTGCTAGTAAAATTGCTAAGATTATAAGTAATAATTCCATTGTCTAATTTTTATAAATTCTTTACCGTTTTGCTATTCAATAATTAATGATGGTGAATGTGTTTCCCTTCCTCTAAGTAAGGGTGATTCTTAACCATAAGTGGTCTGCTAGCAAGTGATTTTAACACGATGAAAGTAAACACACCCAAGAACAATAAGAAAGATCCAATTTCAATTAATCCAATTCCTGCTTCAGCTTTCATTGAACCTGGGCTAACCATGATGAAAACATCTAACCAGTGGAATACGAAAATGATACATCCAACTAAAATCAAAATTCTTCTATTCTTCTTAGCATCAGCATCCATTAAGAATAACATAGGAACTGCAAAATTTACAAAGAAAGTTACCCAATAGATAACAGGATAATCGTTAATTCTCGCTTGGAAATATGTAATTTCTTCAGGAACATCAGCGTACCAGATTAACATAAATTGAGCGAAGAACATGTAAGTCCATAAGAATGATAAGGCAAATACCCATTTACCCATATCATGAACGTGTCCTTTAGAAGCTTCTTTTAATAATCCCTTTCCTTTAAGGTATAAGATTAACATTAAAGCATACACCATTCCTTCTAACCACATTCCTGAGAATACATACCATCCAAATAATGTAGAGAACCAGTGAGTATCAATAGACATAAGTAACTGCCATGAAATAACAGATGAACCGTATCCAAAGATTACTAAGAATAATGCTGATTTAGCAAAGTTTTTATAGTGAATTCTTGTTCCTCCTTCGTTATCTTCTAATAACGATTGCTTTCTGTAATAAGCAGCGAAGTATACAAAAGCTCCCATAAAGAAAATCAATACTGGCCAGTAAAATGCAGGATTGAAGAAGAAAGCTTTATGATCTAATAAATGATCATACCCTTCCATTCCTTTAGTAAGAGAAGTATCATAATGTTGCCAGTGATAAATGTGGTGACCACCAAATTGACCTATAGCAATAATTAAAACAACAATACCAGCCATCAAAGGTAAACCTGATAACATTGCTTCGTAAACTCTTTTAAATACAACAGACCAAGATACCTCTGCAGCATATTGTAATGCAATAAAGAACAATACAGCTAAAGAAATAAAGAAAAAGAAAATTCCATTAGTAAGTAATGAAACCCAAATTCTTTGAGTTGCTCCATATTTATGACCATCTTCAGCAACTAAAGTAGTGTACTCGTTACCGTCGAAAGCGATCCCCAACACGAATAAAAGTAATCCTATTACTCCTAATCCTAATGTTAACTTTTTTGACTTATCCGAAAAAACGTAATCCATTTCCTGGTGTTTTAATCTGTTTTAAAATTATTGAGCTGAATCAGTAACAGCTGTATCAGTTGGCATTTCAACAACAGGAACATTTCCTGAAATTAAATCCTCTGCTTTATTTCCTTGTAAAGTTTGAACGTACTGAACAATCTTCCATCTCTTATCTTCAGAAATTTGAGATGCGTGTGATCCCATCATTCCTTTTCCGTAGTAGATTGTGTAGTAAATTTCACCAGCACTTAAATCCTTAGCAGGACCGTTGTATGCAGGTGGCTTAAGGAACAATTCTTTTTCAACTAAAGGTCCCTTTCCGTCTCCTTTTGCACCATGACAGTGATCACAAAAGATTTCATAGTAAGATTTACCTTCCGTTAACGAAGTTTCAGTGCAAGGAATAGGCATCTTAACCGCCTTAGCTAAAGATCTGTCCCCTTTTTCAATTGTAAAAGGCTTCTTTCCTTGAGCAATAGTACCTTCAACAGGTTTTCTTGTTACTAACCCTCCTTTGAATACTTTATACAATTCAGCAACTTCTTTTACTAATTCTGGTTTTACAGAATCAGCAGCCTCCTCATATCCTAATTTCTCTAAGTTTCTATCAAAGAAATCAGTTGAATCAATATCAAATTTCTTTAAATAAGCCTCATAACCAGTTGATCTGTACATATCAGGCATAAACTCAATACCTGGACTGTTTGGATCCTCAGTACAAGAAGCTAAACCAATAGATGCTAATGCAGCAACTAATAACTTAGATTTAGCAAATTGGGCAATTTTTTGATAAGAAATATTCATCTTTTTATTCTTTATGCCTTGTTAATTTCAATAGCTCCAGTTGCTTTTAATTCATTGATTAAAGCAGCTTCTTCCATTCCTGCCTCAGCAGTGTTAATTTCCATTACAAATTTATCATCTGTAGTTCTTGGATCTGGATTTTTTGCCTTCATTCCTGGTAAAGTTTTATTTCTCAGGAAATAAGTGATTGCCATTCCATGTGCTGTACATAATACAGTCAACTCGAAAGTAATTGGAATGAATGCTGGAATATTTTGATAAAAATAATGGTTTGGTTTACCACCAATATTCATTGGCCAGTCTACGATCATGAAATAATACATTCCAATTAAAGCTAACGACATACCAGTTAAACCATAAATGAAAGCACAAATCGCTAATCTTGTTTTTCTAACGCCAATTACTGGATCAATTCCGTGAATTGGGAAAGGTGAGAAAACATCTTTAATGTGTACACCTTTTGCAACTAACTTCTCTGCTCCGTGAAGTAGAGTAGCGTCGTCATCGTACATTGCGTAAATCTTGCTCATAACTGAACTATAAATATTTTTTACTTTTGTTCTTTATTCTCTTCGTTATCACCTTCTTCAGAAGCTTCATCAGTTGAAGATTCGTCTGTAGACTCTTCTTCAACAGTAGGAGTCTCCTCTACAACTGGGGCAGCAGTTTCTTCAACAACTACTTCAGCAGCGTGATCATCATGACCGTGACTTGAAGCTCCTTTAACTCCATACTCTCCTGTAGCTCTTAAGATTGTTTTAACCTCATTTAATGCTAATACTGGGAAAGTTCTTGAGTATAATAAGAACAACACGAAGAATAATCCGATAGTTCCTAAGAATACACCCATATCAACATAAGTTGGATGGAACTGAGTCCAAGAAGAAGTCAAGAAATCTCTGTGAATAGAAGTAACAATAATTACAAATCTTTCGAACCACATCCCGATGTTTACGATAATCGAAAGGATGAAAGTAATAACCAAGTTTCTTCTAATCTTTTTAAACCACATTAACTGTGGAGAAATTACGTTACAAGTCATCATTGACCAGTAGGCCCACCAGTAAGGTCCAGTTGCTCTGTTCATGAAAGCATATCCTTCATATTCAACACCAGCATACCATGCAACGAAAAGCTCTGTTAAGTAAGCAACCCCTACCATCGAACCAGTTAACATTACAATAATGTTCATGTATTCGATGTGCTTTAACGTTAAGTAATCCTCTAGTCTTAAAACCTTTCTCATTACTAACATTAAAGTTAATACCATTGCGAATCCAGAAAATACCGCACCAGCAACGAAGTAAGGAGGGAAGATAGTAGTGTGCCATCCAGGAATAACCGACGTAGCGAAGTCCATAGATACAATCGAGTGTACCGAGAATACTAATGGAGTTGCTAAACCAGCTAATACTAATGAAACCTCTTCAAATCTATTCCAGTGTTTTGCGTTACCAGACCATCCAAAAGCTAAGATTGAATAAATCTTCTTTGGAAGTGGCTTAACCATTCTATCTCTTACAGTAGCGAAATCAGGAACTAAACCAATGTACCAGAAAACTAATGATACAGAGAAGTAAGTTGAGATCGCGAATACATCCCATAAAAGAGGAGAGTTAAAGTTTGGCCATAAAGAACCAAATTGGTTAGGTAATGGTAATACCCAGTAAGCTTGCCAAATTCTTCCCATGTGAATACCTGGGAATAAAGCTGCCATCATAACGGCAAAAATTGTCATTGCCTCAGCAGAACGGTTAATGGCCATTCTCCATCTTTGACGGAATAATAAAAGTACCGCAGAAATAAGTGTACCAGCGTGACCGATACCAACCCACCATACGAAGTTTGTAATATCCCAAGCCCATCCTACAGTCTTGTTCAATCCCCATACTCCGATTCCTACACCAACAGTGTAAAGGATGTTACCAACTCCCCAAAGAGCTAATAATCCTGCTAATCCAAATACGAAGTACCACATTGCGTTTGCTTTACCCTCGATAGGCGCGCAAACGTCCTCAGTAATGTCGTTATACGACTTCTCACCAAGGATTAACGGTTCTCTAATTTCAGCTTCTACAACGTGCATCGTTATATCTTTTTAAATATGTTCTTATTAAACGTTTCTAACTTTTGTTTGGTAATAGATGTTTGGTTGTGTACCAACCTCTTCCATTAACAAGTAAGCTCTATCATCATCCTTCTCCACTCCAACTTTATGAGTCTTGTCATTCAAGTCTCCAAATTGAATTGCGTTAGTAGGACAAGCAGAAGAACAAGCTGAATTGATATTTTCATCTTGAACAGTTGTTCCATCTTTCTTAGCTTCTAACTTGCTTCCTTGAATTCTTTGAACACACATAGAACATTTTTCCATAACCCCTCTAGATCTAACTACTACATCAGGGTTAAGCACCATTCTTCCTAAGTCATCTTGCTGATGGTTAACCTTAGCAAAGTCTGGGAATGCTGGAATGTTCAAGTCATCATACTGGAACCAGTTGAAACGACGTACTTTATAAGGACAGTTGTTAGCACAGTATCTAGTACCAACACATCTGTTATAAGCCATTTGGTTTAATCCTTCATCTGAGTGAGTTGTTGCAGCAACCGGACAAACTGTTTCACATGGAGCGTGATTACAGTGTTGACACATTAATGGTTGGTAAGTAACAGTTAACTCATCACCAGCATCAGATACTTCAGCATCTAAATATTCTTGACGAGAGTTTAAGTCATCTAACTCATCTACTAAGATACTTTCCTCTCCTTTCATGATATGAGAAGAATAATATCTGTCTACCCTCATCCAGTGCATTTCACGGCTTCTTCTTACTTCGTCCTTACCAACAACAGCAACGTTGTTTTCTAAGTGACAAGCAGTAACACAAGAACCACAACCAATACATAAGTTTAAGTCAATTGAAAGACCCCATCTATGACCTAAGTCAATAGCGTGCTCTTCCCAAAGATCTAACTCTTTAGTTGTTTTCTTTTCACCGTATGCATCAGAAATTAATAAAGTTTCGTTATAACCTCCTTTATCTTTTGCTTTTCCTTTTTGCTCGATGAAAGTAGCTAAATCAGTTTCGTTAACTAATTTTCTACCCATCATAGTGTGGTGAGTCTGAGTAGTTGCCATTGGATAAGCAGCCCCATCAATTGGAGTAACTGAAACACCTGATGTAACAACATTAGACACCCATAAATCTTGAGTTTGAAGAGGGAAAACATTTTTTCCAATTGTGTTATTTGAGTTATCCGCTGAATCGAATAAATCACCTAACCACTCTTCTCTTGTAAATACTTCAGTTCCTTTAACTCCGTATCCAACAGCAGCGGCAACAGTACCTGAAGCCTGACCTGGTTGAGGAACAACTGGTAAATTCACTGATTTATCACCTACTGTTAATGTAACAACTTTTGCAGGAGAATCTTGTCCGATGTATAAGAATGATCTCTTAGCATCTTTACTCGCCTTATCCTGACCAAATAAATCCATCATATCATCTGGATTCATTGTTACGTAGTTATCGTAAGTCATTTTTGTGATTGGATCTGGCATTTCATGTAACCAAGGGTTGAAAGCTTGATTACCATTACCTAATCCAGTCTTCACATATAATTCTAATTCTAATCCTGAAGCTTCGATAGCTGATTGCTTAACTGCGTTAGCAACAACTGAAGCAGAAATTCCAACAGAAGAAACCGGCTCAGCCATAACTTCTTCGTCAGATGCAGTAGTATCAGCAGCAACTACAGGAGCAGAAGCAGTAACATTACCTGAATAGAATCCATCGTGAACAGCGTCAATCCAAGCAGCATCAGATCCTAAGAAAGAAACCGCAGTAGACTTAACAAAAGACTCATAAGAAGTCGCGTTTCCTGACCACTTTAATAAAGACTCTTGCCATTGACGAGTTTTGAATAATGGATTGATTACTGGCTGTACAAATGAATACTCACCTTTAGCAGGATTTAATACATCCCAAGATTCTAAGTAGTGAGATGAAGGAGCAAAGAAATCAGCACCTTCAGCAGTTTCATCGTATCTGTCACCAGTGTAAATCACAGTATCAACATTGGCTAAAGCCTCGTTGAAACCAACAGAAGCAGGAGCTACAAAAGAAGGATTTAAACCTGCAACAATAACAGCTTTAACTTTTCCAGCTTTCATTTGTGCAGCTAACTTAGAGAAAGCTACATCGCTACCTTTTCTTGTGTAAACTTCTTTCTCTACATCAACTGTAGTTCCGATGTTTCCTAATTTATCATTGATAGCGTTAATTAAAACTTGAACCCCACCATTGTTTGATCCAGCAACAACTAACGATTGACCTTTATTAGCTTTTAATTCAGCTGCCGCTTTATCTAATTTAGCAGCAACACCAGCAGGAACATTACCATTAGTGTTTCCTCCAACTTTTCCGTAAAGGTATTTTACTGCTTCAACAATTTCAGAAGGCTTTAAAGCCCCTCTTACGTCTGCAACTGCACCAGTAACAGAAAGTGTAGATTCAAATTGGAAATGCTTGCTCATCCAAGCACCGTCTGGTTTTCTATTTTTAGCATATCCTTTAGTATAAACTAAGGAATTCAACCAAGTAGATAAGAAATCAGCACCAAAACTTACAATAGTTTTAGCCTTATCGAAATTATAAGTAGGAAGAGCTCTCTTTCCGAAAGTCTTCTTATTTGCATCTAAAATACCAGAAGCAGAAACAGCATCGTATGAAACGTGTTCGAACTGACCTCCTTTAGCACCAACAAAAGCACCGAATGAATCGATAGCTCCTTTAGCAGCAGGAGAGATAACTGTATTTGAAAGTAAAACTACTTTACCTCCATTAGCAGCACTTCTTAAAGCTTTACCAACTTGAGAATCTAAAGTATCCCAGTTTACATTCTTAGCCCATGCTTTTCCAGTTTTAATCCCTGGACCTTTAGCTCTTTTAGAATCATATAAACTTAATACAGATGCATTAACTCTTGCGTTAACAGCACCTCCAAGTGGAGCATCGTTATTTCCTTCAATTAAGATAGGACGACCTTCTCTTGTTTTAATTCTAATAGAAGCAAAATCAAACCCATCAAAGTAAGTTGATGAATAGTAGTTTGCAACCCCAGGAGTTAAATCTTCTGGTTTATTTAAGAAAGGAACAGATTTAGTTACAGGAGCCTCACATGCAGCTAAAGTAGCAGCAGTAACCGAGAAACCTAAAACTTTCAAGAAATCACGTCTGTTGGTTGCAGAAGAATCTTCTTCAACTTTCCCTAAGAATTCATCTACAGGAACGTATTCTGCAAACTCCTTTTGACTTGATTCTACAAACTCAGGAGTTTGTTCTAACTCCTCAATTCCTTTCCAATATTTTTTAGTATCAGCCATAGCTTAAGTATATGCTATTGTTTGTTAATTAACTTACTTTATTAATAGTGACATTTTGCACATTCTAGTCCACCAATCTTCTCAACTGTAAAGTTGAAATCTTTGTCTCTTTTGTAAGCTTCTTTAAATTCGTCGTGCATTTTTTCGTAGTAACCGTTTGGCTTACCAGATAACTTCAACTCTTGGTTGATTTCTTTCTCTCTATGACAGTTAATACACCATCCCATAGTTAAAGGAGCGTAGTGCTCAACAGTCTGCATGTTTTCAACAGGACCGTGACACTCTTGACACTCTAAACCTCCTACAACAACGTGTTGTGAGTGGTTGAAGTAAACAAAATCTTGTAAGTTATGAACTTTAACCCACTCGATTGGATCACCTTCAGCAACTTGCTCATCATGGTAAACAATGTTTCCTTCTTTATCAGTTACAGGCTCACCCTTTTCGTTTACATCATAGTATCCTTTTCCGTGCTCGAACTTAACAGCATCGTAAATTTTCTGAATCTTTTCTGCTGACTCAGGACAATCTGCTTTATCCTTAACATACTTGTGACAGTTCATACAAACGTTAGCCGAAGGAATTAAAGCGTGCTTAGACTCTAAAACTCCAGAGTGACAATATTTACAATCTATTTCGTTTTGAGTAACGTGGATGTCGTGACGGAACTCAATTGGCTGTGAAGGATGGTAGTTTACGTTGTTTTCAGTCTTTTCAAAACCGTTACCACCAAATACTCCGATATTCATATGGAAGTCCCAACCGATAGTTGCTAAACCACCCACAACGAAAATCACTAATAAACCAAATTTGATTTTGTTATTTACTGCGAAATCTCCGATTGCTTCCCAGAATGACTTAGGCTCTTGAGCTTCTTTTCCATCTTTTAATGCGATAGCATTTTTAAGAGATCTGTTAACACCGGTAAAGATTACAATTACAAGTAACGCTAAACCGATGATTCCAAAAATTAAGAAAGTATTTGACTCTTCAGCTTTCTTTTGAGCAGGAACACAAGGTAACAACGCACTTGCTGTTTCACCACCTTTTGCTTTTGGCTCCCAAGTCACAACATACTCAATTACATCATCAAGCTGTTGATCAGACATCCACTCAAAAGCTGTCATTGGAGAACCATTCCATTGCTTAAAAACTTTGTTAGCATACGCATCACCAGAAGCTCTTAAAGCATTGTTATTTTTTATCCATGACTTTAACCACTCTTTGCTACCAGCTCTATCTAGAACTTGATATAAACCTGGTCCAGTAGCGTTTTTGGTTAGATTACTACTGTGACATGAAGTACAGTTAGCATCAAATAATTTTGCTCCAGCAGCAGCATCACCTTGTGCAGCGATAGACTGTGTTATCAACATGAATAATACTGGAAGTATAACCGATGAGATTTTTCGCATTGCGTTTGTAAACTGTTTCATCAATCTCTTATTAATTTTTTTATCTCTCAATTGAAGCCACTTTTGGCTTTGGCGCAAAATTAAAACAAAAGGGGCGCATTCCCCTTGATTTGTGAATCGACTTCGTTAAATTTCACTAATTTAAAATGATTCTAAATAAGGTTGCAACCCTTGATTTTACTGGTGCCACCCTTGATTTACAAGCTTTTACAGCGACCCAGATTTGTCATAAAACTGTCATTGAAAGCTAGAAAAACTGTTAAGAAACGTTAACATTAAAAAACAAAAAACGCCCTAATAAAGGACGTTTTTTTTTCAATTATCATGAAATGCTTTTCTAAATCATTTTTGATTTCTTAATGGAAGAATTAGTAATGAATCCGATTCACTTATTTTCATTTCTTCACAATCTATTTTGTATGGAGATTCTATATGATCTGGAACAATGAAAACGAATGGAAAATCTTGTTTAATCTCACTTTTAATTTTCTCTGCCTCAAATCTTGTTCTGCAATCACCTGCTCGAACTTTTAAAGTTGGGGGCTGCCATAATTTATAAACCGGCACATTAGGATAAGCAATTAAAAACTGGTTATAGTATTTAGCTGCTTTCTCTTGACATCCTGATCCTGAACAAGAGAAAATTTGAACCCTGTAACCATTTACTAAGTCAGGACATTTTGTGAAATTTATTTTCTTTTGAAGTGCTTCAGTAGCATAGTAGAAAGAATCAACGTATTCAACTAACTTTCCTTGAGGCAATACAGGTAGGACAAAATTGTTCTTAGTGCTTATTGAATCAATATCTACAGAATCCTTAGGAGTTTGAGTCTGGGCATTTAACTGATTAAATGCCAACCCGATTAGAATGGAAAGTATTATTCTCATGGTTTTCCTAATGACAGATATTATACCAAAAACTCCGCTTTAGCGGAGTTTCTTTTATTTTAATGTTTGTTTTACTTCAACCTCTTCGTATGCTTCCAGAACATCTCCGACTTGGATATCATTGTAATTATGTAAACTTAAACCACACTCGTAACCAAACTTAACTTCCTTGACGTCATCTTTAAAACGTTTAAGCGCAGCCAGCTCACCATCCCAAGTTACAATACCATCACGAATAATTCTAATTTTACTATTTCTTGAGACAGTACCATCTAGTACATAACATCCTGCAACAGAACCAACCTTAGAGATTTTAAATACCTCACGAACTTCAACGTTCGCAACTACTTTTTCTTCAATTTTCGGTTTCAACATACCTTCCATTGCATCCTTCAATTCTTCAATTGCTTGATAGATGATAGAATACAATCTAATATCGATTTGTTCAGCCTCAGCTAGTTTTCTAGCAGACGCAGATGGACGAACTTGGAAACCAACAATTATCGCATCGGAAGCAGTTGCTAACAACACATCTGAATCAGAAATCTGACCTACAGACTTGTGAATAATATTAATTTGAATTTGCTCTGTTGAAAGTTTAAGCAACGAATCCGAAAGCGCTTCGATAGAACCATCCACATCCCCTTTTACAATAACGTTCAACTCTTGGAAATCACCAATAGCAATACGTCTACCAATCTCTTCAAGAGACATATGTTTAGTTGCTCTGATTCCTTGCTCTCTTTGAAGCTGCATTCTTTTCGCTGCAATATCTCTAGCCTCTTTCTCTTCAGCCATTGCATTGAATGTATCACCTGCTTGAGGCGCACCATTTAATCCAAGTAATTGAACAGGTGTAGAAGGTCCAGCTTTTTTAACACGTTGCCCGTGTTCATTTGTCATAGCTTTTACTCTACCAGAATAACAACCAGCAACAAGTATACTACCAACCTCTAAAGTTCCTGTTTGAACAAGTAATGTAGAAACGTACCCTCTACCCTTATCCAATTCTGATTCAATAATAGTACCCTTTGCTAATCTGTTAGGATTTGCTTTAAGTTCCATTAATTCAGCTTCAAGTAATACTTTTTCTAAAAGATCATCGATTCCGATTCCTTGTTTTGCAGATATTTCTTGACATTGATATTTACCTCCCCAATCTTCAACAAGAATATTCATTTGAGATAATTCTTCTCTAATCTTATCTGGATTTGCTCCCGGCTTATCGATCTTGTTAATTGCGAAAACCATTGGAACCTCTGCTGCTTGAGCGTGATTAATTGCTTCTCTAGTTTGTGGCATTATTGAATCATCCGCAGCAATAATAATAATTGCGATATCAGTTACTTTTGCACCACGTGCTCTCATCGCTGTAAAGGCTTCGTGACCAGGTGTATCTAAGAAGGTAATTCTTTGACCTGAATCAACTTTTACAGAGTAAGCTCCAATATGTTGAGTAATTCCTCCTGCTTCACCTTCAGCAATATTTGCTTTACGAATGTTATCAAGTAACGAAGTTTTACCATGATCAACGTGCCCCATTACTGTAACAATAGGTGCTCTTGAAACTAAATCTTCTGGACTATCTTCTACATCAGCTATTGTTGTTGTATCCTCAGCAGTTGCAAATTCAACCTCAAAACCAAACTCTTCAGCAATTAAGGCAATAATTTCAGCATCTAATCTTTGGTTGATAGAAACGAAGTGACCAAGGCTCATACAAGCAGAGATAATTTCATTTACTGAAACATCCATTAAACTTGCCAATTCACTAGCAGCAACAAACTCTGTTACTTTCAAGATGCTCTTTTCAAGTTCAGCTTGAGCTTCTTGCTCAGCAGCTCTTCTTGCGTGCTCATCTCTTTTGCTTCGTCTTTGCTTAGCACCACTATTTTTCTTCTTACCACCACTCAAACGAGCAAGTGTTTCTTGAATTTGTTTTTTTACTTCTTCCTCTGTTAATTCAGCTTTAGGTTCTCTTTTCTTTCCACCACGTTTTCCTCCGCCTCTTGGACCTCCACCTTGGAAATTTCCATCTTGCTGAACAGGATCTTTACGAATTCTTTTTCTTTTTTTCTTATTGTTATCAGCGTCAGAACTAGAAGCTACTGGCTTCTTTTTTGGACGCTCAACTGGAAGTTCAATTTTCCCTAAAACTTTTGGTCCATCGATTTTCTCAGTTCTAACTTTAATAAAGTCTTCTTCTGGTTTTTTAGTAGCTTCCTTCTTAGGCTCTTCTTTAACTGGCTCAGGTGTTTTTTCAACAACAGGTTCAGCTTTAGGCTCAGCCTTTTTCTCCTCTTTTTTAGGAGCTTCTTTCTCCTTTTTAGACGGTTTGTTAGATTTAACCTCGTCTAGATTAATTTTCCCTAAAACTTTTAAACCACCTTTCTCTTCACCCTCAGACTCAACCTTTTCAACAACAGGTTTTTTAACCTCTGGTTTTTTCTCAACTACAGGCTCCGGAGTTGGTTCAGGTTTTTCTTCCTCGATAGAAACAGTTTCTTTAATCGGCTTTTTAACCTCAATCTTTTTGGATTTTTCCTTTACCTTCTTCTCTGTTTGGAATTCAGCAGAAAGTGCGCTGTACATTTCAGGAGAAATTTTAGTATTTGGGTTACTTTCAACCTCAAATCCCTTGTCCTGTAAAAAGTCAACAACAGTACTTAATCCTAAGTTAAACTCCTTCGTTACCTTACTTAATCTTGTGGGTTTTCCAGCCATAAACTAAAACCTATCAAAGTTTTAAAAATGTGCACCTGAAACATTCAGGCGCACTTAATTCACTACAAATATATTTATTTCCTATTAGTCTTCGAATTCAGAAGCAAGAACGTTCACAACCTCTTTGATTGTTTCTTCTTCCAAATCAGTTCTTCTAATAAGATCTTCAACCGGTATTTCTAATACACTTCTTGCTGTATCACAACCAATTGACTTTAATGCCTCGATTACCCATGGTTCTAATTCATCGGTAAATTCGTCTAATTGAACATCGTCAATTTCTTCCTCAGTATCACGGTAAACATCAATATCATACCCAGTTAATTCTCCGGCTAGTTTAATGTTAAAACCTCCTTTTCCAATTGCAAGAGATACTTGATCAGGCTTTAAATAAACCTCTGCTTTACCTCCATCTTTATCTAAAGAAATAGATGTTATTTTCGCAGGACTCAATGCTCTTGAAATAAATAATGAATCATTTCCAGAGAAATTAATTACATCAATATTTTCATTTCCTAATTCTCTTACAATACCATGAATTCTTGCTCCTTTCATACCTACACAAGCACCTACTGGATCAATTCTTTCATCATAAGACTCAACAGCTACCTTAGCTCTTTCTCCTGGAACACGAACGATTTTCTTAATCGTAATTAATCCATCAAAAATTTCAGGAACTTCACCTTCAAATAATCTCTCTAAGAATACTGGAGATGTTCTAGATAAAATGATTTGAGGATTGTTATTTCTCATTTCAACTTTAAGAACAACAGCTCTTACATTGTCTCCCTTTTTGAAATAATCAGTTGGAATTTGCTCTGATTTTGGTAAAATCAATTCGTTTTCTTCATCATCTAAGATCAAGATTTCACGTTTCCAAATTTGATAAACCTCTCCAGTAACAATTGTTCCTACTTTTTCTTTATAAGTTTCAAACAAATCTTCTTTTTCGATATCTAAAACTCTAGAAATCAAGTTCTGACGAACAGATAAAACAGCTCTTCTTCCGAAATCTAATAACTTAACTTCTTCTGAAACTTCTTCACCAACTTCAAAATCCGGCTCGATTTTAATCGCGTCTTCATAAGCGATTTCTCTGTTCTCATCTTCTACCTCCCCTTTTTGAACGATAGTTCTGTTTCTCCAAACTTCTAAATCTCCTTTATCAATGTTGATAATAAAGTCGTAATTATCATCTGAACCATACTTTTTTTGAATCATGTTTCTAAAAACATCCTCCAAAATCTTCATCAACGTTTCTCTGTCGATGTCTTTGAACTCTTTAAACTCCTGAAACGATTCAATTAATCCAACTGTTTCCATATTTAATTTATTTAAAGGAAATTATAACTTTTGTATCTCTAATTTTTTGCTTTTCATCTTCACTTTCGAAGTAGTATTCTTCCTCTTGAATTACTAGCTCTTTCTTTTTTCTACCCTCAACCCTAACCTTTTCTTCGTAAGTGATCACAATCTTTTCTTCATCAACATGGGTTAATTCACCTTCATGTTTTCTTCCATCCATTGTATAAACCTTTACATCCCTACCAATATTTTTTTCATATTGAGCATGAACCATAAAAGGTGTATCTAGACCAGCAGAGGAAACTTCTAATTCAAAATCTTCTTCTTCACGATCAAGATTATGCTCAACTCCACGGCTAACATTTATACAATCGTCAATTGAAACACCATCAAATCCATCAATAAGAACATTTATTTTGTTAGATGTGCTGACTTTTATATCAACTACAAAAATGTTAGTACCCTCAATTCTGGCATCAACTAGTTCCCTTATTTTACTTTCTGGAATCATTTGGTTAATAAAAGAGGGGACTCACGTCCCCTCTATCTTTATTTTCAATCTGGTGCAAATGTAATGATTTATTTGGAAATAAAAAAGGGCGATAACGCCCTTTGAAAATATATGTGGTGATGTAGGTAGTTTTCTCAATGACGAAAACATTAATCTACATTTGCTTTTTTATGTTTAATTATACAGAGGATCGAATATCATATAACCCAAAATGGTAGTTAAAAATGAACCTACACATGATCCTACTGCTGCAAAAACTTTTCTATCAACAACAGTTTCCTTATATCCAATCATGAAAACCTCGTTTTTAAACATTTCTTTATCATCAGCTTTGAATTTTTTACCATCTGGAGCAGTTCCCGCATAATATACATATACTCCCATTGGGATAACTTCCCAAAATGGAACAGGAACTGTTAACGCTTGCTGATTTGTATATCTTACAGATACAACACTATTAGTTATTGTGTCGCGAAGAAAAAGCACTTTCTCTTTAGCTCCGTACTTAATTGGAAATAAAGAATATAAAGCTATCCCTGTTCCTACACCCGCTCCAATTAATGCAGTTTTGTAAGGCTTAAAATGTTTTCTGGCTTGTCTCCTTCCTTCAAGATAATATTCCATTTGGCTAGGAGACCAAAAGTTATCCAAAAGTGAATCTTTTTGATAAATAAGTTTCCTTTCTCCCTCTTTATAATCTATAGCATATACATGATCTAAATTTTTTCTTTTACGACTTCCCTCTTTCCCGCTTTTTTTGATTTTTTTATAAAACACGAAGTCGTAATCCATACTATCAACAACAACATATTTGAATTTTCCATTCAATAGTACCAAAGTATCTTGAGCAAAAATTGTTGAAGAAATTAAAAGAAGTAAAAAAGTGATTTTTTTAACCATGGCTCGAATTTACGATTTTTTTGGATTGAAGAACCTTAGTTATCTTTAATTCATGACTCAGAGGGAAGCCCTTGAAAAAATGGCAAAATACTGCGCTTATCAAGAGCGTTGTCAAAGTGAAGTAAGACAAAAACTTTTTAATTCAGGATTGTCTGATGAAGAAATTGAGAATGTTATTTGTGATTTAATTGAGCAAAACTTCATTGATGAAGAAAGGTTTGCCCGTGCTTTTGTAAGAGGGAAATTCAGACAAAAAGGTTGGGGGAAAATAAAAATACAGCAACATCTGAATCAAAAACAAATCTCTGATTACTGTATCAGAAAAGGATTTGAGGAAATCTCAAAAGAAGAATACCTAACTAAACTAGATGAAATTATCACTAAAAAGGCTTTGAATTTAACGCATGAATCCGAATTTATTCGAAGACAAAAAACAGCACAATACGCAATAAGCAGAGGTTATGAGAGTAATTTAGTTTGGGAAGCTTTAGATATTTAAGGAGCTACTAGTTTAACCAATTTCTTTTTTGAAATATAATGACCAAAAGCCTGACCTCCCGCTGAAGTAGTTTTCACTTCATTATTATACCAACGTTCGAAATGAACATAAACATTCCCAAGACTTAATGGTGCTAAAGAATCAGGAACTATATAAACACCATTTTTACTAACACTATCAATAGAAATATAAGGAAGTTTATTATTCAAACTCCCGTCCACCACCATCCAAACAGTTTCTCCTTCCTCAATAGGGCTACCTTCCCAAGGAACATACATTGTTGAATCTTTGTAAATTGTATCCAAATCCCCAGGAACTTCAATATCATTTAATATTTCTACTGTATTCGCAAAAACATTGTCATCTATGTCGGTATATTTAAAATCAACAGACTTTAAACCTCCTGCTATTCCATTTTCGTAACGTAGATATAAATTATCATATTCCCCCTCTTGATTATTTACCAGTAAAGATGATTTCGATGATAATTTTAGATTAACTCCCGAAGCGTTTTCTTCTCTAAAAGTTACCCTTGCAAAAGTAGAATCCAAATCACTTCTGTAAACCACTCTGTAGTCTGTCCAAATTTTATCTTGATCAACCTTTTCTGAGTTTTCTTTTCTACATGAGAACATTGTAATAAGAACAACTGCGAAAGTCAAATAAATCTTATTCATGCTGTGAAATTAAGAAAAGAAATCTTTGGTGTGAAGAATTGAGTATTTCTTAGATACAATAATCCTATTAGTGTTATCAACAACGGTTAATAAATTAGACTTTATATGAGTATTGTAATCCGTATTTTTGCAGTCTAATTTTTCATTCATGCTTTTTACTCAAAGACACATTGGAACCACTGATAGCGAAAGAGTGGCAATGTTGAACCAAATTGGTTATTCATCAATTGATGAATTAATTGAAAAAACAATCCCAAGTAAAATAAGATTAAAAACAGGTCTTGAATTCACAAAAACAATTAGTGAAAGCAAATGGCTTGCGGATATTAAAAGAATCGCACAAAAAAATAAAGTTTTCAAAACATATATTGGCTTAGGATACCACGATACAGAGACACCATCTGTTATCTTAAGAAATGTTTTTGAAAATCCAGGATGGTATACAGCTTACACACCTTACCAAGCTGAGATTTCTCAAGGAAGATTGGAAGCATTGCTGAACTTCCAAACAATGGTTACCGACCTTACTGGAATGCCATTAGCTAACGCTTCATTACTAGATGAATCAACAGCAGCTGCCGAAGCAATGATTATGCTTTTTAATGCTAGAAAAAGAGCTGTAGCTCAAGCGGGAGTTAAAAAGTTTTTTGTCGACAAAGGTGCGTACCCTCAAACTCAAGCTGTACTAAAAAACAGAGCTAAACCATTAGGTATTGAATTGGTTTTTGGTTCGGCTCTTGAAACTTCTTTTGATGAATCTTACTTCGGTGCTTTTGTTCAATATCCAAATGCGAAAGGTGAAATTGAAGATTACAATAAAGTAGCCAATGAACTTCATGAAAATAATGGATTTTTGGTTGTAGCTGCAGATATTATGAGCTTAGCTCTTATTGCAGAACCTTCAAAATTCGGTGCTGATGTAGTTGTAGGATCTACCCAAAGATTTGGTGTTCCTGTAGGTTTTGGAGGTCCTCACGCTGCCTATTTCGCGACTCATGAAGAATTCAAAAGAAATATTCCTGGAAGAATAATCGGGGTTAGTAAAGATGCTCACGGGAACAATGCTTATAGAATGGCTTTGCAAACTAGAGAGCAGCACATTAAAAGAGAAAAAGCTACTTCGAATATTTGTACTGCTCAAGCTTTATTAGCTGTTATGGCCAGTATGTATGCAGTTTATCACGGACCAAGTGGAGTTAAGAAAATTGCAACTGAAATTGCAAAAAGAGCCAAAGCATTAAAAATAGGTATAGAAAAACAAGGAGTTGAAGTTGTTACTCAAAATTTCTTTGACACTTTAGCCATTAAAGTAGATGACAAGGAACTTTTGAAAAAGAAAGCTGAAGAGGCAGGAATCAACTTCTTTTATGGACTTGATGATGTTGTTTTAATTTCTTTAAACGAAACAACAAAAAACACTCATGTTAAAGCTATTCTTGAAATTTTTGGTAAAAATAATTTTGAACCATCTGAAGATACAGGAATCCAAGCTCAATCTGTTAGAACTTCAAATTATTTACAGCATCCTGTTTTCAATAAATTTCACTCTGAAACAGAGATGATGAGATATTTGAAGCGATTAGAAAACAAAGACTTATCACTTGTTCACTCTATGATATCATTAGGATCATGTACAATGAAGCTGAATGCAGCTTCAGAAATGATTCCACTTTCATGGAGAGAATTCAATAGTATTCACCCATTTGTTCCTGTAAATCAAACAGAAGGATATTTAGAAGTAATTAATGATTTAAAAGAAGCTTTAAAAACCGCAACTGGTTTTGCTGATATTACTCTTCAACCAAACTCTGGTGCTCAAGGTGAATATGCAGGATTAATGGTTATTAGAGCATATCATGAAGACAATGGACAAAGCCATAGAAACATCTGTTTAATTCCACAATCTGCTCATGGAACAAACCCTGCTACCGCTGTTATGGCCGGATTCAAAGTAGTTGTTGTAAAATGTGATGATCAAGGGAATATTGACATAGAAGATTTAAAAGCCAAAGCTGAAGAACACAAAAATGATCTTGGTGCTTTAATGGTAACATACCCTTCAACTCATGGTGTTTTTGAAGAAGGAATTATTGAAATAACTGATATTATACACGAATTTGGAGGTCAGGTATACATGGATGGTGCAAACATGAATGCTCAAGTTGGATTAACGAATCCGGCAACAATTGGCGCTGATGTTTGTCACTTAAACCTCCATAAAACATTTGCTATTCCGCATGGCGGTGGTGGACCAGGTTTAGGGCCAATTGGTGTTGCTCAACATTTAGCTCCTTTCTTACCAGGACATCCGATTGTAAATGTAGGAGGTTTTAAAGGAATTGAACCTTTAGCGGCCGCTCCATATAGTAGTGCACTAATTTCTATTATTTCATTAGGATATTGTAGAATGCTTGGTGCCGAAGGAATGAAAGCTGCTACCGAATCAGCTATTCTAAACGCCAACTATTTAAAAGCAAAACTAGAAAACCATTTCCCAATATTATATACTGGAAAAAATGGAACAGTTGCCCATGAAATGATTGTTGACTGCCGACAATTTAGAGACGCTGGAATATCTGTTACAGATATTGCAAAAAGATTAATTGATTTTGGCTTCCACTCTCCAACGGTTTCGTTCCCTGTTGCTGGGACATTAATGATTGAGCCAACTGAAAGTGAATCAAAAGATGAACTTGATCGTTTTGCTGAAGCAATGATTACTATTGCTGAAGAAGTTCGCGAAGTACTTGATGGTGTTTATCCTAAAGATGATAACCCTTTAGTAAATGCTCCACACACTGCTCAAACCTTAATTTCTAATGAATGGAATCATGCTTATTCAAGAGAAAAAGCAGCCTATCCAGCAAGTTATTCTTTACAGTCTAAATACTGGGTTCCGGTAGGGCGTGTAGATGATGCTTATGGGGATAGAAACCTAATTTGTAGCTGTCCTCCTATTGAGGAATACGCATGAAAACAATGAATATTAAAAACAAAATGGCCGGAATATTTCCGGCCATTTTGTTTTTAATTATTATTTAATAATCTTATACGTTTTTCGAACTCCATCTAGATTTAGCTTAACAAAATAAACACCTGACTTCAATTGACCTGTATCAATCACCATTCTTCCGCAGGTCTGAATTTTATTATAAACAATGCTACCTTTTACATCAGTAATCACGACATTAAACTCACTATTTAGATCTTCAATAAACAATGTTCCATTTACAGGATTTGGATAAATCTTAACGTTTTCAAATAACTCCTCAGCGCTTTCAAGTCCTGGCGAACAACCTCTAATTCTGTCGCCAAAATCAACACAATAATCCAACGATGCTATTTCAGTGGTTTCATTATCCAAGTCAACTTCATATATAGTATCAGAATGCAACCCTTCGTAATCTATCGTAACCTTATACCTTCCTTCCGGAAGATTCCCGAAATAATAATACCCATTTTCATCAGTCGTAGTACGAGCAACAGTATTTCGCGAAGGAGGAATCCTATCCAAAATAACATCTAGTCCTGGAATAGGATCAGTCCCTAAAACTTTATTAGTACCTCCTGTCTCAGTTATAGTTCCCGATAAATTATAGCTACCCGCCTCCAAAGGCATTATTTTTCTCGGAACGATATTTTTAACATATGCCGCACAAGAATCTGCCAATTTAAAAGCGAGCGTATCATCCCATCTTAAAGTCCCATTATGGTAGGATGTTATAAAATTAGGATCGGTAGGAATAATTTTCAACCAATACTCATCTGCATATTCAATACTATTCAATAGATAAAAACCATTACTCGAGATAGGTACACTAATTATTTCATCAAAAAGTGTACTAGCCGAAACATCTGCATAAACTTCCACACTCCCACTTTTCAACGTGTCGGTACCATTGGTTACATAACCTTCAATATCGGCGGTATGATAGCTCGGCAAAGTCATCTCAGCAGCTCCCATCCATTGATTTGAAGTTGATCTTGTTACTCCGTTATAATCAACAGCCAATTTATCGATATAATTAGAAGTTCTAAAATCAATAGGCATTCCGCAATATGGAGTTAAATCATATTGATTGTTTCTAAAAGTAAATGATGAATTATATACTGAATTGGCATCAAGAACTGGAGTTCCTGATTTCCAATCAGAAAATGAAGCGACCACTCCCAAATCATTCAAAGCGAATGGACCACCTTTATTTGAATAACCGTTAAAATCCCATTCAATGCTTGACCCCATGCCTGTATACTGAATTAATTTATAAGCTGAATCATTAACCACTAGATTATTTTTTATCTCTACATTATCTAATTCGTAAAATCTTATTGTTTGTTCGGATTTGTTGGCATTGTAAAAAGTATTGTGAGAAATATAAACCCCCTTTGAATAAAAAGCAAGAAAGGGAGTTCCCATAGGAGTTGATATCATATTGTTTACTACATATATTGAATCAACCATGGCGTCATAATCATGATAAGTAATATTAATACCAAAACGACCTGCAGAATAAATTTTATTCCGATCAATTAACACCTTCCCTTCCAAGAGCGATAAATAAACACTTGTCAAATCACTTTGAAAATCGCTTTGAAAATCGCTTTGAAAATTAATTTCATTATTTGAAATTTCCAGTTCTGATTGAAAAACTGCTGTTAAAGAATTCCATTTTTGATCTTCGAAAAAATTGTACTTAACAACGTTTCCAAATTCTACTAAACCACTTTCACCTGTCAAGACAATTCCTATTCCACCTCCAATAATTCTATTTTTTAAAAACTGATTAAACTGCTCTTTTTCACCAGAACGGTAGGAATTAATAACCGCTGTACTATCTCCTTTTGAAATAACAGAGCTAGGGGCTATAAACTTACAGTTTTCAATTCGATTATAGCTAGCGCCATTTGTTAACAATATATGCCCACAGAAATTTAAAGAAGAAGTATTGAAAGAGATATTCTTAATTGAAACCCTTTCGCAACCATTTAACTTAATCAAAAAGTTGTTGGTAGAATCTGGTGAATCAAGTGAAATTAAAACATCTTCCAGATTACCTGAGGAAGACGTAAAAACAACTGTATCAGTTGCTGATGCTCCAGAAAATGGATTTATGGATACTCTTTCAGCGTAGGTGTTAGGTGAAATTTTGAATTTTACGCTACCCGTAATTCCCTTTAAATTCAAACTGTCAACAGCCGCGGATAAAGTAGCAAAATCACCACTACTCCCTATGGTGTATACGCCTTCCAATTGGGCATTAACAGAAAAGACTGAGAAGAAGAGTAGTAAAAATGTAATAGGTAATTTATTGAAAAATCTCATAATCAAAGCCTTAAGGAGTTCGTAAGTACGTAGATTAACGTAAATAGTTTCCTTTTAACTCATAAAAATCAACCCAGTCATTTTACTCGTATTGGCCGATGAGAATCGACCAACTCAAAAGGAAATTTTTCTTAAATATCTACCTCCAACAATTACTAAATAAATACTAACTGTAGTAACATCATTATCCATTTAAGCGTATCTCCCTTTCAAAATCTGTTAAACTGATAAACGTTAAAACCATATTCAAAAGCTCGGTCATCAAACTATTGGTGACGTTTGTTCTTGTTTTAAGTATTCAAAACTCATTTGCTCAAAAGTATCCCTTCAGGAATTACAGTGCTACAGATGGTTTAAATGCCAATCAGGCTCTTTCCATTTTTCAAAACGATGACAGAATGCTTTGGGTTGGAACAATGGAAGGTATTAACCTCTTTGATGGTATAAGATTTACCTCCCCAAAGTTTCTAAATGAAATCCGAAAAAAAGTTATCTATGATATTTCGAAAATAAACAATGAAATATTCATAGGAACCTCAACTGGACTTTACATTTGGAATGATCATCAATTAACATCTATCAAGGACAATCAAGGAGATCCTTTACATTACGTTTATAAATCCTTCAAAGATTCTGATGGAACCATATGGATAGGTACTGAAAAAGGCTTAAAAGTTTATAAAAATGGAGTCGCGGAATCCAGCAAAATAAATATTTTCCTCGGATCAGAATCTGTGTACAACATTTGCGAAACTAAACCTGGCGAACTTTGGTTTTGCTCAAAAACGATTGGATTATTCAAATACAACGGACAAGAAACTAAGCAATATTTAAATCTCTTTCATCCCTTTTCTTTTGTCGCTGGAGTTCTTTCTAAAAACGACTCAACAATTTGGGCTACTAGCAGATATGGTCTTTATGAAATCACTTCTAATAGCGTTAAACGGATAAAAACCGCTCTACCAATTGATATAAGTTTTTATGACATTAAACAGACATCAAATGGAGATATTTGGCTTTCATCAATTGATGGTATTCAAGTTTACAGGGAAAATAAGTTCACTTTTCTAACAGAAGAAAATGGTCTGAACCACAAAACCATCTTAAAAGTTTTTGAAGACAAAGAAAAAACACTTTGGTTTCTATCTCCTAATAAAGGGCTTTCACAATTAATAAATGAAAAGATGGTTTTATGGACTTCTAATGACAAAACCAACAAAACAGTTTCTAAGATTTCCCAAAAAAATGAAGACGAATTCATAATTGTTAACGCTAACGGAGCAAGTATTTACAACATAAATCATACACCAAACTTAATAACCTCCCAAACTCAATAGACAAAGATTATTTATCGTGCTTTCATGACACAGCTGTGAACATCACATACTTTGGTTTTAATGAGGGCTTGATAATTCATGACGGGAAAAACCACAGCATCAAAAAACCCAAAACAGAAAACTATGAGCTCCGAAAAATATTTGATATCCATAAGCAAGACGACGGTTCATTGATTCTTGCAACTTCCAAAGGAATTGGAGTTTATGAAAACGGTGAAATCAAACCTTTTAAATCCTCTCAAAATATTGAAGATTATGTTTTGGACATTAATGAAAGTCCTGACGGCAATTTGTATTTCGGTAGCGATGAAGGTTTGCTTCAATTAACACCTCAAAATGAGTTAATCCATTTCTCTAAAGAATATAATTTCAATGTTGGTAGAATTCGTCAAACTACAAATGACTCCCAAGGAAACCTTTGTATTGCCAGCGATGAAGGGCTTTATAAAAAAGTGGGTAATCAAGTTGAAAAAATAAATTCCATAAAAACCAATGAAGTAATCCAATCTATTGTTTTCGATAATAAAAATAGATTGTGGGCAGGTTTACGAACAGGATTTCTACAAACCTGAGCTCGATTCTAAAAAATAGTTAATTGGCATGTCTTAATTTCTTGAAATTTAATCTTCGGTTTTTTAGGGAAGAAAGAATATGCAATTAAAGCTGCAATAGTATTTACAATAAATCCCTTAAAAGATCTATGTC
>CAXRIN010000046.1:0-110672 GCA_964230605.1 Flavobacteriaceae bacterium
AATCTGTCTATTTAGCGGTAAATGAAATCACTAAAAGATGGAATATGCCAATTAGAAACTGGGGGGTTATACTCAATCAATTTTTGGTTAAATTTGAAAATAGAATCAAATTATGATTTACACACTTTTTGAAAGAGTGTCCAACAATATCATAAATTTTAAAGTTATACAATCCTTCTTCTGGAACTTTGAAGTTAATTTTAGCAATGTTTTCTATTGGTTGTGGATATATCGTTAAGTTAAATTCATTCGTTTTTTCATTGGTATTAACCATCACCGTTTTAAACGTTTCGCTTGTTCCGTCAAAATCAACTTGAATTATACGATAATATATTACTTCATTTTGTATTTCACTATCTGTATAACTATATTCAATAGGTTCTGTAGAGTTTCCAGCCCCTTGTATGTTAGCAATAGTTTCAAAGGTTGTACCATCAATTGATTTTTGTAGCAGGAAATAGTCATTATTAATTTCGGCACCAGTTTTCCATTTTATTAGAACATGGCTATCCTTCATTTGAGCAGTAAAATAAATTAATTCAACTGGGAGAGTCGTAATCTTCAAAGCTTCCGACATAGCATAAAGGTGAGCGTATTTAGAATCAGTGTCAGTAGATCTTGCAGTCCATTGAGCATTTGTAGCAGCACCATTACCAAGGCCTAATTTCGTAGTACCACCGCCTAAAGGATTCGAAGCTGTTCCGTCTCCTGCTGTTCCTGTCCATGTTGCATTCCATGCAGCATAACCTGTGGTAATACTTCCAGTTGAGGGTGTAGCCCCATTTTCATTAAGATCTATAGCTTCACTACCAGCCCATGCTCCAGCCCAAAATTCACATTTATTTGATGCTACAATGGTAGAGCCATCCATTAAAAAAATGCACCATCGAAATCTGTACCTGATGTATTCGTGTTATCTATAGCATCAACTGTTGCTGTTGAACCAATGCAAAACCAATCAGCAGTTCCATAACCTGCTGCTGCAGCATCTGCTTGAACAGCAGTGTTGTACGTGCTAATATCTGTGGATGTAGCTTGATAAACATCTTCGGTGCAAAAAACTAACCGATACCTGTCTCCTACAGCCCAAGCAGCTCCAGTATATGGGTTGATTCCACCATTTGCATCTGTATCAAGAATACCTAAACTACAGGCGCATTCAGCCGGTTCAGCAGTAACTGTTAGCACTTCCGACATTGCATACAGGTGAGCGTATTTAGAATCAGTGTCAGTAGATCTTGCAACCCATTGACCATTTGTAGCAGCACCACTACCAATGCCTAATTTCGTAGTACCATCGCCTAAAGGATTCGAAGCTGTTCCGTTTCCTGCTGTTCCTGTCCAAGTTGCATTCCAAGCCGCATAACCTGTGGTAATACTTCCAGTTGAGGGTGTAGCCCCATTTTCATTAAGATCTATAGCTTCACTACCAGCCCATGAACTACCCCAAAATTCGGCAATATTGCTAGCTGCTGTAGTTGAACCATCCATTAAAAAGAATGCACCATCGGTATCTGTACCAGTAGTTACTGTATTGTCAACAGCATCAACCGTAGCAGTAGAACCAATACAATACCAAGTAACATCTCCAAGACAAGCTGCCTCAGCATCTGCTTGTACATAGGCATTATATGTGCTAATATTTGTGGATGTGGCTTGATAAACGTCTTCGGTACAAAAAACTAATCTATATGTGTCACCAGCTACCCAAGCAACTCCTGTATGTGGATTTATACCACCATTTGCTGTAAGATCCAAAATCCCAAATCGACTTTGAAGTTGCCCAAAAGAATTATTAATTGCGAAGATTAAAATAAACAGTGAAAAAAGAACTTTTTGTTTGCTAGAGGGATAGTTTATATATATATATATTGCATAAAAGGATTTTTATTGGAGAATGTTTTGTCAACATTTTTTTATCTAATACTTTCTCAAAGTATGTTTGTGCGGACAAAAATATCAAGTTTCAGTCAATATTCAAATTTTCAACTAACTTATCAAACGTTATAAATTGTATGAGTTAAAGCTTATTATTGGGCTTTTCAATACAAAAAGTGGGTTGAAACGATTTTTTAAATAGTGAGATTGCTTAATGAAGTATCGAATTCCAGTTTTTAATATTTGTATATTGTATTCTTCCATAATAAGTTGAAAATGTGTCAGCTTATTTCATTACAGGACGCCAGGTTCAATGACCTGGCTTTTTTTATGCTTAAATTTGAAGAAAATATTTTATGAGATTAGATAATTATTTAGTTGAGTTTAAAGGTGTGAAAAGTAGGAGTTGGGCTAAAAAACTCATTCTAGAACAAAAAATAATTGTCAATAATGTACCAGCCAAAAAAGCGGGTTTCGAGGTAGAGGAATCAGATGATATTCAAGTTTTAGAAGATTTTAAATATGTAAGTAGGGCAGGATATAAACTTGAAAAGGCACTTGAGGAATTTCAAATTCAAGTAAAAGATAGAGTTTGTTTGGATGTAGGCGCGAGTACTGGTGGTTTTACAGATTGTTTATTACAAAATGGAGCGGCTCATGTATTTGGAATTGATGTAGGTGAGGGACAAATGGATAGCGGACTTAAAACTGACAGCAGAGTTACATGTATTGAAAAGGTAAATGCAAGGATGTTGGATGATTTGATACGTACAAAGCTATTGCCTGCGTTTGAGCCTGAGCCAGATCTTGTAGTTGCCGATTTGTCTTTTATATCCTTAACGCTTGTTTTAAAGGCTGTTGTAAATGCTGTTAGGCCTAATGCGGAGTTTTTAGTTTTAGTTAAGCCGCAATTTGAACTTGGGCAAGAGGCTTTAAATAAAAAAGGAATTGTTGCCGATAATAGAGTAAGAATAAAAGCTCTTGAAAAAATTCAATCTTTTTGCGAAGAAAATAACTGGAAGGTGTTAGGTAGTGTTCAATCTCCAATAAAAGGTGGAGATGGTAATGTTGAATACATCTTACATTTCACATCTTAAAGGTTATCTTTGCAAATTAAGAATGAAGGAAGAATTCGACGATATTAAATTTGAGGAAGTGCCTTTGGAGTTTTACTCTGATTCAAATAAAGCACTTTTTCAAACATGTACTTTCTGTAGTAAAGATCTTTCGTTAGGTGATGAGACCTACATGATTGAAAAATCTTTTAAAATTAATCCTAATAACGGTCAGAAAAACACTGTGTTTGAATACGCAATTTGTATGTCTTGCAATATCAAAAAGATGCAAGCGATGAGTGAAGAGAGTATTCGAAATATCCAAAATTATATGCAAGAGAACTTCGTTTTTGAGCAAATGGAAAAACAGTTGGAAAATCATAATAGATTAGAAGAGTGTGTAGTTACGGGGGAAAAGATTGGGGATTTAGAAGAATATAATATCGTAGGTCAATTTGTTGGGGATAAAATGATTGTAGGCCAGTTCCCGCTTTTATTTAGCCCTTCAATTGGGGAAGAGATTCAAGAGCTTTTATCTCAGAAGACAAAAGATGAATTTGATGATTTCATGAATACAATAAATGATGTCCCTCCTGAATTAAAAGAATTATTTAAGACTAAACGCCCTGTTCTGGTTTGAAAAAATTAAGGTCAAGTAAGTTTGTAATGAATGCTTACAAAAATGCAAGTAAGTTAGTGTTAAAGTTGTTTGGCCCTAAAAGATTCAAAGGGGTTAATGAAATTCTTTTTTGGTATGCGGCTAAAGTGAAAGAGGGTAGGCTTAATAATACTCATTACGAAGAGTTTTTAACGGATTTTTTTGATTTAACTAAGTCGGACTACGATGACCTTAAAGTTTTGGATATTGGATGCGGACCTAGAGGGAGTTTAGAATGGGCTGATAATACAAAGGAAAGAATAGGTTTAGATCCTTTAGCTGACAAATACATTAAGTTAGAAGGGAAGCATCATAAAATGAAATATGTTAAATCTGGTGCTGAAAATATTCCGTTTGAGGATGGTTATTTTGATATTGTTTCATCTTTGAATTCATTAGATCATGTAGATGATTTAAATCAATGCATAAAAGAGATAAAAAGAGTTGTTAAGCCGGGTGGTTTGTTTCTCATGATAGCGGATATTCATTCATTTCCAACAGTTGCCGAGCCAAGTAATTTTGATTGGGATATCACGAAAACATTCTTTCCTGAATTTAAGGTTGAATCAGAAAAACATTTTGAAGGAGATAATATGTATAAAAGTTTACGTGAAAATATCCCCTTTAATCATGAAGATAAAACAGATCGTTACGGGATTATTACACTTAAATTGAGGCGCGTTTGATTTAAACGAAATGACAGCTTAAAATTGCGATATCATCAACAAAAGGTTGATCTTGCTTAAATTTAGTTAAGTCTTTCATTAGGAAATTATTCAATTCTTCCATTGAGCTGTCGCTGTGCTTATCTATAGCTTTAACTACTCTTTCAGTTCCGTATTCTAAATTGTCATTATTTTCAACTTCAACTAATCCGTCAGTGTACGTCACTAAAGTTGAATTTGGATTAATATCTACGATACCAATTTTAGGAGATGGAAGATAGTCAAGCATTCCTAATCCAGGACATCCATCTTTTAACTCTAGAACTTTATCTCCGTTTTTGAGTACTGGAGGATTATGTCCACAGTTTATGTAGGTTAATTGTCTACTTTCAATATTGTAAGTTGCAATAAACATTGTGATGAATTTCTCTCCTTTTGCATTGCTAATTACTTTCTCATTTAAATCTTGTACAAGTTCTGGAAGACTTACCGAGTGTTTTACACCTGCTCTTAGGTTCGCTTGGAAATTACTCATTAAAATAGCAGCTGAAACCCCTTTGCCTGAAACGTCTGCGATGCACATTGCAATTTCAGTTTTATTTACCCAAATTACGTCGTAGTAATCGCCACCAACCTGTTGATGACTTTTGTAAAATGCAGAAATATCTAAATGTTGATCTTGTGGTAAGGTAGTGGGAAGAAGCATAGTCTGCATCTCGCTAGCTAATTCAAGCTCTTTCTTTACTCTTTCTTGTCTGATAGCTTCCTTTGCTAAATTTTTATTCTCTATGGATACCGATATAATATTGGTAAGAGTTTGAATAAAAGGAAGATGTTTAATAATTGGACTTATCTGAATTGCTTCATTTATAATATCGCCAATTAATAAATAGGCAAGTGGTTTAGTCTTATGGAAAACAGGAATAAGGATGTCGAATTCTTTGAAAATGCCATCGGTTTTTGAGTTTACCTCTTCGATTTCTTCATATTTCAATAAATCCTTTTCTACATCAATAGATAGCTTATCGGCTTCAATTCCATACCATGTAGCTAGGTTCCATTCACCTTCAAAAATATAAAGGGCAATTTTTTCTATATCCAGCTCTCTAAGAGCAATTTCATAAATGCTAAAGAGTTGTTCTTTCGAAACGTTACTGTTAATGGCTAGGGTAATATCAAGTAACGCATTTAATTTAAGATCTTTAACCCTAATCTTTTTTTGCGCTCTTGTAAGTGATTTACTTGCCATTTTATTTTAAAGTATTAAATAAACAACTCTTTCCGTACGGAAATTGCGAAAAAAAGTTATTAAGTTTTAAAATTTCTGTAAAACAGAAAAAATGGTAGTTAAGTATAGAGAGCTAAGGGAAAGGGGTTATTTTTTAACCCTTTCGTTATAATCTCCTGTACGAGTATCAATTTTAACAAAATCACCTTGATTTATAAAAAGAGGAACTCTTATTTCTGCGCCAGTTTCAATTTTCGCTGGCTTTGTCGCGTTTGTTGCAGTATTTCCTTTAATACCTGGCTCTGTGTAAGTAATTTCAAATTCTACATATTGAGGTAATTCAACACCTAAAACTTCTTCATTTTCAGCATGAACCATTACCTCAACTTCCATTCCGTCTTTTAGGAATTTTGGAGCACTAATCAAGTCTTCTGCAACTGTTGTTTGCTCAAAAGTTTCGGAATTCATGAAGTTATAACCCATTTCATCCATGTAAAGGAATTGATAGTTTCTTGTCTCAATTCTTACAGGTTCAATTTTTACTCCAGCAGTAAAGGTATTCGTGATTACTTTACCGTTTTCTAAGTTTCTAAGTTTTGTTCTTACGAAGGCAGGGCCTTTACCTGGTTTAACGTGTTGGAATTCAATGATTTTAACTAGTTTTCCGTTGAATTCAAAACATAATCCATTTCTAAAATCTGCAGTAGTAGCCATTTTAAAATTTTTTTTATTTGAAGTATCCTTTCATGATTCCTCTTTTGGAATCTTGAATAAATGAAATTATTTCGTCTCTTTCTTTACTTGCTTTTACTTCAGCCTCAATATAGTTTACGGCTTGAGTATTGTTCATTCCTTTTAGGTAAATGATTCTGTAAAGCTCTTGGATTTCTTGAATTTTTTCTGGCGTGAAATTTCTCCTTCTTAAACCAATAGAGTTTATCCCGATATAAGAAATTGGTTCTCTACCAGCCTTAACGAAAGGAGGAATGTCCTTATTAACTAAAGCACCACCACTTAACATAGCATGTTTACCAATGTGACAAAATTGATGAACTAATGTTCCTCCACCAAGGATTGCAAACTCATCAATATCAACATGTCCACCTAGGTTTGTACTATTTGCTAAGATAGCGTTGTCTCCAACAGAACAATCATGAGCAACGTGTACATAAGCCATTAAAAGAACATTATTTCCAATAACAGTCTTATTACGATCTTCAGTTCCTCTATTGATGGTTACACATTCTCTTATTGTAACGTTGTCACCTATTATAGCTAGTGAATCCTCTCCTTTGAATTTTAAATCTTGTGGAATAGCTCCAATTACAGCCCCTGGAAAAACTCTACAGTTTTTACCAATTCGACTTCCTTCCATAATAGTTACATTAGGACCAATCCAGGTACCCTCGCCAATTTCAACATTTTTTTCAATAGTAACGAAAGGTTCAATTACTACATTTTTGGCAATTTTTGCTTGAGGGTGAATATATGCTAAAGGCTGATGCATATTATTTTACTTTTTCAATTTTAGCCATCATTTCTGCTTCAGTTACAAGTTCCCCATTTACGAAAGCTTTACCTCCCATATGAGCAACTCCTCTTCTGTAAGGTGAAAGATAGCTGATTTCGAACACTAAAGTATCTCCAGGAACAACCATTTTTCTAAACTTAACCTTATCTATTTTCATAAAGTAAGTCAAATAGTTTTCAGGATCTTCATACTGAGATAATACAAGAACACCACCAACCTGCGCCATAGCTTCAACTTGAAGAACACCTGGGAAAATAGGCTGATCAGGGAAATGGCCTCTGAATAAATCTTCGTTAACAGTTACGTTTTTAACCCCAACTACTTTTTCTGGACTTAATTCAATAATCTTATCCACCATTAACATTGGAGGTCTGTGAGGAAGGATTTTTTTAACACCTTCAACATCTAAAACTGTTTTTGAAACATCATATTGATTTTCCATTTCCTTTATACTTTTTTTAATAAGTTTTGCAAATTCAGTATTTGGTCCATGACCTGGTCTTGAAGCGATTATTTTACCTTTAATAGGTCTTCCAACTAAAGTTAAATCACCAACAATATCCAATAATTTATGTCTTGCAGCTTCGTTTTTGTGGCGAAGTTCAACATTGTCTAAAATTCCTTGTTCATTTACTTCAACTCTAGGTTTTCCTAGAAGGCTTGCAAGATTATCGAGTCTTTTTTTTTCAATAACTTGATCAACAACAACGATAGCGTTACTCAAATCGCCTCCTTTTATTAAGTTGTTGTTCGCTAGGAATTCAAGTTCGTGTAGAAAACAGAAAGTTCTTGAAGAAGATATTTCATTTTCAAAATCTTCGATTTTATCAAGAGTTGCAAATTGCTTTCCTAAAACAGGAGAGTCATAATCAATCATCGAAGTGATATTGTAATGATCGTCTGGAAGAGCAATGAGTTCAATACCTTTTTCTTCGATAGTAAATTTGATAGGCTCTTTGATTTCGAAGTAATTTTTTTCTGCTTCCAAATCCTTAATGCCAGCTTCTTTCAGGACTTTAATAAAAGGTTTTGAACTTCCGTCCATAATTGGCACTTCTTGTGCGTCAATTTTTATTAAACAATTGTCAATACCAAGACCTGTTAAAGCAGCAAGAGAATGTTCGATAGTGGAAACTGACGCTCCGTTTTTTGTTAATGTTGTACCTCTTTGGATTTCGGTAACGTAATCAACATCGGCTTCTATTATGGGTTGATTTTCTAAATCAACTCTTTGGAATTTAATCCCAAAATTTTCTTCAGCAGGACAAAAGGTTAGGTTTACTTTTTGACCAGTATGTAATCCAACATCACTTAAAGAAACTTCATTTAAAATTGTCCTTTGCTTATCGCCCATAAAATCGATTCTCGGGAATCAAAAATAAGGCTTTTATTCCTGACTGGACAATTTCGAGATTTCTTTTTCCAAATTGTTAATTTTTTCTTGAATTTTAGGCAGGTTTCTAAAGCCTACTAGGCTTCTTTGGTAGGAACTTACATCAAACGCAGGTGAGCCTTGCCAAATTGAGTTTTCTTTTTTGATTGATTTACCAATTCCAGATTGAGCAGCGATTTTAACTCCATCTGCAATTGTTAAGTGACCAATGATTCCGACTTGACCGCCAATCATACAGTTTTTACCCACTTTAGTCGACCCTGCTATTCCGGATTGAGCAGCGATTACAGTATTTTCTCCAATTTCAACATTGTGAGCAATTTGAATGAAATTGTCCAATTTCACACCTTTTCTTATTATTGTTGAGCCCATTGTCGCTCTATCAATACTACAATTAGCACCAATTTCAACGTGATCTTCAATTACAACATTACCTATTTGAGGTATTTTATTGTATTGGTTCTCGGAGTTTGGCGCAAAACCAAATCCATCACTTCCAACAACTGTGCTACTGTGAATAGTAACGTTTTTACCTAGTTTAGATCCTTGATAAATCGTTGTGTTGGAATATATAATTGAATTGTCTCCAATGTGAACATGATCTTCAATCACAACATTCGGGTGGATTGATACATTTTTTCCAATTTTCACATTATCACCAATTCTAACAAAAGCCCCTATGAATTCATTATCACCAATTTCGGTGTTGTTTCCAATGAATATGGGATTTTCTCTACCCGTTTTACGAGGTTTCATCTCTTCATATTTCTGCAATAAAATTGCAAAAGCTCCATAGGCATTAGGAACTCTAATTAAAGTTGTTTTAACTTCTTTTTGTAATTCTAAATCGTTGCTCACGATTACTGCCGAAGATTCACAATTGTATAAGAATTCTTCATATTTCGGGTTTGCCAAAAAAGATAAAGCACCAGGGAATCCTTCTTCAATTTTTGCAAATGTTTTTATTTCTGCATTCGGATTACCTTCAATTGAACCTTGAATTAAAGCGGCGATTTGTTGAGCAGTAAAAGTCATATTTGTATTGATTTAGGGTAGCACAAAAAGTATTTTGTTACAGCGGTACTTAAACTTGATATGTTTAATTGATCTGATGCTTCGGCTATGTCTTTTGTTGTTCCGTTTTTGTAAAGAATACTTATTCGGTCTTTTTGAGGATTGTAAGCGTTATTTTGAATGGCTTCAGAGAAAACAAAGTATTTAACGTCCTCTGCTGGAATTCCAAAATGATTTAATGTTTCAGTTGTTAATTTGCTGATTCTTGATTCATCAAACTTTTCCGAACTGATTTCAATTCTGTAGAGCTTTCTGTTAATCATCCATTTACATAACGTTGAAAGTGTTTTGTTACTATGTTTTGTCCATTCCTTAACGCAAGTAAACACATCGTAGTCATCAAGTTGTGCAAACACATTCAATAATTCTGGATTAGTTTGGAAATCTTCATGAGTGAAGTTCGATTCCAAGAATAGCTTTAATGAGCTAGTGCAAAATAGATCTTCTCCAGCAAGAACAAGCTCTTTGGCTTTTTTCAGAATATTAATAACTAAAAATTCTGCAGACACAACAGTTTTATGAAGGTATACCTGCCAGTACATGATTCTTCTAGCTACTAAGAACTTTTCAATAGAATAGATCCCTTTTTCATCAACTACTAATTCGTCATTGTGAACATTTAACAGCTTAATTATTCTGTCTACACCTACAATACCTTCATTTACTCCAGTGTAAAAACTGTCACGAGTTAAGTAGTCTAATCTATCAACATCAAGTTGACTACTAATAAGTTGGTGCAAGAATTTTTTGTGATAAGTGTTGGTGAATATTTCAATTGTCAGATCCAATTCCCCATTAAACTCTTTGTTAAGTTCTTTCATGAAAAGAATAGAGAGTTGCTCATGGTGAATCCCGTTTACTATGGTGTATTCCAAAGCATGTGAAAATGGACCGTGACCAATATCATGTAGCAAAACCCCACAAATTACAGCTTTGCTTTCTTCTTTAGTTATTTCGTGACCTTTTGATTTTAGAGTGTCTAAGGCTTGAATAGCCAAATGCATTGCGCCAATTACATGATGAAATCTTGTGTGATAAGCACCAGGATAAACCATGCTTGTTAATCCAAGTTGTCGGATTCTTCTAAGTCTCTGGAAATAAGGGTGCTCTATGATGTCGAAGACAATATCATGAGGGATGTTTACAAACCCATAAACAGGGTCATTTATAATCTTCTTTTTATTGCGTTTGATCTCGATGACTATTTTTTTTAGTGGCCTTAAAAATCACACGTTTTAAATTCCTATTTTTAAGGAAAACACTCTCAAAATTAAGGTTTTTTCATGGATAAGGTGCAAATATTATGGGCGGATGATGAAATTGAATTATTAAAACCTCATATCCTCTTTTTAGAAACAAAGAATTATCAAGTTACTCCTGTAAAAAGTGGTGACGAAGCAATTGAAAAAGTGGAAGCCAATCATTATGATGTTGTGTTTTTAGATGAAAATATGCCCGGAGTTTCGGGGTTGGATGCACTTATTGCTATTAAGCGATTGAGAAAAAGCCTTCCTGTTGTAATGATTACTAAAAGTGAGGAAGAGCACATAATGGAAGAGGCAATAGGCGGAGAGATTTCCGATTATTTAATTAAGCCTGTTAATCCAAATCAAATTCTCTTATCTCTAAAAAAGATTTTAGATAACTCTAGATTAGTTAGTGAAAAGTCTACTACTGAATATCAGAAGGAATTCAGAGAAATTGGAATGAGATTATCTGATAGACTGGATGCTAACGAATGGATTGATATCCAAAAGAAGCTTGTTTATTGGGATCTTAAGTTGGCGCAAGGTGAGGAATCGGGAATGGGAGAGATTTTGAAATCTCAAAAGGAGGAAGCGAATAATTCATTTTGCAAGTTCGTTGAAAGAAATTACTCAGATTGGTTAAACAATCCAGATGACGATACACCAGTATTATCTCATACTTTATTAAAGGAAAAGTTAATTCCAAACCTTGATGAAGGCCCGACATTTCTTTTAGTTTTAGATTGTTTAAGATATGATCAATGGAGAACTCTTCAGCCTGAATTTGCGAAATATTTTTTGATTGAAGAGGATAATTGTTATTTCTCAATTCTTCCTACAGCTACTCAATTCGCGCGAAATTCTTTATTTGCAGGATTGCTCCCTTCAGAAATTCAAAAGAGATATCCGAATTTTTGGGTGGATGAAGATGAGGAAGATAAAAAGAATGACCATGAGGAAGATTTACTAAATGGTCTATTAAAGCGGTATGGAAAAGGAGGTTTAAAGACGAGCTACCATAAAATTACTAACCTTTATGGAGCAAAGAAGTTACTTGATAATTTCCATCAACTTAAACAGAACGACTTAAATGTAATTGTTTACAATTTTGTCGATACACTTTCCCATGCTAGGACAGATTTTAAAGTAATGAGGGAATTAGCTGAGGATGAAAAAGGATACAGAAGTATTACTAAATCATGGTTTGAGAATTCACCTTTGTTAGAAATGTTAAAGCAATTAAAAGGTTCTGGAGCTAAAGTTATTTTAACAACAGATCATGGAGCTGTTTTAGTTGATAATCCAAGAAAAGTTGTTGGTGATAAAAACATCAGTTCAAACCTTAGGTATAAAGCTGGTAGAAATATGCAATATAGTTCAAAGGAGGTTTTTGAGGTTGAAAATCCTGATGATGTATTTCTACCGAAACTGAATATTAGCACTAGGTATATTTTTGCAAAGAATAATGACTTCTTTGCATATCCAAATAATTACAATCACTATGTAAAACATTATCGAAATACACTTCAACATGGAGGTGTAAGTATGGATGAAATGATAGTGCCTATTGTAACTATGAGAAGTAAATAATGGAAATTAAGGCAAATATTTTAGAGAAGCTAGAAATGGTTGCAGCTCGAATTATTGAGCAAGCCGGAAAACGAAAGATAATTTTGTTAGAAGGAGAAATGGGAGCAGGTAAAACTACTTTAATTAAAGAAATTTGCTTAAAATTAGGAGTTCAAGATATTGTAAGCAGTCCAACGTTTGGAATTGTTAATGAATATGTCGGTGCTCAAAGCGTTGTTTACCACTTCGATGCCTACAGATTGGAGGATGAGGATGAGGCTTATGATATAGGTGTTGAGGAATACTTAGATTCTGGTAATTGGTGTTTAATTGAATGGCCAGATAAGATTGCAGGGTTATTGCCTTCTGAAGATGAAATGATGAAGGTTGAAATAAAAGAAGAACAAGGAGTTAGAACTTATACTTTTAATTAGAATATGAAATCATCTGATTTAATAAAACATTTGACAGAAAGTGGTTTAATGCCTCAAGAAGAAATGCTAGAGGTAGCCAGAGGTGAACAAAGTTTATTTATTGGTATACCAAAGGAGACCGCTTTACAGGAAAAAAGGGTAGCCTTAGTTCCTGATAGTGTTGCTTTGCTTGTAAGTAATGGCCATAGAGTTGTTATTGAAAAAGATGCCGGTGCTGCCGCTAATTTTACTGATAAAGATTTTAGTGAGGCAGGTGCTGAAATTGTATACGATCAGAAGGATGTTTACAAAGCCAATATTATCATAAAGGTAGCGCCTCCTACTTTAGATGAAATAGAGCTTTTTGACCCAATGCAAAAACAAGTGCTTTTTTCTGCTCTTCAAATTACCTCTCAACCTAAGGATTGTATGAAAGAGTTAATGAAAAAAAAGGTAACTGGTATTGCATATGATTTCATAAAGGATAGAGAAAATGTTTATCCAATTGTAAGGAGTATGAGTGAAATTGCAGGTAATACTTCAATTTTAATAGCTTCAGAATTGTTAAGTAATGCAAATGGTGGTCATGGGGTTATGATGGGAGGTGTTCCTGGTGTAAAACCAACAGAGGTTGTTATTTTAGGTGCTGGAGGAGTTGGGGAGTTCGCAGCTAGAGGAGCTCTAGGGCTTGGAGCTAATGTTAAAATATTTGATGACGAGTCACATAAATTAAGAAGGGTTTTGAATAATCTTGGACAGCGAGTTTATACTTCAATTATTCAACCAAAACTTTTAAAGAAGGCTATCCAAAACGCAGATGTTGTTATTGGTGCTTTGAGGCCTAAAAATGGTAGAACTCCTTGTGTTGTTACAGAAGAAATGGTGTCCGATATGAAGTTTGGATCGGTGATCATTGATGTAAGTATTGACACTGGAGGTTGTTTTGAAACTTCAGAAGTTCGATCGCATGAAAACCCAATATATAAAAAGTATGGAGTAACTCATTATTGTGTTCCAAATATAGCATCAAGGGTAAGTAGAACAGCTTCTTATGCCTTGAGTAATATTTTCACCCCTTTATTACTTGATCTTGGAGCTGGAGGTGGACTTGAAAAGATGATGCATACTCAATACGGAATTAAGCATGGAGTTTATATGTATAAAGGAATCTTAACAAGTAAAGTTCTTGGTGAGACTTTTGGATTGCCATATAAAGACATCGATTTATTAATGGCGGCAATTTAAAGTTGAAGGGGCGAAGTTTTTCGCCCATCATTCTGAAATTATTTTAATTCAATCTTTTCGAATTTTTCGATAATCTTTTTAAACCCTTCAGGCAAATCTACTTCAAAAGACATTGTTTTTTTTGAGCTAGGATGTTCAAATTTAAGACTTCTAGCATGAAGTGCTTGACCAGGGATTAAGTCAAAACAGTTTTGAATAAAACGACTGTAATTTGCAGTATTTTGACCTTTTAAAATCTTCTCTCCACCGTATTCAGGATCATTAAATAATGGATGTCCAATTGATTTCATATGAACTCTAATTTGATGCGTCCTCCCAGTTTCAAGTTTGCATTCTACTAGTGTTACGTATCCTAATCTTTTTATGACTTTATAATTAGTGATAGCATGCTTTCCGATTTCACCTTCGTATTCGTAGGTGTCCATTATTTTCCTGTTCTTCAGACTTCTTGCCAAATTTGTTCTAATTGTACCTTCCTCATCTTTGACATCTCCCCAGACCAAAGCATAATATCTGCGATTTATTGTTCTGTCGAAAAACTGCTTTGCCAAATTTGTCATAGAGGATTCTGTTTTAGCAATAACAAGTAAACCTGAGGTGTTTTTATCAATTCGATGAACTAATCCGGGTCTGTGATTTAATTCTGGTGTAGAAGGTAAATTACCAAAATGATAAATCAGGGCGTTAATTAAAGTGCCTTTGTAGTTCCCGTATCCCGGATGAACAACAAGTCCGGCTTCTTTATTGATGATAATTAAATCATCATCTTCATATATTACCTCAATTGGAATATCTTGTGGTATTAACTCAAGAACTTTGGGTTCTTCTCTAACAACCATTTGAATCACGTCGGATGGTTTAACCTTGTAATTTGACTTTACAGGCTTTTCATTAACTAGGATATTACCTTCCTTCGCCGCTTCTTGAATTTTATTTCTGGAAGTATTTTCAAGTCTATCCAGTAAGAATTTATCCACTCTTAATGGCTTCTGACCTGGATCTGCAGTTACTTTAAAAACTTCAAATAACTCTTCGTTTTCTTCTAATTCTTCTTGCATATGACTAATTACAACGAGAATTAATTTTTAATGTAGTATCACAAGAATAAAAGATGGATACTTCATTTCCGATTTTTATATCGTCACCACAGGCAGGGCGCTGCATGTAAATCCGAGCTAAACTAGAATCAAGTCCGTCAACACAGGCACCGTCGCCCTTTTCCATTACAGAGACATTTAGTAATTGCTTTTTCAGTATCGATACAGCATCTTTTAATCGTAGACCTAAGACTTTTGGTGTGCGAATTTTTTCTCCTCCGTCATGACCAACTACCAATCTAATTTTTGAACCAGCTTTTATTTTGTCACCATCTTTTAAATCTTTACCGTTTACATCTTGAAATCCTAGGACAATATCATTAAAGTCGTGTGGAACTAGAATTGTTGAGTCATGTTCTATATCAATGCTTGAAATGTATTCGATTGCCTCCCTTGTTGTTGAAGTACCATTTATAATACTTCCAATTGAAAGCTTAATCATTTTATCCGAACGCGCATTTATGGTTAGATAAATTTTACGACCTTCCTTAACTGAATCGCCAGGCGTAGGTTTTTGGTCTACGATTATACCCTTGGGTAACTTTCTTTCCCATACAGAATCCATTATTTCATATCTAAATCCTTTTGAAACTAAAGCGGAGTCTAAATCTTTAATTTCTTTTTTAATAACGTTTGGTACGGCAACTTTTTGACCATGTTTGGTTATCCCATCTAGATATGAGTCTAGTATAAACAACCCAATTACTAATAGTACTATCGCGATTAAAAGATTTAAGAAAAATACTTTGCTAAAAAAGAATTTGAAAAATTTCATGAAACAAATTTAAAAACTAAAAACAAGGAGTAGAAGCTATTTTATTATTTGTTATGAACTAGAATTATTTGCATAAAAAAGCCCCAAAAATGGGGCTTAAGATAAATTATGTTTTTTTACTGCTCGAAGTAATAGTCTATTAGTTTATGAATGTCTCCTAAGTCAATATCAACTTTACCGTCGAAGTAGTTATCAATGCTTTCATAAATCTCTTTTGAGCTAACTTTTCCATCGCCATTCAAATCACAAACTTTTTTAATTTCTTCAATTGGCTTTTTACTTGGTTCAACTTTAGATGAAAGTAATGATTTATCGGCTTTACCTGTGTTTAAAAGTTGGAATTCAATATCTGATTCATCTCCTTGACACATGCTAGGGTAGAACTGACATAGTTCTTCTCTTAATGTTACAACAGTATCTTGCGCTTCTTGAGCAACTAAACTATCTGCAATTCCAACTCCGTTTGAATCGACTTTAGCAATCTCTGACTTGGTATCAATTTCTTTATCAAGATGATCTGGAATTCCATCATTATCTTTATCTAATGGACATCCATGTCTATCAACTTTAATTCCTTCCTCTGTTTCATTACATCTATCATCGATATCTAATACACCATCTGCATCACTATCGGCTTTAAGTAAAGAAACAAAGTCAATTTCATCGTATTCTTTAGACTTTTTGTCTTTAGCTGTTAAACCAGCAGGATTAAATATAAAACTGCATGAAGTGTATCCATAAATGTCATTAGCTTGCCCCGCCACATGTCCGTCAAGGAAGTCAGTATTTGTCAAACATAAAGACTGCTTTAGTTGAGCTTTCAAGTATGGTGTAATATAAAAGTTAAAACCTAAAACAACAGGGAATGCTAGGGCTGTATTAGATTCTCCATCAACTTTTAAGTCGGTTTCGTAATCGTAATCTCTTGTTAAAACAGTTGAAGTAGAAGGCGAATCTTGATCTACATCTCTCACTGAGCCATCCAGCCAGTAGTAATATAAATTTCCGCTAGCGTCGTAAAGATCTGTTTTTGGAGTAAAGTTTATTAAATCAATACCAATTCCAATGATTGGATCTATTGGATAATCTTCCGCTAAAATAAAACCATTGGCAAAGTGAAAAGTTGCATTTAAACCTCCTGATAGTAATGTTGATTTGAAGTTTCTATTAGAATTACCGTTTTTTTCATTTTTAACCAATGAACCGAAACCTAAGTTTACCCCAAGACCAAATGAACTGTGAATCTTATATTCTGCTCCGGCGTTAAAACCAATTTGAAAGTTCTCGGTTGTCCCTAAATCTTTTATGTAGCCAACATCCCCTCTGAAGCTATAAAGTCCCATACCTACGTTATAAGTAAGTGGAACTTTATTCGAACTTTCCGATGTGTCAGTACTATCTGTATCTTCTTGTGCTTGAATACTTTTAACCCCTAGTAAAGCACATAAAAGAAAAGTTAATTGCAATAATTTCATTCCCTATGATTTGAAAGTCACTAATTTATACAAAATTAGTCACATTAATGCATGAAAGAATTAACAAATTATAGTTAGAAGTTTGGCTTTAATGTGTATTTACCATAGAATTCGTCTATAATTTTCACAGCTTCGTCAGATGTATCAACTAAGTGGAATAGATCCATATCTTTTGGTGAGATTTTTCCATCTGCTAGCAAAGTGTTTTTTATCCATTCAACCATTCCTCCCCAGAATTCTTTACCTACAAGTACAATAGGGAATTTTCCTATTTTTTTAGTTTGGATTAAGGTAATAGCTTCAAAAAGTTCATCTAGTGTGCCAAAACCTCCTGGAAGAACAATAAATCCTTGAGCGTATTTGACAAACATTACTTTTCGAACGAAGAAGTAATCAAAATCAATTTTTTTATCTCTATCGATATAAGGGTTAGCGTATTCTTCAAAAGGTAAAGAAATGTTTAGTCCTACTGATTTGCCACCTCCTCGATGAGCCCCTTTGTTTGCCGCTTCCATAATACCAGGTCCGCCTCCTGTAATTACTCCATATCCATGTTGAGTAACTTTGTATGCAATATCTTCAGCTAACTTAAAATACTTGTCATCTTCTTTGGTTCTAGCAGAACCAAAAATTGAAACGCATGGTCCAATACGTCCCATTTTTTCAAAGGCTTCAACAAACTCAGACATAACTTTGAATATTGCCCAAGAGTCATTGCTTTTTATTTCATTCCAATCTCTTTCTGAAAATGCTTCTATTATTTTATCATCATGATCACTCATAGTCTTTAAGTTTAATGTGAAATTTGGAGAGATTCCAAAGTAAATGTTCTACTGTTCTCTTTTTAAAAAGTTACTTCAACTCCACTTTCAAAAACTGAGCAGTGACACTTTTATTGTTCTTGATTAAATTTTCGGGCGTTCCTTGAGCTACAATTTGTCCTCCATTTTTCCCGCCCTCAGGTCCAAGGTCTATAATATAATCGGAAACTTTAAGCACATCTAGATTATGTTCGATAACAACAACAGAATTCCCTAAATCAACAATTTTTTGTAAAACACCTAATAGAATATTAATGTCTTCAAAATGTAAACCAGTTGTTGGTTCATCTAATATATAAATGGTTTTTCCAGTGGCTTTTTTCGAAAGTTCACTAGCCAACTTTATTCTTTGTGCTTCACCTCCCGATAAAGTTGTTGATGCTTGTCCTAGTTGAATATACCCTAATCCAACATTATTTAAAGCCTCTATTTTTCTTTTGATTTTCGGTTGACTTTCAAAAAACTCTACAGCTTCATTTATTGGTAAATCAAGAATTTGGTTAATGTTTTTGCCCTTGAATTTTACTTGTAACGTCTCTTTGTTATATCGATTACCATTACATGTTTTGCATTTTACAAAAACATCAGGAAGAAAATTCATTTCAATAGTTTCAACTCCAGCCCCTTTACATTGTTCACATCTTCCTCCTGCTATGTTAAAAGAGAAACGCCCTGCCTTAAAGCCATTGATTTTAGCTTGTGGTAATTGAGCAAATAAATTACGAATATCCGTAAAAACTCCAGTGTAGGTTGCGGGGTTGGATCTTGGTGTTCGTCCAATTGGCGATTGGTCTATTTCAATTACTTTATCAATTAGATCCAATCCTTTCACGGATTTAAATGGTAGGGGAGCGGATTTACTTTTATATACTTGATTGTAAAGTAATGGAACAAGAGTTTCATTTATGAGTGTTGATTTTCCACTTCCTGATATACCTGATATACAAGTAAAATTTCCAATGGGAATTTTAAAATCTACGTCCTTCAAGTTGTTCCCCGAAGCTCCTTTAATTTCAACGAATTCTTTACTTAGTTTTCTTCTTTTTGGTACTTCAATACTCTTTAATCCTTTCAGATATTGATATGTGGTACTGTTTTTATTTGAAAGTTGCTTTAGTGTTCCTTGATCAATAATTTCCCCACCGTATTTTCCTGCTTTGGGGCCAATGTCAATAATATAATCAGCTTCTTCCATAATCTCTTTGTCGTGCTCTACAACTATTACGGAGTTACCATTATCCCTTAGTTTCTTAAGTGCTTTGATCAACCTTTTATTGTCTCTTTGATGTAATCCAATACTTGGTTCGTCTAGAATATATAAAACACCAACTAGTTGAGAGCCTATTTGAGTAGCGAGTCTAATTCTTTGGCTTTCACCTCCAGAAAGTGTTTTGGCTGTTCTATGAAGATTCAAGTAATCCAAGCCTACATCTAATAAAAACGAAACTTTCTTGTTTGTTTCTTTTAATATTTCTTCAGCGATTTTCTTTTTGGATGGTTCAAACGAATCGGAAATTTCACTTAGCCAGATTGATAATTCTGATATATCAAGATTTGAAACTTCAGCAATAGATTTACCCGCTATTTTAAAATGATTAGCTTCTTTCTTTAATCTTCCTCCTTTACATTCGGTACATGTTGAACTAGTCATGTAACTCCTTAGCCATCTATTTTCAGCAGCATTGTTAAATTCATTAAGCTGCTGAAGGTAGTTAATTATCCCCTCGAATTTAATATCAGATTCTGTGATGCTATTTTCATTCCCGAACATTAAAATTTTTAGAAAATCATCTGAATGTTCAGTAAATGGTTTATTGATATTTTCGCCCATTGATGCAGCTAACTCATCAATGATGTTAAAAATGTAATTTTTTTTCTTTTTTCCAAGTGGGAATATGGCTCCTTTTGCAATTGAAATCTTTTTATTAGGAACCACTTTCTCTTCATCAAAAGAGAAGGTTTCACCTAGTCCATTACATGAAGGACAAGCTCCATAAGGACTGTTAAATGAAAATAAATTGGGTTCAGGAAGTTTATAGGAGATTCCAGTTGTTGGACAGGTTAAATGTTGGCTGTAAAATTTTATTTTGCCGCTAGGTTCCCCTAAAATCATAATTGCACCTTCACCAATGTTTAGAGCAGTTGAAAGAGATCTTTTAAATCTAGGGTCGGATGCAGAATCAGAATTTATTTTTAATCGATCAACTACAACTTCAATATCGTGCGTTTTATATCTATCGGCTTGAAGACCTTTTGTGATATCGATTATTTCTCCGTCAATTCGAACTTTTGAATACCCCTGTTTTCCTAGTTTTTCAAATAATTCTCTGTAATGCCCTTTTCTTCCTTTAACTAATGGGGCAAGAATGTTTATTCCTTCGTCACTATAATTTTTTACAATTAAGTTGGAGATTTGATCAGTGGTATAACTAACCATTAATTCTCCAGTTTCATAACTGTAAGCATCTGCTACTCTTGCATAAAGTAGTCGCAGGAAATCATATATTTCTGTGATTGTCCCAACTGTTGATCTAGGACTTCTGGATGTTGTTTTTTGTTCAATTGCAATTACAGGACTGAGGCCATCTATTTTTTCTACATCGGGCCTTTTCATGTCTCCCATGAATTGACGAGCGTAGGCCGAAAATGATTCCATGTAACGGCGTTGCCCTTCGGCATAAATCGTGTCGAATGCTAAACTGGATTTACCACTACCACTTAACCCCGTTATTACAACAAGTTTATGCCTTGGGATTCTAAGCGATATGTTTTTAAGATTGTGCTCTTTTGCACCTTCAATAACAATGAATTCCGATTCGGAAAATTCATTCCATTTATTTAACGATTGTTTCAATTGGAGACGCTTTTAGTAGACTATCCGAAATAATAGTTTTTGTCTGACTTACTGAGTCTTCTTTTAATTGATTAGTGTTTGTTGAATCATTACACATTATTTTATTAATAGATAATTGAACAGAATCTAAAATAGAATCAGGTTCAGCACATTCATATTCAGTGTAGATAGAAAACCCTTCAGTAGGGATTTTGAAGAAATACTTATTCTTGTTTGCGTTTTTTAAACTTCTTTCCCTCAACCACGGGTTACAAATTCGAAATATTTTATAATTAATACCTTGTTGTAGTGCAAAGTCCGTGTAATTCGAAATAGAAGAGTCAACTGATACTGTCTTGTATTTAATAGGTTCGTAACGATCTTTTGCTGATAAGTTAAAACCGTAATTTTTAGGGTTTTCTAGAATTTCCTTGAAAGCAATTATTCTGAATAAATATCTTGAGGTTTCATTATTTAAAAGAAGATCATAATAACTTTTAGCTTTTTGTCTTTCAAGGTTTTTTTCTAATCCATACATTCCCATGTTATAAGAAGCTGCAACGAGCGTCCATGATTGAAATTTTTTGTAGGCGTCATTAAAATAGTCGCAAGCAGCTTGAGTTGATTTTTCAAGATGGTATCTTTCATCAACTTCTTTATTAATCTCTAAACCGTATTCTTTTCCAGTTCTTTCCATAAATTGCCAAAATCCTCTAGCTCCAGCAGGAGAAACTACATTTTGTAATCCACTTTCCGCAATCGCTAAATATTTAAAATCATCAGGAATGTTATTCTCTCTCAGAATAGGTTCGATAATCGGAAAGTATTTCCCTATTTTTTTGTAATAAAGTAAAACTGAAGAATGCCAATAGGCCGTTTTAATGATTTCGTTATCAAATCTTTCCTGGATATCCTTACTGTCTAATGGTACCGCTTCACCACAGAAATGTATATTCTGTGGTAAGCTATGAGATTTTGCCGCGTAAAAAAAAGAGTTGTCAAAATTCAACTCTGATATTTTTTTTGAAAAGGTAAATAATTGGAAACAACCAATTATTGCAAGAAATGAAACTAGTATTTGATAAGCCCTCTTATTGTTCATTTAATTTTTTTCTTTTCGTAATCCCAAAAAGGAAACCAAAGCTAATTAACATGAACATTAAAATACCAATTATTGTTGTGTTAGACCAAGTTTTTATTTCGTAATTGAAGTACAATCCGATTCCTCCACAAATGAAAGTAAGACCCAAAAAGAAAATTGCTATGTGGCGATCTTTTAATCCAAGATATGAAAGGTGGTGAGTGGTATGATCTCGTCCTCCAACAAACGGACTTTGTCCTCTCGCTATTCTATTAATTGTAACTGTTGTTGTGTCAATTATGGAAGGAAAAAATGCTAAGATAGGAGTGATTGCTTTAGGGAAAAATGAATTGTCTGAAAACCCATAACCATTCCAAAAAAAGTATATACCAACAGCAGCTAAAAGTGCACCAAGAAACTGACTTCCTGTATCTCCCATGTACATTCTTGAAGGATTCCAATTGTAGTACAGAAAACCAAACAATGCAGCCACAGTACCTAGCAAAACCCAAAAATAAAGATGATTCAAGTTGTTAGTTAATACCAAAGAAAAAAGTACCGTTGAAATAACTCCAATAGAGACAGAAGTGGTAATTCCGTCCATATTGTCTAACATATTGATTGAGTTCATCATTCCTGTTACCCAAACAAAAGTTAAGATATAATTGATGATGTTGTTTTCAAATAGTTGAATATAGTTGTTCGTAGCAATCAAAACAAAAGCACATGCGAATTGTCCTGCGAATTTTAAAAATGGTTTAGTGTTATAAGCATCATCGGCCAAACCAATTAAAAAACCAATTGAGCTTGCAATTAAAACTCCAAAAAATTCAGTTGGAATGTCTTTTGATGCAAAAACAATCGCATAGACAGCAAATGAAAGTAAAAAGACGATATAAAATGATATCCCTCCAAAAGCTGGTTTTGAAGTACTTCCCCATCTAATTTGAGTTTCCCCTGAATTATTTTTTGTTCCCATAGTCCTTGAGAACTTTAGGAATAAGCCATTTATTAAAAGTGAAAAAGCTGTAGCAGCAATAAAAAATATTAAAAATTGCATTGTGCTGATTTTATGCGTGCAAAAATAAGTTTTACAAATTCTTAAAACAAGGATTTGAAGTTTTCAAATAAATCTCCCTCATTGTCTTTAGCCGAAGTGTTAGGGTTTTTAGTTTCCCACTCAATGTTTAAAGTCGGATCATTCCAAATAATTGAACCTTCTGAATCTTTGTTATAATAATTGGTTACTTTGTAGGCAAAAATTGTATCATCTTCTAATGTTTCGAATCCATGAGCAAACCCAGGCGGAACCCAAAGCATTTTAAAATTTTCTTCGGTGAGCTTAATTTTAAAACTTTTACCATATGTAGGTGAGTCTTTTCTAATATCAACTATTACATCATTAACAGCTCCCTTGATAACTCGTACTAATTTTCCTTGATCAAATGGTGGATTTTGAAAATGTAAACCTCTTAACACTCCTTTAGACGACAATGATTGATTGTCTTGAACAAAATTAAATTCTCCAATATAATTAGCTATTTCTTTTTGATTAAAAGACTCCATGAAGTAGCCTCTGTGATCCCCAAAAACATTTGGAGTAATCACTAAAGCATCTTTTAAAGGTATTTTCTCAATTTTCATTATTTACTAAAAAGTTTTTTTAGTCCTTTTTTTTCTTTTTCCGGATTCTCTTCGTAGTATCCATGGTTACCTCCGTATCCATACCCGTAACCATATCCATACCCGTACCCGTACCCGTACCCGTACCCGTATCCATAACCGTATTTACCGTATCCTCCGTATGTTTTACCTCCACCTGCACCATTCAGGATGACAGAAAGGTTTTTAACGCCTTTTTTATCTCGTAACATTTGTATGTTTTTCAAGAAAACTTTTTTAGAGAAATGAGCACGAACAATGTAAATAGGGTAGTCAACTTTTGAAATAATAGGTAGAGCATCTGTTACTATACCTACAGGAGGGGTGTCAATAACAATTACATCATACATCTTTTTCAAATCTTCTACAATGTCAGTCATTTTTTGACTGATAATTAGTTCTGAAGGGTTTGGGGGGATTGGCCCAGCAGTGATAAAATGTAAGTTTTCTAGGTTACTTTTTTGAATACATTCGTCTAATGAAGTTTTGCCAATAAGCAAAGTACTCATACCGACTGTGTTTTGAACATTGAATCCAATATGAGTTTTGGGCTTTCTCATGTCCAAATCCAGAATGATAACTTTTTTTTCTGAAAAAGCTATTATTCCTCCAAGGTTGATTGCTACAAAAGTTTTTCCCTCACCTGAGATTGTTGATGTTACAGTCAAAACCTTTGAGCCTTCGTTGTGTGCAATAAACTGTAAATTGGATCTAATAGATCTAAAAGCCTCAGACATTAATGATTTAGGATTCTTATCGACTATTAATTGAGATACGGGAATGACATCTTTATAGGATGGTACCATTCCTAGTATTGGGATATTATTAGTGTGCTTGGCAACATCAGATGTTGAAGAGACTGTATTATGTAGAAGGTATTTTATAACAACAATAAAAAGTCCAATTGCTAAACCAATTCCTGTGAATAATATATAATTAGTTCTCTTTTGAGGTGAAATTGGAGTAAGATTTGCTTTTCCAGGTTCTATAATTTCATTATCTGATACAAATCCTGCTTTTACCATTTCATATTCAGCTTTCTTCGTGAGGAGTTTAGAATAATATTCACTGTTGATATCGTACATCCTTTTGAGGTGAAGGTAATCTGTATTGTGATCAAAGTTCAGTTCTTTCGATTTTTTGGCTATTTGATAACTAGATAATCTTTCTTCTATTGTTGCAATTTCCTCTTGTAAGTCTTGAATTAAGTTCCTTGTTACTTCTTTCAGGTCTTCAATTTCTAATTTTATTTCATAATCTATTTCTTTTACCTCGTATGATTCTTCTGTTAGGCGAAAGATAAGGGATCTTCTTTTTGAAAGTAAACCTTTCAACTTGTTACCTACTGAAGCTATATATTTGTTGCCTGAGTTAAGTAATAAGACTGAATATAATTCATCATATGATCTCTTGTTGTTAATTGAGTTGTAGAATTTATGGAGTTGATCAAGATAGTTTTCTAAATCAGATTTTTCTATTTGATCCTTTGATTTCAAATCTTTTGTCAGTTTACCGAAGTCAAGACCAATATCTGAATTTTCATCTTCCATCTCTTTATATGGTTTCAAAAGTCTTTGGTAATATTCAAGCTTTTTATTGACCTTTAAAATTTGGTCGTCTGTGAACTGAATCATTTGATTTGCTGATTCTTTTTTCTTGATCAAATTGGAAACTAAAAAAGTTGAAGCTAAACTATTAACTATATCAGCACATTTCTTTGGGTGATTCCCCGTATAGTTAATTTTGATTGTTTTTGCTCCAGAATTCTCAATGGCAACTTGTAGTCCTTCAGAGTATTTGTTAACCATCTCACTTTCATCAACAATTCTTATTAAAAACTTTGAATCTGATTGGGATAATTTATTGATATCTTGATTACTAATTTTAACTTTAATTTCAGTGTCTTCAAATGAAACCCATTTGTTTAGTGGAATCAATTTAGATATCTTATTATCATTTCTATCACAAGAAATGACACCTATGCCTTGTGTGAAATACAACTCATAGTCAGAGTTTAAACTACTTCTATTTTTTATTTGGAATGAGATGTCAAATGGATTAGAATCATAGTTTTCGGTATTTAAAAACTTTCCTTTTGAAAAATAATCCGTTTGAAGATTTAAACTTGATAGTGCCTCACTCAGCATCTTCTTGGAATTTAATCTTCGTAATTCGCCAATTAAATTAGTTTCATAGATGTTTTCGAAATTCATCATTTGGTTAACTTCGTTCTTTTCAGAAATCTTAACAATGGTAGATGAAGAGTATTGGGGAATGGTATATCTATTTACAAAAAAGGCTATTGCTCCACCTAAGAATACAAGTAGAAAAATAATTGGAAGGTTTCTTCTAATTATTAAGATGGCTAAACCTAAATCAAATTCGTCGTTTAATATGGATAGTTTTTCTTTTTCCATAATATTATTGCTGAGTTATGGTATAAACCAGTAAAATAGAGGTGAAAAATCCTAATATAGAACCTATATCGCTTGAGATTCTTGCTGGATAATTGATGAAAGGATCAATGTAAATAATGTCCCCAGCTTGCATATTAAGATTAGCGTCTTTCATACCATCAATTGTTGAAAGGTCAACAAGATAAATATCAGGATTATCTAAGTTTCCTCGTATTATTTTAATTCTACTAGCATTTCCTTCTTGAAAAACACCTCCAACTTGGGCAAGCACTTCAAACAATGTTGTGTTTTCATTTTGTAATTGGAAGACAGAAGCTTGATATCCACCTTGAAATACATATATTCTGCGATTAAAAATCCTTGCTATAACAAATGGTGAATTCACTTGGTTTTTTAACAAGTATTCCAGTTTTGATTCAATTTCGTTTAATGTTAAACCAACTACATTTACTCGTCCAATTAAAGGTACTTTGATTGTGCTATCTGATCTTGCTTTATATCCAAAGCCACTTCGGTTATTCGCTCCATTAGAATTAGAACTTCCAGCTCCCGAACTACCATTCCTTCCGTTTCCTCCAATGTTAATTAAATTATATCCGTCGTTAGAGTACATTTGAATTGATATCTCGTCATCAATGGCGATTTTATAATCCTCTTTGTAGTTTACAGAATCTACAAATTCTTTGAATTTGTAGTTAGTTGGTGTGCGAAGCATTCTGCTTTTATCTAGTGTTGAACAGCTTGAAAGCAATCCAATAGCGAATATAATTAAGAGTATACTTCTCATTTATTTAATAGTTTTTTGTACAAAGCATCAACATCATTGACTAGTCTTTTATAACTGAATTGATCTTTTACGTGATTCCAACCTTCTTTTTGCATAGAAAGTCTTTTTTCATCATTCTCCACAAGCTCTAAGAGGTTTTTTCCGAAATTTTCAACGTCTTCTATTTCGCTTAGTAGTCCTGTTTTGTTTTGTAGAACAACATTTTCAATTCCTCCTACATTTGTAGATATTATTGGGTTATTCGCAGCCTGAGCTTCGATTAAACTAACAGGAGTTCCTTCATTTAAGCTTGAAAGTGCAATGATATCCATTCCTGCGTTTACTACATCTATATTTTTAATCCAAGAAGTGAATGTTAATGGAGCTTTTTTGAATTCAATATTACTTTGCGAGAATTCAATATTTAATTCCTTTGCAAAAGCAAGTATTTCATCTCTTGATTCACCGTCACCAACCACAAAAGCCCTAACTTTTTTATTGGTGTTTTCAAGAACGTATTTTAAACCTTGAAGAAAAAGGCGATGATTTTTTATTGGTACTAATCTACCTATGATTCCAATCGCAATTTCGTTATCCTCAATTTGGTATTCAGTTCTGAAAACAGCTCTTTTTTTATCTAAATCTACTTGGAATCTCTGAAGATCAAATCCAAGAGGAATTACTTCAATTTTATCAAGTGGAGCTATTTTATGAATTTCACCCAATTCTTGTTTTTGAATGTCGGAGATGGCTACAATAGCAGAACTTTTCTCAGCCAGTTTCTTTTCAATACGTTTAAAAATCGTCGTTTTTGCTTTACTAAAGTAACTATGGAAAACATGGCCATGAAAGGTGTGCACAACTGCAGGGACATTACATGAAAAAGCAGCCATTCTACCTAATGTCCCTGCTTTAGAGGCATGTGTGTGTACAATATCAGGTTTAAACTCTTCAATGATTTGTTTGATTTTCTTGTAGGCTGCATAATCGTTTCCGAAACGAATTGCTCTTCTCATTTCAGGAATAATTACAGGGTCAATTCCTAAATCATCCAAGATATGCTGAGAAGAATCTTCACTTTCTTCTTTGTCACCTCCAATTAATAGAGTTTCATATTCTTCAGGAAGATATTTCGTTAAATAGGCCGCATTGTACGTCGGACCACCCAAATTAAACCTATTAATTATCCTTAAAACCTTTGGCATTCTAGCATCAATCAGGCTCAAAAATAAGTAAAATAATGGAGATAAAGCCTTATATTTATCATACTTTGGTGAACTACATAAGCCATTTTTTCCACCAATGTTGAAAAACAATCAAAGCCCAAATTGTTGCAGCGGAATCTTCAGGGTTTTTTGAGTTTACTTTTTTGAGGATGGTTTCTATTTCGGTCCATTTAAATATTCCTTGTTCCTCAATTAAATCTTTATTTAAATAATCGCTTTGAATAGTTGAGTTTAAATCTCCTCGGAACCATTTTAATAGGGGGACTTCAAACCCATGTTTTGGCCGTTTGAACAATTCTTCTGGTAGATCAGGTTTGAAAGTTTCTTGTAAAATTTTCTTTTTTATGCCTGATTGTATTTTGAATTCAGAAGGGATTTGAAATGCAAATTCAACAACGTTATGATCAAGGAAAGGAACTCTTACCTCTAAACTATTGTTCATACTATTTAGGTCTACCTTTGTAAGCATATCTCCAACAAGAACCTGATGAACATCTTGGTACAGAACACCATTGAAATCAGATGATTCCAATTCATTCAAGAGAACATGTTGTTTTCTTTCGGAAAAAACTTCTAAATCTGCCTTTTGCAATAGTTGACTAGCTTGATTGTCTTTTAATATTCCAGCCCAATTCCAGTATCTTTCTTTATTACCTAGCTTAATGCCTTCAGCAAATCTAAGTAACTGACGATTGAGGTTCCCGAATTTAGAATTTCTAGATTTCGGTAGTGTTTTCCAAATTGGTTCACCAGCAGCAACTAACTTATTTTTTATCCCATTTCCTCTGGCTGTATATTCAGCCATATGTTTATTGTATCCGCTGAAAATTTCGTCAGCGCCATCACCAGATAATGCTACTGTAGCTTTGTTTTTGGTGTGCATACTAAGGATGTTAACAGCTAATCCTGAGCTGTCAGCGAAGGGCTCATCGGTATAGTCTAAAACTTTTCCTAATTGATCAAAAAGATCGTCATTTGTTAATTCAAATACAGTGTGGTTTGTTTTGTATTTATCAGCTAATAGTTTAGCGAAATGAGTCTCATCGAATAAAGGTTCATCTTTGTAACCAATCGAAAATGTATTTAAGTTATTGGTGTGTTTTGAAGCCAATGCCACAATGACCGAAGAGTCTATTCCTCCACTTAAAAATGATCCGATCGGAACATCGGCAACCATTCTTTTACTTATACTTTCTTCTAATAAATCTCGAAGTTGATTTTGAGCTTTTTTATAGTCGTTGAATTTATATTTATTCGGACTGAAAGGCAAATTATAATACTTTTTGTAAGTTGCTTTGCCGTTTTTCCAAATTAATAATTCACCCGGTGATAATTTTTTGCAGTTTTTTAAAATTGAATATGGTTGTGGAATGTAATTGAATTTGAAATAAAGTTGTGTTGATGCTAAATCAATTTCTTTTGTAATTTCAAATGCGAAAATTGATTTCATTTCCGAACCAAAAATTAATTGATGCTGATCCTCATAAATATGAAGTGGTTTAATACCAAATCGATCTCTAGCAACTATCACTGATTTTTCGGCTTTATCATAAAATGCAAATCCGAAAAAGCCATTTAATTCATTTATTCCTGCTTCTCCAAATTCGATTAATTGATAGAGTAAAACTTCGGTGTCTGAGCTTGTTGAAAATGAATATCCTTTATTTTTAAGCTTATTTCTGAGTTCCTTGAAGTTATAAATTTCACCGTTGAAAACAAGTGTATAACGACCATCAGCTGAAGTGAATGGTTGTGTGGCTGCTTCACTGGTGTCTATAATACTTAATCTTGCATGACCTAAGCCAATTGCGTCGTCACTAAATATTCCTTTAGCATCTGGGCCTCTGAAATTAAGTGAATCTACGGCGGAATTTAAATTGGAAAAATTGGCTTTTCCTGTTTCGTCTTTTGCAAATATTCCTACTATTCCACACATATGTTTTAGCTATAATTGTCAAATATAGCTAAGATGCTAGGAATTTAATTCCTGACTAAGGAACTTTCGCATTTTGAGAAGATGCTTTTCTTTTTAATTTCTTTGATTGCGTCAGCTAAGTCTTTTTTAAAATCAATCTTATTTAGATTGATGCAAGCAAAAACTCCACTTGCATATAAATTGAAATATTTTGTTGAGTTAAACTGATTGTCACTTACAATTATATGCAACTGGGGATGTTTTTTTAAAATCTCTTTGATAAAAGCATTCATACTGTATGAATCGTTTTCAAAAAAGTTGAAACGCAAAAGCAAAACATCTAAATTTTCGTTAAGTTTTGTTTGAAGAGGATCTTCATCTTTACATGTTTCAATTTGAATTTCACCTTCACTCAATTCGTAAAGCACATTCTCTAAATAGAATAAGTCTTTTACGTTCCTATCTGCAATAAGTACGTTAATCATTTTAGGGTCAGTTAAGTTAGGGTGTAAATATATGCAATATAAAATACCACAAAAGTTAAGTAGTTGACCTTTTCAGAAATTGTTAAGAGAAGTTACTTAAATGTTAAGTATACAGTATAGTCTACAGGAATACGCTTTGATCCTTTGTTCCATGAAGTAAGATTCATAGTGACATCGGTAATGATTTGTTCTAGTTCTGGTGTTGTGATTGATTGAACATTTACTTCTTTTACTTTTCCTTTTGGAGTTACAGTGAATTTGAACACAACAGAAGAGTTTCTTTGTGGTATGTCAGAGTCTTTTACTTTGTCTTTTAATTTTGAAAATAACTCTTTTTCTAATAACTGGTTTCCTCCATCGTAAGCAACTAAACTAGATAAATCGTAAGTTTCATTTTTATATTTAGGATCAACTGAGCTAAAAGCTTTAATTGCTCTAACTTTTCGGGACTCTCTAGTAGCTACAAATTCAATTTTTTTAGCTTCTTTGGTTACTGTTTTTTTATCAGTAGTGATTTTAGTTAATGACTCATCCGGTTCTAATTTCGCCTCTTCAATTTTATCAGATGTAGATGTATCATTTTCAGATTGGTGAATAATCGTTTTCGAATCAGTTTGTGAACTGGTAATATCGGCAGATTGTTCGTTTTCGATTAATTCAGTTTCATTTTGTTTTTCAATCTTAAACTTATTGTCTTGTTCAGTAACAGAGTTTGATTTAGTCTCCTGCGTTGGAAGTTTTTGAACTTTAATATTTGGTTCGGAATTGTCCTTGAATAAGAAAATAGATCCAATAACAAGAATAACAGAGATTAATCCAATTGAAATGTATTTGTTTAAACTTAGGTTATTAGAAGTTGAATATTTATTAGTAATCTCATTTGCAATACGAGAAACTGCAGATAAATCATCATTACTGATTAATTCAATTGCAGATTTAGATAAATCACAATTATTTAATTTATCAGCGTATTGCTCAAAGAGTTCTTGATTATCAGAGTTATTAACTAATAATTCAAGCTCCTCTTTAGATAAGCCAAGATGAATATGTTGATCTTTATTTTTCATTATTGTCAATCAACAATTTTAAGTTTCTTTTACCATTTTGAATATGACTTTTTACTTCATTTAACGAGTAGCCAGTCACATCAGCAACTTCTTTATAACTCTGCCCTTTGAAATAGAAAAGCTCAACACATTTTTGCTGGTCTGGCTTAATCTTTTCAAGCGACTTTTTTAGAATGTCAATTCTTTTCTGTAGCAATAATTCTTGTTCTAAAACTTCTTCAAAGTCATCATTTGATTCAATTTCTACTTTATTATCGCCGTAACTAACAACTTTCTTTATTTTAAAACAGTGAAATTTAGTTACACTATAAATCCATGCGTTAAAGTTTTTTACATCATGATTTTGTAGATCCTTAACAACAACTTCAAATATTTCCTGAACAGTATCTTTTGCTTTTTGTTCATCTTTCAGAATTCCAAGAGCAATCGAAGCTACTAAATGAGCATACCTGCTAAATAATTCACCAAGGGCATCCATGTCTTTTTCAGACTTGTAAAAGCCAATCAACTCTCTGTCCAAGAGTTTATTGTATTTCTTTTTCCTTCCAAACACTATAGATGACCTATTTATTAAGGGAAGTTAAGTTAATAATTCCATAATGTTTTTGAAATTTTTTCATCGTTTATCAGATGGTTGTTAGTGGAAATAAAATTTTTTCATTTTTTTTTATGGAAAATGAAATTTTGCCACCCTATTATATGAACTACCTTAAAATAAGCACATGAAAAGAATTGTAACACTAAGCTTCGTACCTGTTGTTTTTTTATTAACTAGTTGTAAAACAGCTGCTCATGTTTGTGATGCTTACACTATGAAATTAAAAAAAGAGAAAATTGAGCAATTAAGAAATACGGCTTCGCTTAGCATTGAAATTGTACATAACTAAACATCCTTCCTATAGATTGCCCAATGAAAAGCAATGACTCTCAGTCATTGCTTTTTTGTTTATTTTTGGCAGTCTGTGAGATTAGTACTTTTAATCATATTATTAACCAATACGCTTCTTTCTTACTCCCAAGAAATTAGAGGGAAAGTTATAGACGCTGATTCTAAAGAGTCTATACCTTTTGCTAATGCTTTTTGGGTTAAAAATCAAGTTGGTGCCATAGCAGATTTTAATGGCGTTTTTCAAATTGGATTTTACGAAAATGATACGCTTATAATTTCCTCTGTAGGATTGTCTGATTTAAGAGTTCCGAGTAAGGAGGCAAAAACAAAAAAGGAATACTATTTATCTGCCTCAGCTCAAGTATTGGCTGATGTTCAAATTAAAGTAAAGCGTCGAAAACGACGAAAAAGAAAAGAAGACCCAGCCTATCTTTTGCATAAAGCAATTGCAGAAAATCGTGATAGGAATAATTTGAAAGAAAAACCACATTACGAATGTGATATATATAATAAAGTAGAAATTGACTTAAATAACGTCGATTCGAACACAAAAGATTTATTGCTGTTTAAGCCCATTTCTTTCGTTTTTGATAATCCTGATACCACTGGTTTGAAGAAGCCGTTTGCACCAATTTTTTTGAGTGAAGGATTTTCAAATTATTATTTCAAGAACCCGAATAAAGAAAAGGAAGTTATACTCGCGTCCAAAAATGCGGGAATTAGCGTTCCATCCTTGGCTCAATATACAGGGAATGTTTATACAGATTTTAATATATACGCCAACTATATCAGAATCTTTCAAATGCAATTTATTTCTCCCTTGGCAAAAACAAGTTGGTTATCATATAAATATTATATCACCGATTCTATTATTAAAGGTGATACTACATTCTATCGTCTAGATTTTAAACCCAGACGAGAACAAGACTTGGCTTTTGAAGGCTACTTAATTACAGATAATGTATCCCATGGAGTTAGTTCGATTCAATACAAAATCCCCAAGAGGTGTAATATTAACTATGTTGAAGAGTTTGTTATCGAACAAAAATATACTTTGCTAGATTCTTCTTGGGTTTTAAGCCATGAGAAGCTAGTGATTGATGTAAACCCGATGAAAAAAGTTTACGGTTTTTACATCCAGAAGAATACTGATTGGCTGAATTATGAATTTAACAAAGAAAGGGGGGATGATTTTTTCAGCACAGCACAGAAAACATTTGTTACGGACTCTGCTTACAAATATGGTGATCAACTGCTTAAAAGGTATCGTCCTGTTGAGCTTGATACTGCCGAAAAGAATACCTACACAAAAGTAGATAGCGCAATGAATACAAGGTATTTAAAGGTTATTCAAAACCTATCTCAAATGGTTTATACAGGTTATTATCCTTTTAAATACTGGGAATACGGACCATATTACACTACGTACAGTTTTAATAGTTTAGAAGGACAGAGGTTGCGATTAGGTTTTCAAACAACTCAATCTTTGTTTGAAAATTGGAGGTTGAGAGGATATGCGGCTCATGGTTTTGATGATGAAGTAACGAAGTACAGCGGGGTTGTTACCAAGTTTTATGGGTTCAAAAAATGGCGATATTTTGAATTTGAGCATTTGAACGATTACAAAATTTTAAGCGCTAGTGATAACGCCTTTCAAGAAGACAATATACTAGCCTCATTAACCAGAAGAGTTGATCCAAAATATACTCATACAATCCGCTCCCGATTTACATGGTCGCACGAATGGTATATTGGAATAAATAACTCCTTAGAATTAAAAACAGAAAAGTTAATACCAATAGGCTCCTTAACTTACAAAACACCCCTTGGAGAAGATGTAAATGAATTAAATGTTCATACAGTTAAAGTTGGAGGTCGGTTTGCATTGAATGAAAAGTTTGTCCGATATGGATTCAGAAGATTAAGTTTACTAACAACAAAGCCGCGTTTTGATTATGGCTATACTTATGGATTAAAAATCCAAAATGAAGGATTTGAGTTTCATAAACTCGAACTTCAAATGGCAGATCGATATTATTTTGGATTCTTTGGATTCCTTGATGTAAGAATGTTTGCTGGTAAAATTTGGGGCGATTTACCATATCCTTTATTATTAAATCACCAAGGGAATGACTCCTATTATTTTGATAGTGAAGCGTTCAATTTAATGAATCCTTTTGAGTTTGTATCTGATCAGCAAGTAAGCTTAATGGCGAAGTATAATTTCAATGGATTGTTATTAAATAGAGTCCCGCTTTTAAAAAGAATGCACTTAAGATCATTTGTGTTCGCCAATAGTGTTTACGGAACATTAAACGACGGACATGAAAATTTAATTGAGCTACCAGAAGGTTTATCGGCTTTAAGTGAACCATACCTTGAAACAGGTTTTGGAATCGAAAATATTTTCAAGTTAATCCGATTAGATTTCATTTGGCGATTAACCAATTCATCATCCCCAGAAGTTCAACAATTCGGTATTACGTTCGATATTGTTCCTGCTTTCTAGTTTTAATCAAGATTTTACATAGATTTGCACTTAAACTAAAAGTCTTTATGTCTGAAATTAAGGTTCTTTCTATAGTCATACCAGCTTATAATGAAGCGGAAACAATCCATTTAATACTTGATAAAGTAAAAGATGTTGATTTATTGAATGGTATTGAAAAGGAAATTTTGATAGTAAATGATTGCAGTAAAGATGATACCGAAGGAGCAGTTAATCGTTATATAGATCTCAATCAAGATTTAAATATTAAGTACTTTATTCAACCTAAAAATATGGGTAAAGGTGCTGCATTGCATCGAGGAATAAAAGAAGCTACAGGAGATGTTGTATTAATTCAAGATGCAGACTTAGAGTATGATCCACGAGAGTACAATGATTTGCTAAAGCCAATGGTTGAAGGCTTCGCTGATGTGGTTTACGGTTCTCGATTTATGGGGTCTAACCCGCATAGGATATTGTTTTTTTGGCATACTTTGGGTAATAAATTTCTAACATTTTTGTCTAACATGTTTACAAACTTAAATCTAACAGATATGGAGACGTGTTACAAAATGTTTAAGGCTAAGCATATTAAAAGTTTAGATCTTAAGGAGAACAGATTTGGATTTGAGCCTGAGGTTACCGCTAAAATTAGTAGAATTCCTAAAATTTCAATTTATGAAGTTGGGATTTCCTATTATGGAAGAACTTACGATGAAGGGAAAAAAATTGGAGCAAAGGATGGATTTAGAGCAATATACTGTATCCTAAAATATGGTCTTTTCAAGTTGAAATAACGGCTAACTTCTCAAACTTCTTAAATCTCCCCCTGAAGGTGTTTGAAAAACTTTAAGTTCAAATTCTGGCAGTATAGCAATAACATGGTCAAATATGTCTGCTTGAATTGCTTCGTAATAAGCCCATCTTTGTTCAGAACTGAAAACATAAATTTCGATTGGTATTCCAGTTTCGTTTGGTTCAAGTTGTCTTACCAAAAAAGTCATGTTTTTAGTAATCAATGGGTGGTTTTGCAAATACTTTTCAAGATAAGCTCTAAAACTTCCAAGGTTTGTTAGTTTTCTGATATTAGCTAGGTGCTTTTGATTTTTTCCAGAATTGAATTTTTCAAGATCAGCTTTTTTTTTGGCGAAGTAATCTTTTAACAAGTCAATTTCTTCCAATTTAGTCAAAAGTGCTTCATCACAGAATTTTACAGAATTCATGTCTATTTTGATTGCGCGCTTGATTCTTCTTCCGCCACTTTCTTCCATTCCCCGCCAGTTTTTAAAAGCTTCGGAAACAAAGGAGTAAGTTGGAATTGTGGTAATTGTTTTATCCCAGTTTTGAATTTTTACCGTTTGAAGTTTAATCTCAATCACATTTCCGTCGGCACCATATTTTGGGAATTCAACCCAATCGCCAATTTTAAGCATGTTATTAGCCGCAATTTGAATACTTCCTACAAAACCAAGGATGGTGTCTTTAAAGACCAACATCAATATTACCGACATTGCACCCAATGCGGAAAAAATACCCATAGGGGATTTTTCAACCAGAATAGAGGTGATGTAAATAGAACCAAGTATGTAAACAATTAACCTTATGAGCTGCATATAGCTTTCCAAAGGTTTGTCTTTCAAGAAAGGTCTGGATTCTAAGTAAAATTGAAATGCTCTAAAAAATGCAACAATAGTGAGCATGAAAGCAAATGTCAAATAAATGTCCGATGCTTTTTCCGCCGCCATTATCCAGCCAGGATGACCTTTGTAAAAAATAGGTGCTAATACCCCAATTAATACTGCTGGTAATATGTGAGCAACGTGTTTAAAAACCCTTTTTTCAAGTAATACATCATCCCAAGTGTTTTTTGTTTTTCGGATGATTCTTTCAATAATTACAAGTATTATTTTTCGAGCAATAAAATCGGCTATGATGCTTAGGGCAATTAAGCTAATTGTGATTATGGTTATTGAAATTAGATGTGAAAATTGACCTGTGATTCCAATGCTTGATAAAAAATTATCAAGTATTTCTGGGAATGATTTTCCGAGATTATGAGTTAACTTACTATTATTTACTTGGAGTAATTTCATTTTTGAAAAACAAACTTGTATCCAATTCCTCTAACAGAATGAAAATATTCTGGAGATTTTGGATCGTGTTCAAAATATTTTCTAAAGTTTAATAAGTAATTATCAATTGTTCTGGTGCTTGGGTAAACGTCAACTCCCCAAATTAATTCCAGAATAGTGTCTCGGGAAACCACTTCGTTCTTACGTTCGATTAATAATTTAAGTAACTGAATTTCTCTTGCGGTGAGCTGCCCTTCTTGATTTTTAACTCCGATGAATTTATAAGTTGAGAAGTCAATTGTGTTTTCTCCAAATAGAAACTGATTAGAAATTTCGGGTCTTACTTTTTTTAGCTTTTCTCCTTTTTTAATTAAGATTTGAATCCTCAATAAAAGCTCTTCCAAATTAAAAGGCTTGAGTAAATAATCATCTGCACCAGCTTTTAAACCGTGAATTCGATCGGTACTGCTGCCTTTGGCAGATAGTATTAAAATAGGGATTTCACTGTCTTTTATTCTAATAGTTTCGCAAACGGTTAAACCATCTACATTTGGGAGCATAACATCGAGTAAAATCAAATCGAAACGCTGGCTTTCCCACATTTCAATGGCTTTTTTACCGTCATCAGCCACTTTTACAGTGTATCCTTCTAATTCAAGATTTAACTTGATAGCATCTATAAGATGTTCCTCATCTTCAACTAAAAGGATTCTTTTTTCCATAGCGCAAAGTTACTCAACCTTGTTAAATTATAGAAAAATAAAGCAGATATGGGTTTATTTGATGTAATTTAAACAACCCAATATCATAAACTTCGTTAGTTAAGTAATGCGAAATTTTATTCTGTCATTATTACTTTTTGTTGCTTCTGGATTAAAAGCTCAGATTGTTTTGACGGCTCCAAGTCAGGAAGAAATTAATAGCTCAAGTTCAAACACAGCTGCTCTATTAATTGATACCACGATTGATGTTTTAAATCAACTTGATAGTCGCGGTCGCCTAATTTTGGAAGTCCCTTCTTCGGAGGCTTTGAATTTATATTTTAGTGATTTCCATTTGTCTAGGGGCTCAGTTTTGCGCATTCGAAATTCAATTGGGAGAATTATTTATTCTTTCAATTATTCTGATAATCCACATTCTCGCTTTTTTGCAATTCCTCCGGTTGAAGGTCATCAGATTGAATTAGAGGTAGAAGGGGATGTGAAGGATTCCAAGATGATGATAAGTGAGGTAGGTTATTTTTTTAAATCAGAGGAAGATATAAAAACATCCGGCTTTTGTGAAGTTGATGTAAATTGTAGTGAAGGCGATGAATGGCAGGATCAAAAAAAAGGTGTTGTCCGATTGCTATTAAAAACTAATGCTAGCTCTGTATATTGTTCAGGGACTTTACTGAATAATACGGCTAGAAACTGCAGACCATTTATTTATTCTGCCGATCATTGTTTAGATGGTGTTTCGGCTAATAATCTGAATCAATCCTTTGCTTATTTTAATTATGAGAATTCTACATGTGGTTCTGATGATGGTGCCTCATCGGAATTTGTTTTAGGCATGAAATTAAGAGCTTCACAAACTTTTGATGATGGTGCAGACTTCATATTACTTGAATTAAATAGTGATGTTCCGCTAGAATACAGTCCTTATTTTAATGGTTGGAACCGAACAGATGGTAATTTTTCAAACGGCGTTTCTATTCATCATCCAAATGGGGATGTTAAGAAAATCTCTACTTATAATTCATTCCTTTCAACTTCTAATTCAAGTCAATTAACGACCAATGCTTTTTGGCAAGTGAATTGGGTTGAAACCAATAACGGCCATGGTGTAACTGAAGCAGGTAGTTCAGGATCGCCTCTGTTTAATCAAGAAAAATTGGTAGTAGGAGCTTTGTCAGTAGGTTCTTCATTTTGTTCAAAGCCTAACGATCCAGATTTTTACGGCAAAGTTCATTACGGTTGGGATCAGGGAATAGATTCGACTCAACGTTTAGATTATTGGTTAGATCCAATCCAATCAGGAGAAGAAAAAATCCCAGGAAGTTATTTCCCATGTAATGATACAGCAATTCAATACCTGCCAATAGATAGTATAGTGATTTTGGGAAATCTTGTTCAAGATGCATTGACTTTATATATTGAGCAAAAAGAGTCAAGTAAAGTTGATATCGAAATATATTCAACTAGTGGGCAACTAGTTTTCATAAGAGAGTTTGATGCATCTAATATCATCAATGAAACGATGAATGTTGGCACATTAAGAGATGGCGCCTATTTCGTGAAGGTTGTTACTGGTGCCGAGACAAAAATTCTTCGATTTATAGTCGTTAATTAACTCCGTTTAACACAGTTTATTCAGTCATTTCGTTAAGTAAGTAGTATTTTTGTGCTCTCATGGGAAAAAATCTGCGTGCATTATATCGTTTAGCAAATTCATCGGAGATTAATTTTATAGAAGGTTTCGAAGAAGCAGGGATATCTGAAGGTTTTGTTTTTGCTGATTTTTCAAGAGAAAAGACATTTACGATTAAACCCAATCTTCAAAAAACAATTTCGAGAAATGAAGTTGCCTTGTTAGATTTTTCTTCCTCTAAAAAAACTGATTGGGAAAGTACACCTAAAGATGATTATGATTTTGGATTTACGATCCTTCAAAACGAAATAGAACAGAAGCATATTCACAAAGCAATTTTATCGCGAAAAAAAGTAATCGATAAAAAAGTCAATGCGGTACAAATATTCTTGGATTTAGAAGAGAATTATAAAGAGTCGCATGTTTTTCTAATTGAGACACCTGACAATGAGTTATGGATTGGCGCCACACCAGAAACATTATTGACAGAATTTAATGGTGATTTTGAAACCATGTCGCTAGCAGGAACCAAAAAAGATTTGGTTACAGATTGGACATCGAAAGAATATGAAGAGCAAAGAATTGTAACAAATACAATTGTAGGAGAATTGTTTAAGCTGGGGATCGATCCAGTGATTTCTGATTTAGAAACCGCAAAAGCAGGTATGGTTTATCATTTAAGAAATAAAATAAATTTCAGCAGTAATAAATCTGTTTTAGAGATAGCAGAAGCTCTGCATCCAACTCCTGCAATATCTGGAAGTCCAAAAATACAAGCAGTTTCAACCATAAAAATTGCCGAAAATCATAGTCGTGAGTTCTATTGCGGAATAGGAGGCCCTTATAGCGTAGGAGGTAAAACTCATTTGTTTGTAAATCTGCGTTGCGCATCGATTTCTGAAAATCAAATATGTTTATTTGTAGGTGGAGGTATTACAAAAGACTCAGTTTTAGATAAAGAATGGGAAGAATGCGAACGTAAAGCGCTTTCCTTATTAAGTTATTTGTGATTTTTTGCGCAACTTTATATCATTAGAATTTGCAGTGGAGTTATCAAGTAAAGTAGCGGTAAGAGATTTAGTAGAGATTTGTGCTCAAAAAGGCATTAGGCATGTTGTGATTTCTCCAGGTTCCCGAAATGCTCCATTAACAATATCCTTTAACAGACATCCGAATTTCGAATGTCACACAGTTATAGATGAGCGCTGCGCCGCTTTTTTTGCAATGGGAATGGCTCAGCAACTTAAAGAACCTGTTGCAATTTGTTGTACATCAGGATCAGCGGCATTGAACTATGCACCAGCTATTGTTGAAGCATATTATCAAAAAATACCGCTTTTAGTTTTAACCGCCGACCGTCCGAAAGAATGGGTGGATCAAATGGATGGACAAACAATTCGTCAGTCTAATATTTACGCTAATTATATAAAAGGTTCTTTCGATTTTCCAGTTGAAGTGGAAAGTGATTCAGATCGATGGTATGCGCAAAGAATAGCCAATGAGGCAATTGAATTAACTCAATTTCCCGAAGCAGGCCCAGTTCATATCAATCTTCCTTTCAGTGAGCCATTGTATGAGGTTAAAGATTATTCTGGAGAAGAAGCTCCAAAAATTTTCTCAACAACAAAAACCAAGTTGGAGTTACCTGAGGTTGAAATTGAACAACTTCAAAAAGATTGGTCTTCTTTTGATAAAATATTAGTTATAACAGGATTGCTTCATCCGAATGAAGAATTAAATGTAGCCCTGAATCAATTATCAAATCAGGAAAATGTTGCCCTCCTTACCGAAACTACATCGAATGTGTTTGGTGAGAAATTTAACAGAAGTATTGATCGTTTGATTGTTGGAATAGAAGGAGAGGAAGAAAAATATAAACCAGATTTATTAGTTACTCTAGGAGGTCCTGTGGTTAGTAAAAAAGTGAAGAGTTTTTTAAGAGAGCATAAGCCTCTGGAGCATTGGCATATTAATGCTTCAAACGATTCAGTTGATACATATCAGGCTCTAACAAAAATTATCCCTTTATCACCAGAGAAAATTCTACCTTTTTTAAAAGGAAGTAAGCATTCAAACTACAGAGATAATTGGCTTGAAAAAGATGCTGTTTTGCAAAAAGTTTATAATGACTTCTTAGTTGATATTGAGTTTTGTGATTTAAAGGCTTTTGAAATTATTTTCAATGCAATACCGGAAAAAAGTCAAGTTCAGTTAGCCAACTCAACTGTTGTTCGATACAGTAATCTTTTTGATCAACCATCGTTAAAGCGACTCAAGTGTTTTAGCAATCGAGGAACAAGTGGAATTGATGGTACAATAAGCACAGCCGTTGGAGCCGCAAAAGCAAATCCTAATGAAATAGTTACCGTAATCACAGGTGATTTATCCTTTTTCTATGATTCAAATTCTTTATGGATTTCTCCGTTCCCGAACAATTTGAAAATTATTCTAATCAACAATAAAGGAGGGAGCATATTCAGAATTATTGATGGCCCCTCTAAAATCAATGAATTAGAAAAATTCTTTGAGGTACAACACAATCTAAATGCGGAATTTATAGCTAAAACTTTTAGTTTAGAATATCTATCAGTTAACTCAGGTTCGGCCTTATTAAAATGTCTGGATGATGATTTTGTATTCTCTAAAAAGAGTTCTGTTTTAATAGAGGTTTTTACAGACAATGAATTAAATCCTGAGGTGTTGAAAAGCTATTTCAAAAAGCTAAGGTTAATTTAATGAGATCAAAAAAGTATGATTAAAAAATGGTTGTCGGCTTTCAGGTTAAGAACACTTCCTCTTGCTTTTTCATGTATTATAACCGGTAGTGCATTGGCAGATAAAAGAGGTGCTTTCGATTTACAGATTTTTATTTTAGCGATCATCACAACATTGTTTTTACAAATCCTGTCTAATTTGGCTAATGATTACGGAGATGCGCAAAAGGGGACTGATAATGAAAATAGAGTAGGCCCTACTAGAGCAATTCAATCAGGAGCAATTACAAAAAATCAAATGAAAAAGGCAATAGTTTTTTTTGTTATTTTGAGTCTAATAAGCGGTCTTTTCTTGGTTTTTTCTGCTTTTGACACAAGTTCATTACCGCAAGTTTTTTTATTCATAGGTTTAGGGATTTTGTCAATTTTTGCTGCAATTAAATATACAGCAGGAAAGGGAGCTTATGGTTATAAAGGATTAGGTGATTTGTTTGTGTTTGTGTTTTTTGGAATAGTAGGAGTGGTAGGTACTTATTTGTTGTATGCACACCAATTAAGATTAAATGTATTCTTGCCAGCAATAACTGTAGGATTATTTTCCAGTGCTGTTTTGAATTTGAATAACATGCGTGATTGGGAGAATGATTCGGCTTCAGGTAAAAATACCGTAGTGGTGAAAATTGGACTTATAAAAGCTAAGTTGTACCATCAAATTATTATATGGATAGGAATGCTAAGTTCAGTGTCGTATGTTGTTCAAAGTCCATTTAAAATTATAAACTTAACTTTTGTAATAGCATTTATTCCTCTTGTAATGCATTTATTCAGAGTGAAAAAAATAGAGCATCCTAAAGATTTTGATCCAGAACTCAAAAAAGTAGCTCTTAGCACATTCCTGTTCTCTTTGTTATTTTGGGCTTCCAATTTATGATAACATCTATTAGTATGATACTTAAAACAAAGAATAAAAACTTTTAGAATCTACAATTAAGTTTTTTTTAAAAAAAACTATATTTACACTCTTCGAGTTAAACTTATTTAGTGCCTATTTAGCGGGGGCTGAATTCTTACAATCGAGCATGAAAGAGCAAGAAATTCAAGAGGAGGTAGAATATTCTATTATAAGTCCAGTGTACGGCGCTGAAAAAATAGTTGGTGAGCTTGTTACACAGATTGAAAAATATATATCGCGTATTTCTGATAGTTATGAAATCATTTTAGTGGAAGATAACTCTCCCGATGATTCTTGGAAAGAAATACAAAAGGTATGTCAAGAAAACACAAGAGTAAGAGGTGTTCGCTTGAGTAAAAATTTTGGACAGCATAAAGCTATATCTTGCGGTTTAGATTTATCTAAAGGGAAATATGTTTTTGTAATGGATTGTGATCTTCAGCATCACCCTAAGGATTTCAAACTTTTTGTTGATGCAATGAAGAGTAATGATATTGTTTATGGAATCCATTCAAAAAGGAAGCATTCATTTTTGAAAAATCTAACAGCTGGTATTTTTTATTATTTCTATAATCTGTTGTCAGATGTTAAACACGATTCTTTTGGCGGAGAGTTAAGCAATTTTGTGTTAATGAAGCGGAAGGTTGTAAATTCTCTTTGTCAAATAAGAGAAGAGAATTCCCATTTTTTATTGAATCTAAGATTAATAGGTTTTAATTATTCTATAGTAGAAATAGAGCATTTAGTGCGGTACGAAGGGAAAAGTTCCTACAAGTTAAAAAAGTTAATTACGCATGCGGTTGATGGGTTGACGGCTCACTCAGCAAAGATTTTATACCAATCCATATATCTGGGATTAATATTGTTTTTAATAAGTATAATTTTCGGATCATATGTTTTGTTAAAGTTTTTTATAAATGGGTCTATACCAGGATATACTTCAATCATTTCGATTATGATATTTCTTGCAGGTATAATTTTATTTATGCTTGGAATAACAGGTTTGTATATTGGTAAAATTTTCACTCAAGTAAAAAACAGACCTCTTTATCATATTAATGAAATTTTAAATTAAAAGATTATGGCTTCGTACGGATTTGATAAACAAAACTCTGACTCTGATATTATTAAGGAAAGTCTTAAGTTAAATGGTTTTTACCTTTTAAAGGGGGTTTTAAATGATCAAGAGATTAAAACTATACGTGAAAAATTAGATTATTATTTAACAGTACAGGAATCAGAGTTTAGTCAGGATGAATTAAAGTCGATTAAAGAAGGAAATCAGTTGAGAGCTCCTTTACAATATGACGAAGTATTTCTGGATATGATTATGAAGCCTCAAATAGTTGACTATGTTAAAAGTCAACTAGGAGATTATTACATACTTCATCAACAAAACTCAATTATTAATAAGCCTTCAACTGAGCATCATCAATCTGCATGGCATAGAGATTTACCGTATCAGAATTTAGTGATTTCCAGGCCTTTAGCTGTTAATGCTTATTATTGTATTGATGATTTTACACCAGAAACAGGCTCTACAATTTTTGTTCCACATACGCATAATGTTGAGTTTTACCCAAGTGAGGAATATCTTAAAGAAAACTCGGCTCAGTTAACTGCTGCTCCTGGAGATGTGATATTATTTGATACTATGATTATTCATAAGGCCGGTTATAATAGTTCTAATCAAATAAGGAGAGGTATTAACAATATTTTCGCCAGACCAATTTTAAGACAACAATTGGATTACAATGTGTTGTTAAAAGAAAAATATGCTAATCATTCTCCTGAGATAAAAAGAATGTTAGGTTTTGATTGTTCTGCTCCTTATTCGGTAAAAGAGTTTAGAGACAGACAGTTAGATAGACAAAAAAATAAAAAATGAAGGAGATACATATTGTTAAGGATATTGATGAACTTTTGAATGATTCGGCAAAGCTAGAGTCGTTAAAAGAGAAAATAGTTGATGACGATTTAGTAGTAATAAAAAACGTGATTGATAAAAGTTTAATTGCTGAACTAAAGAGTTATTTAGTGAATGTTGGAAGATCTTCTTTTCCTAATTATGAAAAAATAGAATTAGGAGCAAAAGATTTTCATAGGATTAATAATAATGATCCAAGAGCATATGTTAAAGGAACTTTTCATCAGTTTGTGTTTTATCCTTGGAATCAGAATTATTTTAACCTTTTTGATCAATTTAAGAAAGCATACAGGGTGAAAAATTTATTAAGTAACATTGGTGAAGAGGAATTTCTTGATCCAAAGGAAGGTGATGATTTTACTGCAAGAATTGCTTTTCAGTTTTATCCTAAAGGAAATGGATTTTTAAATGAACACAGAGATCCAGTAGATAGACACCAAATAGTTGTGCCAATATTAATCATGTCTGAAAAAGGAGATGAGTTTAATGAAGGTGGAGTGTATTTCAGATATGAAGATGACGAAAAAGTTTATGTAGAAGATTATACTCAAATTGGTGATGTAGCTTTCTTTAAAGCTTCTTTAAGACATGGAGTTGAGGATATTGATCCGGGAACTGATTCTAATTGGTTAGACTTTAAGGGTAGATGGATGGGCTTACTCGCTGTGAATAAATTTTTCAATGTAACATCTGTAGCTAATGCTGTTGATTTGAATTCCGAAAAAAAATGAGTGTTCTTTCGTGGGAAAAATTAGGGTTGGTTTTAGCTCCTTCTCAGGAAGTTAAATGGATGACAACATTTGCTAGTAGTACAGCTGTAAAAGTAGTGGATGAAAAGGAAGGACTTATTGATATTTTTGTTACTGGAAGGGATGATATGAATCGGAGTCTTATTGGCTGTGTGAAGTTTAATGTTTTTAAGCATGAGGTTATCGAAATCTCTAAGGAAGAGGTCCTTAATTTAGGTCCATTAGGAACTTTTGATGAAAACGGACAATCTTACCCTTCGTATTTATTTGATGGGGATAAAGAGTGTTTGTACTACACAGGTTGGTCTCCAAGTGTACTTACTCCTTTTCAGAATTTTGTAGGTTTAGGAGTAAGAAAAAAAGGAGAGGAAAAGTTTTGCAGATATTCAAACGCTCCTGTTTTAGATAGAAATAATGAAGATTATTCATCTATTGGTTCCTGTTATGTTTTAAAAAGTCAGGATCATTTTAAGATGTGGTATACTGCATTTAGAAATTGGGAAAAAACAGAAAATGGTACAAGGCACTATTATCGAATAAAATATGCTCATTCAAAGGATGGCGTGAATTGGGAAAGAGATAATGCTGTATGTATTGATTTTGAAAGTGAAAATGAGTACGCAATAGCCAGACCAACTGTTTTTGAGTTGAATGGAGAATATAATATGATGTATTGTTACCGTGGTGATAAATACAGATTAGGTTATGCTACTTCAAAGGATGGTATTAACTGGACAAGGAGGGATAATGATCTTATGTTTGTAGGGGATGATTTAGAATTTGATTCATATGAAAGGAATTATCCAACTGTGTTTAGCTTAAACGGAGATCATTATTTACTTTATTCCGGAAATAATTATGGCGAAGCTGGCTTTGGAATAGCAAAACTTATAAAATGATACCATTATTTGACAGTCTTACACATCCTACTTTACAAGGAAATTGGCTTGATAGAGATACCGTAGCTACTTTTGAAGATTTGAAAAATCAAATGGATAAGAGTAATGTTTCTTTTGCTATAGCATGTGGCATAAATGGAAATGCTTACTCTCATGAAAGGTATTATTTAGAATCAACTAAAATTAAGGGGCTCGTTCCAATTGCAAGATTAGATATGTCTGTTAAAGACATTGAGAAAGAAATTGAACGAATTTCCGAAATAGGTTTTAAAGGAATAAAAATTCATCCTAGGTTTGAAAATTTTGATTATTCAGAAGATATATTAGCAAGAGTCTTTATAAAATGTCAGGATTTAGGGATTGTTGTTCATTGGTGTTCTTTCTATTATTCTAAAATAGAGAATTACCCAAGTTTTGATCCTTATTTTTCTATAATAAGAACATTGAAAAAAGCTCCAAAAACTACATTAGTAATTGTACACGGTGGGGTTCATGATATTATGAAATATGCTGAATTAGCAAGGTTTAATGATAATATTTTAATTGATTTATCTCTTACGCTTTTTCAGTATCGAAATACAACTCATTACCAAAATATTATCTTTCTTCTATCTAAAATTGACCGGAGACTTTGTCTGGGGTCAGATCATCCAGAAGTAAGTTTAATGCAATTAAGAGAGCAGTTTGATGAGTTTTGTGCTATGGATATACCAGTAGAAAAACTTTGGAACATTGGTATTCGAAATATTTCCAAAAAATATAATATTGAAATATGAAAATTGCATTTTTAGGTGCTTCGGGAACTCAGTTATCGCCAATACAATATGCAGTTAGTAAAGGGTATGAAACAATAACTATTGATAATATTCCTTCTAATCCAGGACATCAACTTTCGGATAAGTATTTTAATGTTAGCATTACAGATAAGGAGAAGGTTTTAGAGATTTGCAGAACTGAAAATATTGATGGTGTTGTAGGATATGCTTCTGATTTAGCAAGTATAACCCAGGCATTTATAGCTAAAAAATTATTTTTAGTTGGTTCGGGAATTGAAACAAATTCAATTTTAGTAAATAAAGATAAGTTTAGAGAATACTTAAAACAAGAAGAGCTTCAGGATATCTTTTTTCAAAAGATACATTTAAATGAGTTTGATAATTTGTTTGATATTGTAAAGTCGTTTCCAGAATCACATAAATTAATTATTAAGCCAACAGATTCGGCAGGGTCAAAAGGTGTTTATATTTTTAATGCTGGTGATTTTGATCAGGCTATAGCAAAGGAAGCGTTTAACTTTTCAATATCGAAAACAATTATTATCGAAAGCTTTTTGGAAAAGCTTAAACCTCAGGTTTGTGGAGATGGATTTATGTATGATAATAAATTGGCTTTTATAGATTATGGAGATGGTTATTTTCATGATTTTGAAAAATCTCCTGTTCCCTATGGAGAAACTTTTCCAGGGACACACTCACCAGTGATTTATCAAAAAATAGGAGAAAAACTGGAAGAGATATTATGCAAATTGAATTATCAGGGACCGTTTAATTTTGATGTTTTTGTTTTAGCAAACGGAGAGATTTTTATTAATGAAATAGGACCAAGAAGCGGAGGGAATTTTATACCTGATATAATTGGATTGAAAAATGGATTTGACTTTGTAGGAGAAGTAGTTGAGTTCTTTTTGGGTAGGAAACCTAGCTTTCCTGAAGTTAATAACACTAGAGGTGTAGGCTCTTATATGATTCATAGTCATAATGAAGGTATTTATAAAGGAGTAATCCTACCGGACTCTTTAATGGTAAATGTGGTGAAAAAAAGGTTATTTATTAATCCTAATGATAAGGTTACTATGTTTCATTCGGGAAATCATTCTATAGGTAATTTAATATTGGAATTTACTTCTGTTAAGGACTTACCAGAGGTATTTAAAAATTTTTATGAAAGGATAGAAGTTCAGCTGTTAGATATTTAAAACAGATTTGATTTGAACTAATATTACTTTTGGGTTGAAAATTACCCTCAAAACCTCCTGTTATTAAAAAATATAAGGTAGTTTCCTTATTTCTTTTTAGTTTAGTCGAGCTAAAAGTTCTAATATGTCGGAATCCAAGTGGACTGAAATTATTTTCCCAAAGAGGTCTTTAGGAGCACTAAATTTAAAAGAGTTATTTAAGTATAAGGATCTTATTTTACTTTTTGTAAAGAGGGATTTTGTAGCTTATTATAAACAAACAATTTTAGGTCCATTTTGGTATTTACTTCAACCAATAATTCAAACAGTTATATATGCTTTAACTTTTGGAGCTGTATTTAATGTTAAAGAAGGTACGAGTATACCTTCGTTTTTATTTTTCTTGTCGGGAAATGTTATGTGGTGGTATTTTGCTCAAAGTTTAGTGAAAACATCGAATACTTTTACTGAAAATGCTCATATATTCGGTAAGGTTTATTTTCCTAGGTTAACAGTTCCTGTGTCTGTTTTGATATCTAATATGATAGGGTTTGGAATCCAGTTTTCATTATTTATTGTAGCGTATCTGTTCTTTATTTTTGGAAAAGGAATGGATTTTTATCCAAGTATTAAAGGGTTGTTATTTTTTCCCATAATTATTCTTAATATGGCAATATTAGGACTTGGATTAGGTTTGATAATATCTTCGTTAACAACAAAGTATAAGGATTTTAAACATTTTGTAGGATTTGGAGTACAGTTATTGATGTTTGCGTCTCCTGTAATATTTCCTTTACAAGTAGCTGAAAGTAAGTTTGGAGCGTTTGCTAAATTGATCCAATATAATCCGATGACACCAATTATTAGAAGTTTCAGAGCTTCGTTTTTTCCTGATTTTGTATTTAATTACGAGGATTTACTGTACAGTGGAATATGTGCGGTAGTATTTTTCTTATTTGGCGCCTTTTTGTTCAATAAGACGGAGCAAAACTTTATGGATACGGTATAATATGAGTAATGATATAGCAATAAAAGTAGAAGGATTATACAAACAATACCGTCTTGGAGTTATTGGAGCGGATACTCTAAAAGATGATTTAAAACTTTTATGGGGAAAAATTCGAGGAAAGTCAATATCTGATTTGTATAATATTGATTCCAACGATAGAATGGTTGGTAATTCCGAATATGTATGGGCTCTTCAGGATATAAATTTTGAAGTAAAAAAAGGAGAGATTTTAGGGATTATAGGGAAGAATGGAGCCGGGAAATCAACACTGTTAAAGGTTTTGTCAAAAGTTACTGGTCCAACTAAAGGATCAATCAAGGTAAATGGAAGGATAGCATCATTATTAGAAGTCGGTACCGGATTTCATCCAGAATTAACGGGGCGTGAAAATATTTTTCTTAATGGCGCCATTTTGGGAATGAAAAGAGCTGAAATCAAATTGAAATTGGATGAAATTGTTGATTTCAGTGGAATAGGAAAATATTTAGATACACCAGTAAAAAGATACTCCTCTGGTATGAAGGTGAGATTAGGGTTTGCTGTTGCAGCGCATCTTGAACCTGAGATTTTAATTGTTGATGAGGTACTTGCTGTTGGTGATGCTGAATTTCAGAAGCGTTGTATCGGTAAAATGAATGACGTTTCAAAAAATCAGGGGAGAACCGTATTGTTTGTCAGTCATAATATGAGTTCTGTTATGGAACTATGTGATAGAGGTTTGTTGATGAAGAACGGAACAGTAGCTCAAACAGGAGCCATTTCTGATATAATTCCAGCGTATTTGAATTCTTTTAAAAGTGAATTTAAAACGAAAGATTTATATCAGGTTCAAACTCGAACAGGAAATGGGAATATTGTGTTTTATCAATATGATTTATTGGATATTGATGGGAACTCAATTGATTTTGCTCTTAGTGGACAAAAATTAAGGTTTCATTTACGGCTGAAGGTTAATAAACAGGAAGATTATAAAAGGATTCATTTATCAATGAAATTTGTTGATGAAAATGATGTGTCTCTTTTCCATGTATCAAATTCTGTTTCAAATGGTAAAGAATTTGAAGTAGTTCAAGGGAAGGAATTTCTAGATGTATTTTGTGAAATTGAAAAACTACCGCTTCAGCCAGGAATTTATAGTTTTCATTTATTTTGTAGTGATTTGCAGAAGGTCTTTGACGAAATCAATTTTGCAGGTGAATTGAAAGTTGAGGGGGGGAATTTCTTTTCAAGCGGGAAACTTCCTGCTAAGGATTTAGGAACCTTTTTAGTTGAAAATAATTGGATAATTAAATGATTATGAAAGGAAAAAATGTTATTATTTTAACAACCTCTTTCACACATGGTGGCGCCGAAAAACATGGGCTATTATTAGCCGATTATTTTAAAAATTCTCTTAATCTTAATGTAGAGTTTTGGGCCTTTAGGGCCGGAACTAAGGTTTTGAGTGATCAAGCTGAAGGTTTAGGTATTCCAACAAAAGTTATTGGTGCCCCGCCAAGAGTTGGGAGATACTTGGGAAAAATTCATAAAGCAAAAGCGGTTAAGGTATTTAAGGATTTTAATCCTGACGTAATTATCGCTTTAAACAGAGAGGCGAATTTATATATAGCAAATATTGGAAAGCTTACAGGAGCTAAAAGTTTAGTTTGGTCAATTCAAACAGCGTTTGATTGTGAGGACCTTAATGAATCTGAAATTAGATCATTAAATAATATTGATCTATTCTTATCAAACTCACAACATGGAATTAAATACATGAGAGATAAGTTCGCTTTGCCCTCTGATAAATTTCATTTTATTAAAAATGGATTTAGCATGGAAATAATTGAGAATAGTAAGGTTGATTACAGGGCTTTAGTAGGAGCGAATGAAAATGATTTTCTTATCACCATGGTAGGCCATATAGAGGATAGAAAAGACCATCTTTCACTTATAAGATCTATTAAACCTTTGAAATCTAAACTATCTTCAAAAGGAATAAATCCTGTTCTTATTTTAGCTGGTAAGTTAGGAACAGATATTGAAAAGTTAATTGCAGAGACTATAGAATTAGGAGTTTATAGAAATGTTAAGTTTTTGGGGCCCATCAAGAATGTGCCTGATCTGTTGAGAAATGTTGATTTATACGTTATGTCATCAGTTGTTGAGGGTATGCCAAATGCTGTGATAGAAGCAATGCATTATGGATTACCTATTGTTGCGAATGACGAGGCAGGTAATATGGAGGCGTTAGATTATAATAACAGAGATTTTATAGCTGAAAGTAATAATCCTGAAAGCTTAGCCGAAAAAATGTCATTTTTAATTTTAAATAGAGATAAAGCAATAGAACTAGGGAAAAGGAATGAAGAATATGCCCGAAAGAATTATACGAGTGATAAACTAGGTTCTGATACTTGGAAGGTAATTTCAAAAAGTATATAATTTGATATGTGCGGAATTGCAGGGGTAATTGCTGGTGATGGAGAGAAAGTTTCAAGAGACTTTTTAACCGAATTGGCGAAAACATTAAATCATAGAGGTCCGGATTCTTTTGGAATTGTAAATAAAGAAAATGTAGGTTTAGTTCATACGAGGCTTGCAATAATTGATTTACATAATGGTCAACAACCAATATTCGACGAGTCAGGGAGATACGGTTTGGTTTATAATGGGGAGCTCTATAATTACAAAATCCTTAGAAAGGAATTAATTGGTAAAGGTTATAAGTTCGACACTAACTCGGATTCTGAGGTTATTTTAATATCATTTATTCATTGGGGGAAAAAATGTGTTGAAAGATTCCGCGGTATGTTTGCTTTTGCTGTGTTTGATTTTGGAAAAAAGAGTGTTTTTCTTTCAAGGGATCATATAGGAATTAAACCTCTTTGCTATTATAATAAAGATGGTAAGTTTGTTTTTAGTTCAGAATTACAAACATTCAATAAGCTATCTTCAATAAAAAAGTCGCTAAATTTAGGTGCATTAGATAATTACCTATGGTTATCTTATATTCCAGCTCCTAAATCTATTTATAATGAGGTTCAAAAGTTACCTCCAGCCCATAGAATGGAAGTTTCTTTTGAGGGAGAGATTAAATACGTAGAGCGATATTGGGACGTGAAATATGAACCTGATAATTCTCTTACTTTTAATGATTGGATAGATTTTACGCATGAGAAAATAACTGAAAGTATTAAGATGCATCTCGTCTCAGATGTTGGGTTTGGAGCCTTTCTTTCTGGAGGTATTGATTCGACACTTGTTGCATCGTATATGTCCGAATTGGCTTCAGAACAGGTTAAAACTTTTTCAATTGCGTTTGATGAGGCAGCTTTTAATGAAATTGATTACGCAAAAGAAGCGAGTGAAGTTTTAGGGTTGGATCATACTTTTAAAATAGTAAAGGCGGATGTTATTGAAATGCTACCGAAAATAGTTGAATTATATGGAGAACCATATGGGGATAGTTCTGCTATGCCAACATTTTATGTTTCGGAATTGGCTAGAAAAGATGTTAAAATGGTGCTCTCTGGAGATGGTGGAGATGAGGCTTTTTTGGGCTATAATAGATATAAAGTTTGGGATAAGAAACTAAGGACTAGATTAGGTGTGTCCAAACTTAAGGGTATGTTTTTACCTATTGCACACAAATTAAACCCTGATAGATATAGTTCTTTATACCCTAAGGCAACTGCAAAGTCATTTCTCTCAACAATTGACTACATTGCTGAGGATAGAAGATATTTACTTTGGAAAGACGATTATCATGAATATATTTCCAATCATTGGAAAGATATCGAAGAAAAAATAAAGGTTAAAAAGAGATTAAATAATTATAATAAAGGACAATATATAGATTTGCACAGCTATTTACCTTATGACATTTTAAATAAGGTTGATATTGCTAGTATGGCAAATAGTTTGGAAGTAAGAACTCCACTGGTAGACAAAGATATTTTTGAATTTGCAGGAAAAATACCTCCTAATTTTAATTTACAGAAAAAAAATGGAGTTTTAGAACCTAAGTTTCTGTTAAAGAAACTACTTGAGAAAAAATTTAGCGATAAGTTTATTTATCGACCGAAATCTGGTTTTAGTTTACCCTTCGATATTTGGTTTAATCCAAATAACGGAAAGCTATCTAGCTATATTAGAGAGAGGTTGCTAGATCCTAATGCGAAAATAAATTTGTTTTTTAATTCAAAAGCAATTACTAATATGGTTAATTCTACTTCAAATAGTGGAGGTACTTCATATAGTGGATCTATTTGGTTACTTTTATTTTTGGAAGAGTGGTTGGAACAAAATAGGATTGATTAATTTTAAATTCACTAAACATTCTCTTTGAGGAAGCATAAAAGATAAAAATATGAAGTCATTATTTATTATAGGATGCCCGAGGAGTGGAACAACATACCTTTTAAGGTTGTTGGCTTCAAATCAAGAGTTTGCCTGGATAACAAATGAATTAAATAACAATCCTAAAGAATACAATCTATCTAGTCGATTAAATAAATATTCGGGGTCTTTTTGGAGAAAAAAGCGCTATTTAAACCATGGACAAGGCTCTGGAAAATATCCTTTTTCAGTTGAGCCATGGAAATTTTGGAATACTCATTTTGAGTATTTTCAATGGAATAAAGGTTTTTCTGATGTACCTGTAAATGCTTTGCCAGAGCATAATTCCCCGAAAGTTATACAAGATGTTCGTAACGGTGTTGAAGAGATATTAAAGCACTCAGGAAGACATGCCTTTCTAAGTAAATATACTGATTTCCCAAGGGTTAAATTACTTTTGGAAGCCTTTCCAGAAGCAAAGTTTATCCATCTGGTAAGAGACGGTAGAGCTGTAGCGAATTCATATTATAAAAAAATTAAATCAGGTGAATTTAATACTTCAAAAGAAGAGTCTAATTGGGTTTCTGCTTGGCCGAAAGATTGGCAAGAAGAGTATCAAAGCATTGATAATAAGCTTTTAGCTTTTACTTTATATCAATGGAAGTTTTTTGTGGATCAGATTATAGAGGAGTTAAAAGAAGTAGAGCAGGAAAGAGTATTAGAAGTAAGATATTCAGATTTAGTAAGTGGTACGAGAAAAACTGTGGAGAGGATCATGGACTTCATAGATTTACCAATTGATAAGTCGATGGATTTCTTTATAGATCATCTTCCTGGGCATGATATGAATTATAAATGGAAAGAGAAATTGTCTGAGGATGAAAAATCTCTTTATAACTTTATACTTAGAGAAGAAAGATTTATACAATTTTTGGACAATTAAGCTAATGTCTGTTTCCGATAAACATATTGTATTAGTAGTTCCATTTTTTTCTTTAGGAGGTGCAGAAACTCAAGCTTTCTATATTACTAAAGGCTTTATTGATAAAGGCTTTAAGGTTACCGTATTAGCATTTTCGGAAAAAAGTGGATTGCTTAGAGAAAAGCTTTGTAGTGTAGGTGCAAATTGTGATTTGATTCCATTTGATTTAAATTGGATACATATGGGGGGTGTTAAGAAATTTATTGCTTTATTTAAGTTGATTTTTTTCTTTAGGCGGCTTAAACCTGATTATTTTTTTCCATTTACTTATTATCCTAATATTGTATGTGGTTCAGTTTGGAGATTTACACAAGCAAAAAAATGTTTTTGGAATCAAAGAGGGATAGAGATGAATGAATTTAATTTTATTGAGAAGATAGCTAAGTTTATGAAGCCTAGGTATTTGTCAAACTCTTATGTGTGTTCTGATTATATTTCACAACGTCATGGTTTAAATGAAAATCCTATGGTAATTAATAATGGAGTAATTGCTAATCCCGTGAAAAACAATGCATTAGTTTGGAATCAAAGAATTGGAAAGAAACCAAATGAGATTGTCTTTTCAATGATTGCTAATTTTTACCCAGAAAAAAACCATGAGTATTTAATTTCAAACTGGTCTAAGTTTTGTCAAAGAAATGAAGCGGAGAGTTATAAACTAGTTCTTGCGGGATATTCTCCACAAGCTAAACTTTTATGGTTCATAAAAAGTTTGGTTTACGATGCCAAGCTAAATAATGTTGTTTTTTTGGATAGTACCAATGATGTTTCTGGGTTACTGGCTGTAACTGATTATGCTATTTTAACCTCTAAGAGTGAGGGGTGTTCCAATTTTGTTTTAGAATCAATGCTTAATAAAGTACCAATTATTGTTTCCAATATTCCTGCAAATAGAGAAATATTTGACGAAACTTATCCCTATATTTTTTCAATTGAAAAAGGTTTTGAATTAGCTGATCAAATGGAAGCGATTTTAGTTGATGTTAAAAAGGAAGAGTTGGCTGAAAATAATTTAAATTTAATTAAGTCTAAATACTCAATTTCAGTTTTACAGAAAAACTATTTTAATATTATTGTTAATGCCTAGCTTAGTGTCCATTGTCATACCGTTTTTTAATCATGGCCGGTATATTCAAAATAGTATTGAATCAGCCCTTAATCAAACATATAATAATATTGAAGTTATTGTTGTTAATGATGGCTCAAACGAGGAGCATTCTAGTGTTCTGAAAAAAATAGTGACTAAGTACGATAATGTAAGAATTGTTTTTCAAGAAAATCAAGGGCCTTGTTCAGCAAAAAACAATGGTGTGGGGGAGGCAAATGGTGACTATATACTTTTCCTGGATTCTGATAATGAGTTATTACCACATTATGTTAAAAGTGGTATGGAATTGTTGTTGTCAAACGAAAATGCAAAATGGGCCTTTGGAGATTTTGAATTTTTTGGAGATAAAATGGGGGTGAAAAATCAAGGGTTTGATGATAAAAGAAAAATTATTTTCTCTAGTCAAATTGACAACTGCATTTTAATTGAAAAGGAAACATTCTATAGCATAGGAAAATTTGATACTCATTTAAATAGGCTTGGGTTAGAGGATTGGGATATGATAATCTCTCTTTGCTCGAAAGGTGTACCGTTTGTGAAAATTAACAGTGTAACATTTAAGTATAGAGTAGTTGATGATTCAAGAACAAATATAGAAGCAAATAAAAATTTAGTAGAAATAAAAGCCTATTTAGCTAAAAAACACTGTAATTTCATTTTGAATAATTATGAGGATTTATTTTATGAAAAAAATAGATTGATATCTTCCGTAGATAAAAAAATAGGAAGCTTAATTTTAGCACCGTACCGATTAATCAAGAAGCTTTTTGGAGTCAGTAAGGAAGCGCTGAGAAAAATTGATGAGTTAAATAAAGGTTAACCACTCTTCTTGATGTGAAATCGTTTGAGCTATTAATTTTTTCAATGTACATCAAATAAACAAAAAATCAGCGACTTGATTGTTGTTCAATTTATGAGGAATATTAGTGCCGGACAACAACTGGTCTTTGTTTTTTAGGGTTTGTTTGATTTTTTGGCAGATTTCAAAAGGGTTATCATATGCAGAAACCATGAACTCGCTACTGATAAATTCACTTAATCCAGAGTTATTAGAGTAAAGACAGGGCACTCCAAGGCTTAAGCTTTCCAATACAACCTGTCCCCAACTTTCAGAATAAGAGCAATACAGGTTGATGTCCATACTACCCAGTAAGGCTAAAAACGCGTTTCTACTCAAACTCTCGTGTACCACAATGCTTTCATTTGGTAAAGCGTACTCAAATTCATTTGGTGCTAAAACGTGTACTATACTATTTTCAACCATAGAAGCGGCAACTACTTGAGTATGTCTGTTCTTATTGTAGGAGGAGTTTCCAAAAACGCCAATATGAATTTTCCCGTCGTTTCGTTTTTGAATTTTTAAATCCTTTGGTAAGGAGAGTTGAGGCAAAACCCTAAAAATCTTAGTCTTTGTTTGTTGTTTAAACCAATGATCCAACCCGTCCTTTACAACACCTATTTTCGATATTATACCTGAATTTGCCAATACAATTATGTTTTTCATTTGTAATTGTCTGTTTATATTTCCTGTCAACTCTGCTAAACCTCCATGGTAGATGACCCCAATTTTGATGTTGTAGTAAACCTTTAATCGGTTGATCCAGTTGAGACTGTATTGGGGTAAACCAGAAAAAATAATTGATTGGACCTGATTTTTTTTAATTGTATCGAAAAATAAATGAACTTGGTTTTCATCAAGTAAAGTTCTACTGAATTCCTGAGGCAGTATTACGGATTGTTGTGGAAACATTCCTAATGTGGCGTTTTTAATGCCCAACCAATTTTCTCCAGTGTTCTGTGGCACGAAAACTAGGGTTGGATACTTTTTCGATAGTGCTCTAACGTTATCCAAAAATTGATCAAACTCAACTTTTGAGAATGTTGATTTTCGCCATCTTTTTAACATAGTTCGTCTTTAAGTTTTAAATTTACAACAAATTGTAAACAAATGGAGGTATATGTTGAATTCCCGGAAACTACATTAACCAATGCTATTTTGGAAGAATGCTACGCTGAAATAGATTTCAAAAGAATAGAAAAAAAATTGGGAATTATTTCAAGAAGAGTAGTGAAGGATGAAACGGCCCTAGATTTAGCTTTGGAAGCTTGTAGGGAGATAGATAGAGCCGATCTTGGTGAAATAGATTTTGTAATTTATTGTACTCAGTCGCCAGAATACTTTTTGCCATCAACGGCTTGTATAATACAAACAAAATTAGGTTTGAAGGATAGTTGTGGTGCTTTCGATTATAATTTAGGATGTTCAGGTTATATATATGGTTTAGCGATGGCTAAGTCGTTTATTATAAGCGGAGTTGCTTCTAAGGTACTTTTGGTTACTGCAGAGACATATACTAAATATATTCATCCTTCAGATTGGTCAAATCGAGCTATTTTTGGAGATGCTGCAACTGCATCTGTAATAGGGAAAGATGATATTGATAAAATAGGGGAATTTGATTTAGGAACAGATGGAAAAGGTGCAGAGAACCTAATTATTAAAGGGGGAGCAGGAAAAGCCAATTTTCATCAGAATTTTGAAAGAGAAAATTGCTTTTATATGAATGGTTCTGAAGTATTTAAATTTACTTTGGAGAATGTACCTATAACAGTGAATGAATGTTTAAAGAAAAATAACAAATCAATAGATGATATTGATTTTGTGATTTTTCATCAGGCAAATGCTTACATGCTGAAGAATTTAAGAAAGAAAATAAGTGTCCCAGAGGACAAATTTTATGTAAATGTTGAAACAGTAGGAAATACTGTATCTAACACCATTCCTGTAGCTTTGAAGGATTCACAGGATAGAGGTTTGATAAAGTCTGGCGATTGTGTACTTTTGTGTGGATTTGGAGTAGGTTACTCTTGGGGGACAACAATAATTACAATATAACACATGAATAAAGAATCATTTTTCAAGGAGATAGAAGAACTATTAGAGTTAGAAGGTGAATTAGAAACAAACGCTGATACTAGTATTGAAGATATACTAGAAATTGATTCTTTAGCACATATTACACTTATTTCCTTTGTTAAGGATGAAATAGGAGTGGAGCTAAAAGCTGAAGACTTTTCTGAATTTGAAACTCTTGCTGATTTGGTAAGCAAAATAGGTGAGGATAAATTCAATTAATGCTCAGTTTTACAAATCATAAAATTTTAATAACCGGAGCTTCATCGGGCTTAGGTAAAGCTGTGGCTGAATTATTAAATTCTTTAGGTGTTTATACCGTTTTATGCGGTAGAAATGAGGAGAAATTAAATAATATAAAAAACTTACTAAGTGCCCCTGAAAAAGCTAATGTTTTAGTGGTTGATTTTAATGATAACGTTTCGATTAAATCATTCTTAAAAGTTAGTGTTGAAAATTCTGGTAAGTTCACAGGGTTTGTTCATTGTGCTGGAGTTGATATTACTAAGCCATATAAATTACTTAAGGAGACCGATTTTAACTTATTATATAAATTAAATATTACAACCCCGTTTCAGTTATCTAAAGAGTTAGTGAATAAATCTTTTTTTAGTGAAAATGGAGGGAGCTTAATTTGGATGAGTTCGGTGATGGGGACTTTGGGACAGAAAGGGAAAATAGCATACACAACAAATAAAGCAGCAGTTGAAGGATTAATTAAATCTTATGCTTTAGAGTTAGCTCCCAGAAAAATAAGAGTTAATAGTGTTGCTCCTGGAATTGTAGAAACACCATTAACAAAAGATTTATTTTCTAAGTTATCTCTTGAGAGAGTTCAGGAAATTAAAAATATGCACCCTTTAGGGTTTGGAGCACCAGGTGATGTAGCGAATTTAGTTGCTTTTCTTTTAAGTGATCAATCCAAATGGATCACAGGAACTACTCATTTTATCGATGGAGGATATCATATTCAATAATGGAGGGGTTTGATATTGTAAAACTTTCGGATGAACATTTTAAGTTGCTATTGCCTCTTTACAGCAAAGCGTTTGGTCAATCTATGGATGAACATGAACTGAGAACGAAGTTTGATACCTTAAAGATTTGTGGAGAAAAAAATGTAGGTTTTATAGCACTGAATGAAAAAGGTGAAGCTGCAGCTTTTTATGGTGTATTTCCTTGTTACGCTATTAAAGGTGATAATCAGGTTTTAATAGCACAGTCTGGTGATACTATGGTTGACGCAAAATACAGACGAAAGAAATTGTTTGTAAAGTTGGCGGAAACAACTTTTGAGTATTGTAGAGCTAAAAATATTAAGGCTGTTTTCGGATTTCCGAATATATATTCATTTCCAAGTTTTGTTAAAAAGTTAAAGTGGACTCATATTCATAACATTGTTAGTTATCAGTTAAGAGTTAAGTGTTTACCTTTTATTCGTATTAGAAAACTTTTTAAGTTGAAAGAAGACTTTTTTCTTAACTATCAATTAAGGTATTTAAGGAGGCAGAGTAAAAAGGTTAAAGAATACCATTCCATAAATCAAAATATTTCGAATTATACTATTAATAAAAACAAACAATTTATTGAGTATAAGGCCTACTTTGAGAAATACTTTCTGAATCTTTCCGGTGTAAATGTTTGGGTAAAACCTAATGCTATGTTTTTGCTGGTTGGGGATGTTGAAGATTGTGACGAAGTTACTTTTGTTGGCGTACTTGATGAGTTAAAAAAGATAGCTTTCAGATTAGGAATTCCGCATATTAGGATCCAAATGTCACCTGAGACAAAGTTGGAGACTATGGCTAAGAAGTATTTATATAAAATGGATAATGAATACCCTGCAGGTGGAATCTCCTTTGATAGTAACTTTAATATTCATGATTTACGTTTTGTTTTAGCTGATTACGATACTTTCTAATGTTACATAAAATCTTAATATCCCTTTTTTATCGTTTCCCTTTTCTAACTAAAAAAATTTTAAGAGGGAAAGGTTTTGTGTTTATGTTGCACCGAGTGCTACCTGCTGAAGAAAGGGGTTACGAATGGAATAAAAGTTTGGCGATTTCACCTGAAGCTTTAGAAAAATGGGTGAGCTTTTTCAAACAAAAAGGGTTTGATGTTGTCTCTATGGATGAAGTTTACAGGCGAGTGAGGAGTAAGAAATCCAAGCCTTTTGTGGCATTTACAATGGATGATGGGTACAAGGATAATTTGACTTATGGTTTGCCAATCCTTGAGAAGTTGAATATTCCTTGCACGATTTATGTTGCCAATTGCTTTCCCAATAATCAAGCGATTTATTGGTGGTATTTTTTAGAAGAGTACATCAATGAGAATTCTAAAATAGACTTGACCCCACTTGGGATTAGTTATTCTTCCCACATTAGTGATGAGAACAAAAAAAGCGTTTACGATGAGGTGAGAGAGTTATTGAGAAAGTCCACCTACGCGGTACATAAAAAATTTGCCCTTGAAATTTGTGGTATCCAAGACCTCAATGCTTTGAACAATCGATTCAATTTGACTTGGGAGGAAGTACAGCAACTTTCGGAACACTCATTGATTACCATTGGTGGACATACTAAAAGTCATGTTAGTTTGGCAAATCAAACCAAAGAAAGCGCTAATACCGAAATCCAATTGGGAACAGAAGAATTGGAAAAAAAACTCAGTCAATCTATTCGCCACTTTGCTTATCCTTATGGTTCTTTAGATGATGTTAGTAATTCACTTTTCGACCCATTGGCGCAATCAGGCTACCAAACAGCTGTTTTAAACCATCCTGGAAGTATATTTTATGATGGCTCAAATCATCTTTTTCAAATTCCAAGAATGGGTTTATCGGATGAAACCTCTAGGGAAAGATTGAGTGAATTGATGGAAGGAAAACTTCATCTTAATTTCAATGGGGTTAAGAAGAGAATTATAAGTGGTTAAATGCAACATTTTATTAATAAGCATATTTGATATAACTTCGCAGTCAATTTCACAAACATGGCGGAAATAGAATTATCTATTATAATAGTAAATTATAAAACACCAGAGTTAACCTCAAAATGCATTCAATCCATTTTTGAAAATACTAGAGATCTAACTTTTGAAATTATTCTAGTAGATAACAATTCACAGGATGGGTCAAAAGATTTCATTCTCAGTGATTGTCCCAATATCTCATGGGTTCAAATGGATGATAATGCGGGGACTTCAAGAGGTTACAATGCAGGCGTTAAAAGTGCTAAAGGGAAGTATGTTTTAATTCTTAATTCCGATACAGAATTAAGGGATAATGCCATAAAGAATTCATTGGATTTTCATAAAAAGAAAGAGTCTGAATGTAAAGTAGGTTTAACCAGTTGTCAAATAAAAGGTTTTGATGGGGTCATTCAATATAATTCTAATCCTAACTTCCCTTCTGTTAAAAAATATCTAGCTAAGCATCCAGTATTGTATAAGTTTGGTGCAAGGGCGCCAAAGAATTTATCAAATGAAGAGAAATTAACCTTGCACAAATCCAATCATGAGACATCTTGGATTGGTATTGCTTTTGGTATTATAAATAAGGAAATATTTGATAAAGAGGGATTGTATTTTGATGAAGATATTTTTATGTACTCTGATGAAGTGGAGTGGTGCTACCGTTTAAAGCAATTAGGGTATAGACATTTCTTTACAGCTGATTACACAATTTACCATGTTAACTCTGGAAGTTCTGTAACCAATGAGTGGAGGTATGGTCAAATATTCCTCTCTGAATTAATTTACTTCTATAAAGTTAAAGGTAAGTTTTACTATAACCTGATTCTTCGGTCATTGAAATATTTTTTTAAGAAGGACAAAACAACAGCTAATCAAATCGAAATAGATGTTGTAAAACGTTATGGGAACAGAATTAAAGAAGAATATCAACCAAAAGTGAGTTCAGGTAAGACATACTTAAAATATGAGCTAAAATGAAAAAAGTTTTAATTACAGGAGGTGCAGGGTTTATTGGGTCACATTTGGTGAACAAGATTCATAATGATTATGATATAGTTGTTTTGGATAATTTAAATCCGCAAATTCATGGAAAGGATAAAGATTCATATACCTACAATTCAATAAAAGGCAAATGCGAGTTTTTTGAAGGTGATGTAAGGGATGAGTCTACCTTAAAAAGCCTCTTGAAGAACACTGATGTTTTGATTCATTTAGCTGCAGAAACAGGTACTGGTCAATCAATGTATGAGAATGCAAGATATGTTGAAGCAAATTGCTTAAGTACTTCCTATATTGCAGATTTTTTAGGGTCAAAAGAAAGCAAAATAAAGAAGGTAATTGTAGCTTCTTCGAGATCAATTTATGGCGAGGGAAAGTACAGGAGCAAAGAATTAGGAATAGTGTATCCAGACTCTCGTGAGGAAAAAGATATGGCTAATGGGGTGTTCGACTGTTTATGTCCGGTAAGCAGGGAGCCATTAGAGGTTTTGCCAACATCCGAGGACTCAAGAATTCACCCTATTTCAACCTATGGACTAACCAAGTTTTTTCAAGAGAATATTTTAGAGTCTACTTGTAACGCTTTGGGTGTAGATTTTGTAGGTTTAAGATTTCAAAATGTTTATGGTGTAGGTCAGTCTTTATCGAATCCTTATACTGGAATAATCTCAATTTTCTCAACAAGATTCAGAAAAGGGAAAGGAGTAAATATTTTTGAAGATGGAAAAGAATCACGTGATTTTGTTTACATTGATGATGTAATTTCTTCTCTTGTAAGTTCAATAGAATATAAAGGAAAAAGTAGTCTTATTTTAAATGTAGGAAGTGGTGAAATGACTACTGTCCTTCAGATTGCAGAAATATTAAAAGATAATATAAATCCTAACGTTTCTATTGAAATATCCGGAGCTTTTAGAAAAGGGGATATTCGTCATAACTATGCAGACCTTACTTTAATTAAGAAGGAATTTGGTTTTAAACCAACAGTTTCGATTAAAGATGGGCTTCGTAGGTTCTGTGATTGGATGTTGAATGAAGAGGAAGGAGAGGACAAATACGAAAAATCATTAAAAGAGTTAAAAGAAAAGAACTTGTTAAGTAAATAGTGCTTTATGCTATTTAACTCTTTAAATTTTCTTGTGTTTTTCCCGGTGGTATTTTTGTTATACTGCTTGGTGAAACAAAAATATCGTTCGATTTTACTACTTATCGCGAGTTATGGTTTTTACATGGCTTGGAATCCTGTTTTTATCTTTTTAATAGTATTCTCTACAATTGTTGATTATTTCACAGGAATTAAAATTTCAAGAGCTGAGACTAACAATAAAAAGAGAGTTTTTTTGGCGGTCAGTTTGATCTCTAATTTAGGTTTATTATTCTATTTTAAGTATTGGAATTTCTTTTTAGATAATGTATACGAAATTTTAAATTTTTTTGAGATTTCCCACACAAAAGATCATTGGGAAATTATGCTTCCAGTTGGAATTTCATTTTATACGTTTCAGACCCTATCATATACAATTGATATTTACAAGGGGAATCTTAATCCTCAAAAACACTTTGGGAAATTTGCTTTATTTGTTTCCTTTTTTCCACAATTGGTGGCTGGTCCTATTGAGAGGGCAACAAACTTAATTCCTCAACTAGAAAAGCTAACAATCATAAAAAAGGCTGATGTTGAGTTAGCAGTTTTCCAAATTGTATGGGGATTCTTTTTAAAAATAGTTGTGGCTGATAACATAGGTATGTATGTTGATATTGCTTATGATAATTATGAGCATCTGTTTGGAGTGAAAATGTTATTACCTGTAATTCTATTTTCTTTTCAGATTTTCGCGGATTTTGCAGGTTATTCTTGTATCGCAATTGGAATTGCAATGTTTTTTGGGGTGAGATTAATGGATAATTTTAAATCTCCATATTTTTCCCGTTCAATTTCTGAGTTTTGGTCCAGGTGGCATATATCTTTAAGTACTTGGTTTAAAGATTACTTATATATTCCATTGGGAGGGAATAAAAGAGGTTCTTATCGTACTTTGCTAAATCTATTTGTTGTATTTATTGTTAGTGGAGTATGGCACGGGAGCAATTGGACTTTTGTAATATGGGGAGCAATTCATGGTGTTGTAATATGTCTCGAAAGGGTTTTGCCATTGAAAATAGATCCAAAAATTGATATTTTTCATAAGTTTTATAAATCTATTAAGACCATTTGGGTATTTGCTCTCGTAACCCTTTCATGGTTATTTTTTAGGGCTGACTCTGTCGAACAAGCTTTAGCAATATTCATTAGTATTAAGAAAAATTTTGTTTTGACAATAAAGGACTTCGCCTGGATTGTTAAATCTAGTTTTACAACTGAAGATTATAGGGTTTTAAGTGTTTTCGAATGGCTGGTTAAAGATTTTGAAAAAGGTGAAATAACCAATTCTAATTTTGTCTTATTCAGTATTACAATTGGCGTTTTTTTAACTAACATTATGGAATTTATTAATAGAAACAAAGGGGCCGTTTATTTTGTAGAGAAAGTGGGGCGAATTAAAAAGGTTGCTTGGGTTTCTGTATTGATAATGGCTATTTTTTATTTAGGTCAGTATTCAGGGAATGATCAATTTATTTATTTTCAATTCTGATGAAAAAGATAATTGTCACATACCTCATACTTCCAATTGTTTCTCTATTGATTTTCTCTTTGGTGCTCACCAGGTTTGATTCTCCTTCTAATGACTTTCTAAAAGGGATTGAGTTAAAGGAGAAAATTGCAGAAAAAGCTATTGGGCCTAAGATTATTTTAGCGGGTGGGTCCAACTTAGCTTTTGGAATTAAATCATCAATAATTAAAGAAACTACTAATAAAGAGGTTGTAAATCTTGGAATAATGGCTGGATTGGGGGTTTCTTTTATGTCCAATCAATTTATGGAATATGTTTCCCCAGGAGATTTAGTTGTTTTTGTCCCTGAATACACATTGTACTTTGCACCAAAGATTGAAGGTTTAAATCCTGTTATTTTAAGTGCGGTTTATTCCTACCCTCCATCTGCCAGACATGTTGATGATTTGAATTTCATTAAACATGAACACTTTAAATTCCAATCTAGGTTTCAAAGATTGATACAGAGTTTTTCAACTGTTCCATCTAGTAAAATTTATAGATATGAGTCCTTCGATGAAAACGGGGAAGTTAAAATAAATCATAAATCAAAAGTTTCTTTAGAGGATTTTAAAAATTATAATTTCCCAATTGATTCAAATAAAATTAATAATGAAAATTTTGAAGACTTTATTAATTACATGAAAAAGGTTAAGTCTAGGGTTGAAAATAAGGGGGCATCTTTAGTACTTAGTTATCCTCCAGGAAAAAAGGATTTTAATTTTCAAAAATCTGTTTTATTACTTAAGGAAGTTTTAAACAATAATGGATTTGAGTATTTAGGTAAACCAAGTGAGTTTGCCTTTGGTCATGACATGTTTTTTGATGATATTCCCCATTTAACTCAAAAGGGTGCAGAATTGAGAACTATAAAACTAGCCAATATTTTAAAAAAATATTTCAATGGAAAAGTTGATTAGTCTAAATAGACATCAGAATAATTTTGATCTGATTCGTTTTATCGCGGCAACCTTTGTCATTTTTAAGCATTCTAATGCAATTTTAGGAGTTGATGAGTATTGGTTTTTAGATTATAATTTGCCGTTTTTAGGAGTTCCTATTTTTTTTACGATTAGTGGTTACTTAATATTAACTAGTGCTATTTATTCCAAGTCATCAATAAATTACTTTTGGAAGAGATCGTTACGGATTTTTCCAGGATTAATAATCGCTTTAATATTCACTGTATTAGTAATAGGCTTGTTAGATACAAAGTTAAATTGGTTAGATTACCTTGCTAATCCACAATCTTGGAAACATCTAATATCAGCATCATTATATAAACTAGAATTGAATTTACCTGGTGTTTTTGTAGATAATAAAGTAACAGAAGTAAATGGATCCTTATGGACGTTAAAGTATGAATTTAGCTGCTATGTTATAATTTTTTTATTGTTTAAGGTTTTAAATAAAAAACTGTTAAAATATGGCGTTTTATTTGTTTGGATAGCCTTATTAGGAGTTAGGTTTTATTTGGGAGATAAGATAAATTATTATAACTATTCATTTCCTTTATTGCTTAATCATAATTTCAAATTTGTTATTGAATGGGGAATTTACTTTTTCTCAGGAGGAGTGTTTTTTTATTTAAAAGATTTTTTAAACTTAAACTTTAAGTTGTTTGCATTAGCAACAATTATATATCTCATTTTATATGTATTTCTTTTAGATTACGTTAAATATTACCAGTATTTCTATATTCCTTTAATGGTTTTTTATTTGGGGCTTTTAAAAGGAAAAACGAACTCTTTCGGGAAATATGGAGATTTCTCATATGGACTTTATATTTATGCTTTTCCAGTACAGCAGCTTTTATGTTCATTTTTTGACTCAAAAATGGAAGGGGCAATTCTTAGTTTATTAACGCTGTTAATTGTTTTGCCTTTATCTTTTTTATCATGGAGGTTAATTGAAAAACCTGCTTTAGCTTTTAAAAATAAACTATAAGCTTTTTGTTATAAAAAGTGTAAGTCTTCAAACAAATTTGAACTTTTAGGTTAAAAAAATAAGATAGACTTTGTTCTAATTTAAAGCTAATTTTCGATTCATTTTTCTCCTTGCTTCCAAGGTTTTGTATTTAGCTGATTTTCTTTTGTTTAAAATCTTCTTGTCGTTTCCATAAAAAACATCTGCTGGTGTTAAATTTCTAATGGATTCGTGGTATCGTTCATTGTTGTAATAATTCACAAACTCTTCCATTTTGGCTTCTAACTGACCGGGAGAAAAGTAATTATCGAGCTTTACTACATTTTTCATCGACCTGTGATAACGTTCTATTTTACCCTGTGTTTGCGGATGTAATGGTCGACCTCTAACATGTTTTATTTCCATTTCGGATAAATACTTTTCAAGGTCTTTAGAGATGTAACAAGAACCGTTATCTGACAGTAATTTTGGACGATTTTCAGTAAGTCCAGTTTTAGCTAAAGCTTCATCGATTGTGTCCTGAACATCGCCAGCCTTCATAGTTGAGCATAACTTCCAGTTCACGATATACCTGCTGTAATCATCTAAAATAGTTGACAAGTAATACCAGCCCCAACCAAAGATTTTGAAGTAGGTAAAATCGGTTTGCCACATTTGGTTTGGACCTGAAGTTTTATCATAAAACTGATCCGAAGCACTCATCACCATAAAGAAAGGTGTTGTGATTAAACCATTCTCTTTCAGGATTCTGTAAACGCTTGATTCACTGATGTAATAATTATACTTATCAGTAATATTCTAAGCCAGTTCCCGAGGAGATAACTCAGGGTTTTCTAGTGATATTTCAACTACTTTATCTCGATCAGCTTGAGCTATTTTATTCCAAGCTGGTTTCTTGTTGGATTTCTTTCGAGCAAGCCCTTCATAACCATTTTCGGAGTATGCTTTGTACCAGTTGTAGAACGTGGTTTTATTTACCTTCAGCTGCTTTAAAGTTCTGCTTACTCCTAAGTCTGAACCCTCTACCAATCGAATGATTTCCATTTTTTGTGATTGAGAATAATGCATATACTTCTTTCTTTTTAAGCATCCCCATTCCACTTTTTTTTAAGTTGCCTTACTTCTAGAAACAACTCAGCTACCGTGGATTTTAAATCGTGATTCTCGTTCTTTAAGTCCTGAACTTCTGATGTGTTAGCCTCCCGAAGCGTATCGCCCTTTAATCGAGCTTTACCTGCTTCCATAAAGTCTTTGGTCCACTTGTAGTAATTAGCCTGAGAGATGCCTTCTCTTCGGCATAGTTCGGCTACAGTTGTTTCTCCACGCATACCTTCAATGATGATGCGGATCTTTTCTTCTGAAGAATACGTTTTTCTTGTTTTTCGCTTCAACTCACTGATCAGTGAGTTTGTACTTTGTTTTTTACTCATAATAGAGATATTTAAGTGTTAAAATAATTAATAATCTCTATCTTAATTTCCTAAGTAAAAAAGTTCACTTTATGCTGACGGTTTACAATAAAAAGCAAGATTACTTGATTCAAAGAAGTTAGAGAGATACTAATAATAATTAGTTCCTTCCTTACGGAGAATGTGAAATTATCACAGTTTATTAGTAGTTTTTTGTTTCGATAATAAGAAGCCTAATTTAAAGGGAATCCTTTTTATTACTAGACTTAATAATAATGTACTTATAAAAAAGAAACTATAATATACAGATAGGTTGTATCTGTATTCTGCTGTTCTAAGAATAATAATATATAATCCAATGTGGTATAAAGTAGAGATAGTGAGGAAAAAGAACACCGAATTTTTCTTTTTAAATAAACTTCTAATGAGCTCAAAAAGGTAATAAACCGAACCTAATAATCCCAATATGATAATTATTTGATAAGTAAGAAAAGATATAATTTTAATACCAATTTGTGGTAATGTTGCATTCTCTAAAGAGAATGGAAGCTGGTAGGTTCCACTGTTAAATAGCCAAGCTTTAAAAGTTTTAATTCTACCGATAATTTGATAATAAAACCAGTGATGTTGAGTTAAGTTTTTATAAAACTTATCAGTTATTTTTAAGGCTACTTCTAAGCTTTTTTTTCTTTCGGATAAATCAATGTTTTTATTCCTTGCTATCTTAGAATTTCTTTGACATTCAACAAGTAATTCTGGCGTTAACCCTTTTTCATTGTCGTAAATTATTTCAGGAAATAAAGATGATTGATTTTGTGGCTTAAAGCCTAATTCATGTTGGTAATCATCATCCATAAACCAATACATTTGCCCTTCTGGGTCCCACTTGTTTGATCTTCCTCCAAATCCTTTAATGAGTTTTTTTTGTTTTTCGAAAAGGGGAACAGTTGTAAAATTTGCTTCATGAATTACTCCAACTTTACCTGTTTTATGCTCACTGGAACCTATTTGTTGAATTAAAATTATTTTGCCATCTGATGCAAAGTAATTTCTAGTAACCCATATGCTTTCAAAAACTGCACTGGTAAGTAAAAAAAATAAAAGCGCTTTAATCGCTGTTTTTCTTTCTTTGATAAATATCCATCCTGCAAAAAGAAATAGCAGAGGTAAAAAAACTATTCGGGCAAAAATGGCAAGAGCAAGAAATAGTCCTCCGAAAAAGATACTCTTAATATGTTTGTGTTCTATATATTCATAAATGTGAACTAATGTTAGAGAGAAAAATGAGAAAGAAAGGCTTTCTGCGAGTTCAGGATGATTATTCCATATCGAGATATAGTTATCTGCTAAAAAGAGTAGTATTCCTATATAAAAAAAGCTAGGTCCAAATTTTTTGCTGAGGGTTTTCAATAATTTAAAAATGGAATAAGACATAAAAATGGATAATCCAATCATGTAAAAATTTAGCGCCCATTGATAGCTAAAAAACAGTCTGAAAAATAAATATCCAATTCCAACAATAGGAACTCTTGGGGCAACCATTTTTCCTTTAGCAAAGTACCAATCTCCGTTAGTATAAAAATTTTCAGCACATGTAATATAGCCTTCATCTCCCCATCCCTCTGATGGTAATTCAAAGAGTATTCCTTCTGAGAATTTTTCCGGGTTGTGAGAATAAGAAAAATATAAAAGTAATGAGACTTTTATTATAATAACTAGTGGAAGAATCCACCATTGTATTTTTAGATTTTTAAACATTTTTTGTACGGTTTCGCTGGAGGAAATACTTTTCGACTGTTTCAAATGAAATAGATGATAATATTAAAGTTCCTGCTAATATTAAAAAGTACTGTAGTGGGATATTTTTAATGTTTAATCCATGAATAACTAAAACAATAATTATAGAATGGTACATATACAAACCATATGATATTTTCCCTAAATATTTAAGCCATTGGAACTCTAGTTTGATAATATTGTTAGAGTTAAAAGCTAAGTTGAAAATTAAGGGTCCTGTAAGTAATGCATAAATTTCATTGTTAACGAATGGAATTTCAATTCCAAAAGCAATTAACAGAAAAAGAGTTGTAAAAGTAGTTAATTCAATTATAGGGTGAATTAATTTTTTACCTAAGGAGTGATCCGTGAATTTTAGCCATGCAAATATTCCACCTATAGCAAAGCAATCCATATTAAGACCTGATATAAAGCTGTAAAGGATATCAGATTTTAAAAATCCCATTTTCATAATTATATAAATCCCATATTTTACTCCAAAAAATATAATAGCTGCTAAAATTATATTCCTACTGGTATTCTTTATTTTTTTAAAAATAAAGGGCCAAATAAGGTAAAATTGAGTTTCAACACCAATAGACCATAATTTTGAGGCATAAGGAAGTCCGTAATATAAAATGAGTGAAAGGTTAGGAAGAAAAAAAGTGAATAAACTAAGCTGTTTACCATATTCGTTAATTTGGTAATTGTTATAGTTAAAAATACTTAGGTATGGAAGTACAAAAAAGGAAAGGGTAATAATAATAAAATATAGAGGCCAAATTCGATTTATTCTTTTTTGAAAGAAACGCTTTAAGTTTATTCTTTCTTGTTTTTGTAGTTCAGCTAAGAGTAAGTAACTAATTAAAAAGCCACTTAAAACAAAAAAGATAACAACACCTGTTTTTCCACATCTTTTAAAAAATCCTAAATCATAGAAGTTATCAATCCCCATATTGTATTTAATGTTTTCTGTATGGTGGACTATAACTAGATATGCTGCAATAAACCTTAAGCCATCAAGATTAGGGAAGTGTAATTTTTGTTTCTGAGGCATTTATTTCTGTTCCGCTTTGTTGTTAAAGAAGTAGTTAACATTTGTTACAACATATTCTATTTCTTCCTGCGTCATAGATGGAAATAGTGGTAGTCTTACTAAACAATCAGAAAATTCATCTGCTATTTTTAATTCTTCTACTTCATTATTCATGGAAAAGAACTCGCTTTTATGTAAGGATAAATAGTGGAATACAGCTATAATAGATTTTTCTTTTAAAAATTGTAGTAATATGTCTCTTTGATGTATATCCTTACAACAAAAATAGAAAATATGGTAATTATTAGTAGAGTGTTCAGGGATTTCCATGAAATTCACTCCGGCCTTTTGCATTGCCTTTTTGTCAATGTTTTGGTCATAATATTCCCATATATTTTTTCTTTTTCCTAGAATGTCTTCAATATGGCGTAATTGTGCGTATAAAAATGCTGATGTTAATTCAGAAGGTAAAAAAGAACTTCCTATATCTACCCATCCATATTTATTTACTTCTCCTCTGTAAAAAGCCGCTCTATTTGTCCCTTTTTCCCAAATAATTTCAGCTCTTTTCATCATTTCTTTATTATTAATAACTAGTAGTCCTCCTTCTCCTGAGATGATGTTTTTCGTTTCGTGAAAGGAAAAAGTAGATAAGTCGCCAAAAGATCCAAGAGGTTTGTCTTTAAAATAAGTATTAATGGATTGAGCTGCGTCTTCAACCAAGTATATATTATTCTCTTTACAATAATCCGCTATTTTATCAATTTCATATCCTAGCCCGGCATAATGAACGACAACAATAACTTTTGTTTTAGATGTTTTTAATCTTTTTATTTCTTTCAGTGAAATATTAGGGAATTGTTTGTCAGAGTCTGCAAAAACAATTTTTGCTCCTCTTAAAACAAAAGGATTAGCAGAACTAACAAATGTGAAAGATGGTATAATGATTTCATCGCCTGGACCAACATTAGTAAGGATACTAGCCATTTCCAGAGCATCGGTACAACTTGATGTTAAAAGACAATGTTTAAACCCGTACTTTGTTTTTAAAAAATTATGACATTCTTTGGTGAAAAAACCATTCCCTGAAAGCTGTTTTTTTACATTAACAGCTTCTTCTATAAATTTTGTTTCTTCTCCAGTTAAATAAGGTCTGTTAAATGCGACATGCATATTGAATGATATTAATGGCGAGTGAATTTAATTCCTTCAAGTTCAACACTAAATTAAAAACTAAAGTAAGGTTAATTTTTTACTATACATTACTAGTTTTAGATTATTTAGTGAAGTTTTTAGGCGTGAATTTAACTATAAAGTCATTGTTATAATTCCAAGTATTATTAAAGTAAGCCCTATGAGTTGCTTCTTATTTAATTTCTCTTTCAAAAAGAAATAACTTCCTATAACTACAAAAAGATTACTAAGAGAGTTAAAAGAGAATGCTATTCCTAACGGTAGTTGAGTAAGAGCATATGTATATAGTAATATACCTATGATTGTTACTGTGATTACAAGTATAAAAGAAGGTTTTTTTAAGGTGTTAAATATTGCTTTTATTGAAGAGAAATCTAATTCTTGAGAAATACTCTTAAGTAAAATTTGACCAAAGGAAACTAATACAGACATTAATATAAGTGATATATATGCCATTATTTTTTTGCTAAAAATAAAACTCCAATACCTATAAGTAAACCTCCTGTAACTTTAGTGAAAGTTAAGGTTTCATCAAAAAGTATACTGGACAATATAAGAATTAAAACAAAATTTAAACTCAGAAAAGGGTATGCAATTGAAAGGGATACTTTTTTTAATACGTTTGCCCATATTAAAGTCCTTATACCAAAAAGGCCAATAGCGGATATTGTGAATATATTAAAAAGGTTTCCTTCTTTTACTTCAAATGAGCCAAATTTAGATATTACTTGAGTTAAGGCCATTAAGCCAATGGTGAAAAGTAATAATTTAAACCCTTTCATTTTCTTTTTTACTAGGATTTAGAATCGTTGAAGAATTTTTGAAAAGGTTGTTAATGTAATTATAGTCTCTTTGGTAATAACTCTTAATTTCATCAAATTCATTTACTTTATGAGAGACAGGTTCATTGTTTTTTATGTTTTTAGCTGATAAATAATCAAACTTTTTTCTTGCCCAAACTACAAAATTACGAGGAAGTAATTGGAGTAGTTTTATTAACCACATTTGCCTTAATATCCTGTTTAAGAAGTTGTTTTTCTTTCTTAAACTTGAATTTATCTTTGATTTAATAATGTTTTCTTCATTAAAATAAATAGGGACTTCCAAAAAACGTTCAATTTCATTTAAACTATGAAGGATGTTATGATGAAAGTCTTCGTACTTCATAAGTAGAAGATTGTATCCGAAAAGGTCTATTATTTCCTGAATTCTTTTTTCAAAGTCACCAGGTTGAAAATGAAAGCTTACTTCCACAGAATCTTCTATAAATGTATAACCGTTTTTATAATAACTATTTAATGTAGGCATTGCAATATCGTAACCAGACAATTGTTTATAAAGGGAAATTGTCCAATCTGCTGGTTCCCTGATGACTAGGATTATTTTTTGTCCGGCATAATTACTTTTGAAAGCTTCAAAAGATTCATCATCAACAAAAGAAATTGTATCGGTGTCAACGCAAACTTGTTCATCAGTAGCATTGTTAAAATGATCGAGAAACCATTGATCTCCTTTTGATAAGTGCGCTTTAAAATAATTGGTTTTTCTTCTGAATGGTACAAAGATATTCGGATGTTTATCAAAGGAATGATACAAATAGGTCGTTGCTGCTCTTGGCATACCGAGCAAAAAATGAATTTCTGACTTTGTTTTCATAAGATAAATCGAAGGGGCAAATATCGGATTTATATATTAAGGACAAAATTAGGAGTCAGGATTTTTTTTAAATGTTAGAGATAATAATAGGAAAGTGAAAAATGGCAGATAAGGAATTTTGTACCTAACAAGAGCTCCGAAATTGGAAGTGCTTAACCCAACTCCAAATCCGAGAATAATAGTAAATAGGAAACAAAAAATAAAGAAAGGATCTTGCCTTATGGATTTTATAAGGCTTAGAGATTTTGATAAGATAACCCATATTGCAATAAGAAGAAGAAGTAGATTTTCAATACCCGAAACCCACATTGTTGGTGAGCCAGACTCCCAAACATATGGCCTGAAAAGAGCAGCGTTAACTGCTGGGAAAAATTTTGATAAAGCTCCTTGCATCGTAGGTTCAAAAGCTCCAATGTCAAATGAATTGGATCCGTAAACATCTCTTTTTAAATCGGCATTTTGAACAGCTGCTTCTTCAAATAGGTTATCTGCTGAATATTTTCCAAAAATCTCATCAAAGTCAAAAAATAAGGTGTTTCCTATGAAAAAAATCACGAAGGTCGATATAGGTAAAATAGTGATTCTAACAATGGTGGATTTAATTTTCTTTAATCGTTCGAAGTTCGCAAATATTAATAGCCCGGGAAGTAGGGCAAACATGATATAAGCTTTAATTGTTATAATTAAGTAAAAAGCAAAAGTTAGTTGTAATGTTGTTTTTAATATTCTTTTCCGATCAATAAAGAATTGATGTAAACCATAAACAGCATAGCAGGTTGCCCCAAAAGCAAAGGTATCTTTCATAATTCCACTTCCCCAAAATATTGTAGACGGCAGGTATAGTATGGCTATATTAATGGCTTTTTCTAAGTCTGGATAACGCTCTATTAGAAAGGAGTATAATTTCCATACCCAGCTGTATATAAAGGTTGTAAGTAAAATAGTAGTTGATAAGAAACCTCCAAGTGCAGGTAATGCAAAAACAGAACTAATTTTAATTACGGTATAGGTTCGTTCATCTCTTAGCATGTAGTTTGGAGGAGAGTTTCCTACATTGTAATAAGCAGCTCTTGTAACTGTATCATTATCGTGAAATAAGAGTTCAAAATACTTAAAAGGGTTGTCTTTAAATACATCCATCATAGCATCAACCCCCCGATAATAATTAACGGTATCTCCTCCTCCGTAATAAAGTGCGTAAATCAAACAAAAAATAACTCCTCCAAATATTTTGATTATAAGTCCTTTTCCAAAGTTTTTGTAATAAGGTTTGTCTTGTATATTTTTTTGCTTGACAGAATTGGCATATGTCAAAACGATAAAAAACATGAGAAGAGAGTAAACTATATCAAATGGTGTGATTAACTTTATATCCATGAATAAATATCGTGTACTGTATATTTCTTATGATGGGCTGACTGACCCATTAGGTCAATCTCAAATTTTGCCTTATCCCACCCACTTAAGTTGTCTAAATTATGAAATATGTATTCTAAGTTTAGTTAAGTGATGAGTTTTTTTTAGAAAGCCCTTCTTAATTTAAATTAGAACTTAACCATGAGTCCAACTTAATATTTAATTTTGCGTTTTGATTATGACTAGTTTTTACCATTTAAAAAAGAACCTAGGTAACTTACATATTCTAAGAGGACTTTGCGCTTTTTATGTGGTTATTTATCATGCTAAGTTCTTTTTTTGGTCTGGAGGTCAAGGTTACATAAATAAATTTCCTTCAGAAAATTGGAGCTGGTTTAATAAGTTAGTTTTTGCCATCGATATGTCATCTTCTGCTGGTAAAGAGATGGTTTATATCTTTTTTATACTGAGTGGTTTTTTTATTTCATTAAGTGTTTCTAATACTAATTACTCCTACTTTCAATTTATTAAGGTGCGATTTACAAGGATTTATGTCCCTTTTATATTTGCGATATTTCTTGGAGGAGCATTGTTTTGGTTATCAGATTTAATTATTTCTTTCGATAGTTTCAAAGGGTCGTCACTCACTTTAAACTATGAATTATTTGAGCATAAGGAGCATATTGGAATTATATCATTTTTAAAAGTTTTATTTGTTTCCAGAGAGGGGACCTCTTTCTTTGGCTATAATTACGTTTATTGGAGTTTAGCTTACGAATTACTATTCTACCTAGTTATAGGATTTTTCATGTCTCAGTTAAAAAGAATTTACTTATCGGTTGGCTTCATTTTGGTTTATTTTTTGGGATATTTATTTGATTTGCCTTCCATTGGAAGAGTTGATTTTAATTACTTTATATTCTTCGGAGTTGGTATATTGTTACAAATTCTTTTTGCTAGGAATGAACAAAAATTAATTAAAACCAAAATCAATAAATGGATTGTATTACCATTGATTCTAGTGTCTTTTTTAGCAATTTTATTTTTCTTAAAAGTCAAGGATGTCCCCGTGTTTGTAGAACTTTTTACTGTTGTATTATCGGTTCTTTCAATTTATGCTTTACTTCTTTATGAAATAAAGATATTGTGGTTAAAACGAATATTGGTTTACCTAGGAGAAGTCAGTTACTCCTTATACCTAAGTCACATACCTTTTTTCATTTTATTTTATTCGATTGGTTTTTATTTTACTAATGAGATAACATTTTACTCAAGAGGCCCCTATTGGGTGATGAGTTTCTTGGTAGTTCCTTTTACACTAATAGTATATTATGGAGCTGAAAAACCGTCGCTTAAACTAATTAGGCAAATAAAGAAAGGAAATAGGGCATAATTTTTAATGCTTCTTGGATAATATTTTGTAAAATTGCTGCAAATCAAACCTTATGTTAGAGTACATTGATATTGAACGAATAAGAAGAGAAAAGGAAGAATTAAAAAAGGAATGGAATTCTAAGAAGCCTTTTAGATATTTATCTTTCGAAAACTTCTTAAAACCTGAAAAAGCGGAAGAGGTATTATCTGCGTATCCAACTATTGACGCTGCCAATTGGGATAATACCACCTATATCAATCAAAAAAACAAATTTCAAAAAACAAAGTTTGAGAAAGGATCCACTCTAGATAAAGTATTTCAAGAATTAAATTCATCTGAATTTCTTTCAGAACTATCTGATTTAACTGGGATTGAAGATTTAATTCCAGATGAAAAACTATTTGGAGGAGGGTTGCATCAATCTATCACTGGAGCGTTTTTGGATGTTCATGTTGATTATAACATTCATCCAGAAACCAAATTGCACAGAATGCTTAATGTTCTTGTTTATATGAACAAAGATTGGAAGGATGAGTATGAAGGGCATTTGGAACTTTGGGACATGGATAAAAAGGAAAGGTTGGATAGAATTGCTCCTGTTTATAATAGACTAGCAATGTTTGAGACAAATCAAATTTCGTATCATGGGCATCCAATTCCTCTAAAATCTCCAGAGGGTGTTACCAGAAAATCTCTAGCTACTTATTATTATACAAAAGATCGATTAACTGATAAGGTTGCTGAACATAATACTAAATACGTAAACACAACAGGTACAAAAGGAACTTTGAAGAATTTAAAATCTGGCGCGAAAGCTTTTTTCGAAAGATTAGGAAAAAAATAGCTTGTAAATTTCAATTCAAGAGAGCTTTTTAATGAATAAAACTGAAGTTATTTTTATTTCCTACGATGGTATGACAGACCCATTAGGGCAATCACAAGTCTTACCTTACATTATAGAATTAGGAAAGCGCGGCTATCAATTCCATTTAGTTAGTTGTGAAAAGCCGGCAAATTTCAAATTACACGCCGATAAAATAAAGGCTATTTGTGAAGAAGCAGGAATAAAATGGCATCCATTAGAATATGAAGATGAAATTCCTGTTTTATCAAGTGTTATGAACGTAAGAAAGATATCTAAAGCTATTAAAAACCTATGTGGTAAGTACGATGTTAAAATGATCCATAGTAGATCTTACATACCTGCTATTCCAACACTTCGCTTTAAACGAAAATATGGTGTAAAATTTCTCTTTGATATGAGAGGGTTTTGGCCTGATGAGCGTGTTGATGGTGGAATATGGAATCTCAAAAAATCGCATTTTAAGCAGGTTTACAAATATTTCAAGAAAAAGGAAGTAGAATTCATAAAAGAAGCTGATTACATAATTTCACTTACAGAGAAAGCAAAAGAAATAATCTATAATTGGGAATATGTTGATACTCAAAAGGTGAAAATTGAGGTAATTCCCTGTTGTGCCGACTTAGAACTTTTTAGCCCGAGTAAGATAGATACTAATCATGTTTCAAATTTTAAAAGAGATTTATCAATCTCTGAAAGAGACTTTATCGTAACGTACCTAGGTTCTATAGGATCTTGGTATATGCTAGATGAAATGATGGAATTCTTCTTAAAGCTTAAAGAGAAAAAATCGAATGCCAAATTTCTCTTTATTACAAAGGATAACCCTGATGTAATAATGAACTGTGCAAAAAAGTTAAAAGTTGATAAGGACGACATCATTATACAACCTTGTGAAAGAAGCTTTTTGCCTTCTTTATTATCGTTATCTGCTGTTTCTATATTTTTTATTAAACCAGCTTTCTCTAAGCAAGCAAGTTCTCCAACGAAAATGGCTGAGCTTATAGGTATGGGTATTCCAATAATTTGTAATGCTAACGTTGGTGATTCTGATGTTATCGTAAGGTCAGAAAAAGTTGGAATAGTGGTAGAGGATTTTAAGGAAGAGGCTTATGAAATTGCAATAAACAACTTAGAAGAATTATCAACAATTCCTCAAAATCACTTAAGGGCTGTAGCTGAAAAGCATTTTTCCCTCGAAATGGGGGCAGCAAGATACGCAAGGGTTTATTCTGAGATAAATTCATAAACAAGATTATAGTAATTCACATGAAAGATATTAAGTATAATTTGAAACATGTTGAGGAGTGCAACATGTGTAAGGCACCAGCATCCGAATCTATTTTAATGGGGAGGAGGCTTAATCAATCACAAGGTTCTAATCCAAAAAATAAAGTTGGTTTCTCTGTTTCAATTATGCGTTGTGGGAATTGTGGTTTAATTTATCCTTACCCGCTACCAATACCTGAATCTATTGATGATCATTACGGAATACCTCCAGAAAGCTATTGGACAAAAGCCTATTTGGAAGTTGATAAGAATTATTATGCTGGATATTTAAATCTTTTAGAAAAGGTTTTTAATATCGAGAGCGGAATGAAAGCCTTAGATATTGGTGCAGGAACTGGAAAATGTATGGTTGCATTGGAAAGAAGAGGTTTTGATGTTTATGGTATAGAGCCCTCGTCAACTTTTTACGAACACACCCAAGGAAATTATAATTTCCCAAAGGATAAATTTTTTAATAAATCTGTTGAGACGGCTCAATTTGAAAATGATTTTTTCGATCATATAACATTTGGAGCTGTACTGGAGCATTTATATGATCCTTATGATGCAATAAAGAAAGCCTTGTCTTGGACTAAAAAAGGAGGGGTAGTTGCTATAGAGGTTCCAAATTCGGACTGGGTAGCTGCTAAGTTATATAACTCTATATATAAGTTAAAAGGTTCTGAATATGTGGCTAATTTAAGCCCTATGCATGAGCCATTTCATATTTATGAATTCACTCTAAAAAGTTTTGAAGTTGCTTCAAAAACTTTGCCTTTTGAAGTTGCTCTTCATACTTATTTTCCTGGTGAAACCTATGGCCCTAAAATTTTGCAAAAAATAATAAAAAAAAGAGCTAAAGGAGACAAAGCAATGCAGCTATATGTTCTTCTAAGAAAGATTTAATTCATTTTCTTTATCTCTTTGGTTAGAGTACTTTAAAAAGTATTAGGGAATTTAAATGGAAATTTTTCTGAGTGCTCAAACTGCAACTTTAACTTTTAGATTTCTTAATTTTAATGCCTATTAAATATTGTTATGGAAGATAAATCAACTTTGATACAAAATGCCATTAATTGGGCACTAAGGGAGGATATAGGCGATGGTGATCACTCCTCGCTGTCATGTGTTCCCTCTAACGCAATTAATAAAGCAGTTTTATTAGCAAAAGAAGATGGTGTGTTGGCTGGAGTTGAAATTGCTAAGCAGGTTTTTGAAACTTATGGCGAATTTAAAATTTATTGCTTCAAAGAAGATGGTGATATTGTCAAAAATGGAGAGGAGGTGTTATTGGTAAACGGAAGTGCACAAGGTATTTTAGCTTGCGAACGATTGGTGTTAAATATCATACAAAGAATGAGTGGTATAGCTACCTATACTAAATATCTGGTTGATAAAATTAGTCATACTACGACTCAACTTTTAGATACGCGTAAAACCACTCCTAATTTTAGGGTTTTTGAAAAGGAAGCTGTTAGAATTGGAGGTGGTAAAAATCATAGATTTGCACTTCACGATATGATAATGCTTAAGGATAATCATATAGATTATGCAGGGGGGATAGAGGCAGCATTAAATAAAACTAAACAGTATTTAAAGGAAAAAAATAAAGACCTTAAAATCGAGATAGAGGTTAGAGATTTTAAAGAGTTGGAAGAAGCTTTAAGAGTTGGTGGATTTCAAAGAGTAATGTTGGACAACTTTACACCAGAGGATACTGTTAAAGCATTGTCAATCATAGGTAGTGAGTATGAAACGGAGTCTTCTGGAGGGATAACTGAAGAAACAATTAGAAGTTATGCCGAGACAGGTGTAGATTATATATCTGTTGGTGCTTTGACACATCAAGTGAAAAGTTTGGATTTAAGTTTAAAAGCTGTTTGATGAACATCCTTTATTTAGGAGATATTAATAGTATCCATGATTTTAAGTGGGTGTCTTTTTTTGGTGAAAAAGAGGATACTAATGTATACTTCATAACTGAAAAAGAGAATTACGCAACAGTTAAAAAGCAACAAATTGAAAAATGGAATCAAGCGGGGGTTAAGTTATTGCCTCCAATAAATAACTTTTCCATACAAAATCCTTTTAAAACTTTTAAAACTGTATCCGGAATTAAAAAACAAATTGAGGTATTGGATATTCAGATTTTCCATGTTTTGTTTGGATCGCCGCAACCAATATGGTTTAATTTTTTGCCAAAAAACCTTAAGAAAGTTGTTACAACGAGAGGTTCTGATGTATTAGTTCTTCTGAGGAGTTTAATTGAGTCTACTAGTAGGAAAGATAAAATTTTGAAAAAACTGCTTTTGGGAGGTTTCCAAAAGAGCGATGCTGTTGTGTCTACAAGTGATACACAAATTAACTTTTTAAAGGATCAAGGGATAGAAGAAGAGAAATTACATTTAGTGAAAACAGGAGTAGATGTTCAGCGAATAAATAACCAAAGCGTTGAAGAGAAAATTCCAACACAAAATGAAAAGTTTATTTTCTCAGCACGATATATTTCTCAGGTTTATAATATGGAATATCAACTTGAGGCAATAAAGGTTTTACCAGATAAGATTTTAGAAGAGTATTCTTTTCTTTTTATTAAAAAAGCAGGTGATGAAAGTGAATTTTATGAATCATTTAAATCAGCTTTAAACGAAATACCAAATTTGAAATATGATATTGTGGAAGGTTTGTCTCAAAATCAAATTTGGGCAACTTTGAAAGCTTCCTCATTAACCTATATGGTTCCTAAAAGTGACGGTACGCCTAACACAGCTTTGGAGTGTATGGCAGGAGAGGTGCCATTTATCATGGGGAATTTAAATTACAATAAAGAGTTATTTGATAATGTTTGTTTAATTTCAGACCTTTCGTCTCCTAAAGATTTTGTTTCTAAAATTGAAGAAGCTTTAACAGATTATCCAACTGCTCTTTTAAAAAGGGCTAAAGAAATTGTTTCAAAGTTTGGAGACAGGAAAGCTGAAATGGAAAAGTTGGGAAATATATACAAAAAGTTAAGTGCTTAAGGAGTGGCAAAATAAAATTGTTGAATCAAATCGAGTAAAAGAGACCGTTCAATGGCTAAAGGAAAAAAGTTTACCAGGGTTTGATGGTGTTCCAATTTTTGAGGTTGGAAAGTATTTCAAAAAAGCTGTTTTTGATGGAACTTTAGGTACTCGTTCAGCAAGTTTAGCATTCAATTTTTTCTTAGCTGTATTTCCCGGGTTATTGTTTTTGGTTTCTCTAATACCGTTTGTTCCTCTAGATGGATTTTATGAGAAGTTGCTGTTGAATTTGAACGATGTTCTTCCTTCGGCGATTAAAGAGCCTGTTTTGGGTACATTGAATGATTTAGTTAGTAATGAAAGGCAAGGTCTTTTGGTTTTGAATATACTATTAGCTCTTTATTTTGCTAGTAATGGAGTCGATAATTTAATGACTCAGTTCAATAACACGAATCTGTTCCAAGAAAAAAGAGTCTGGTGGAAAAAGCGCCTAATCGCAATATTTTTAGTTTTAATTCTTACGGTTATACTTTTCTCAGGTCTTATATTAATTTCTTTTACAAAGGAGATTTTAGCTTATTTTTTCAGCGATGGCTGGATGGGAGATTCTGTTAATTGGATTTACGTCAACTTTGGTAGGTGGATAATAGTTGTAGCATTATTTTATTTCGCCATAAGCTTCCTCTATTATTTTGGTCCGGCTAAGCGAAAAAATTGGAAGTTTTTTTCTGCTGGATCAAGTACCGCAACGGTTATGATTATCCTATCAAGTTTAGGGTTCTCATATTATGTAAATCATTTCAGTCAGTACAATGCCATTTATGGCTCAATTGGGACAATAATAATTGTAATGTTATTTTTTCAATTGAATTCTTTTGTACTTCTTTTAGGGTTTGAATTGAATGCTAGTATTAGAAAGGGACGTTTTGAAATAAACAGTTAGGCGTTGTATAGTTGAATTAATTTTTTGCAGTAAGGTTTCACATCGAATCTTGAGGCGAAGTTAATCGCGTTTTTTGACATGGTTTGATATAGTTTTGGAGAATTAATCAGTTCAATGATTTTGCCAGCAAAAACTTCAGGATTTCTATCCCAAATCATGAAACCATTTTCACCTTCATTAATTATATCTCGATTTCCATATCCATCAGTTGATATTACAGGCAAGCCTGCAGCCATTGCTTCAATTAAAACTAACCCGAAGGCTTCTTCTGTGGCCGAGTGTAAATAGATATCAGAATTATTTAGAAAATCTTCTGGGAAATTAACAACTCCTTCGAAATTGATATAATTCAAAACATTTTTTCTTTCGGCAAATTCTTTTACTAATGTCATTTTATTTCCCTCTCCGAGGAAAGTTAATTGAAATTTTATTTTATTTTCTTTTAGAATTTCAGATACATTAATAAGGAAATCTTGCGCTTTTTTTTCGACGAATCTACCAATGTTAATGAATTTAAATTCTTTTTTATTTTTAATATCCTTAACTTCTCCTTGAAACTTATTAAAATTAATGCAGTTACTCATGAGTGTAACTTGTGATTTTTTTCTTTTTAAATCATTTCTTGCAAAATTATAGCAATCTTTTGAGATGGAAATTAGAGAGACCTTCTTCTTATTCAATAAACTTAGATATATATTCCTTTCCCAAGTGAAACTTAATTTTTCTTTAAGTGTCTTTCCTAGTTTTTTACGGGATAGTTCTTTTCGATTACTGTGAATATGCGAAAAGAATTTAACATAAGAGTCATTGTTTAATTGAAAAGCAATTAAGTCAGCTTCATATAAATGAGAATGGATAATATTAGGCTTGAATTGATTTACAAAATCCTGCAGTTTCTCAATGTTTAATTGACTCTTTTTTAGAATTGAAGGTTGGTAAGAAGCTTCAATGTACTTTATGTTTAGCTCTTTTGTAAGTTCAATATATTCATTGGCATTTTCAAGGATAATTATAACAACATCATGACCGATTGCTGATAATTCGGAACAAATGTCAATGCAAATTCTCTCCGCACCTCCCTTCTTAAGCGATGGAATTAGATGAAGGATTTTCATTTATTCAAGTATTCCCAAATAACTTTAACAATTCTATCCGTAGCATTACCATCCCAGTTTTTGGGAATTTGGCCTTCTTTGTATTTGCCTGACATGATTTGATTAACTTTTTCCAAAATCAAGTTTTGATTTAAAGGTAAAAGAGTGTTTGTACCAATTTCATTGGTGACAGGTCTTTCAGTATTTGGTCGTATTGTTAGACATGGGACTTGCATAAAAGTTGTTTCTTCCTGAATTCCACCACTATCGGTAATAACACCAATAGAGTTGCTAATTAATTTCATGAAATCAATATAGCCAACAGGTTCAGTAATTATAATATTACTATTCTGGACTTCATTCCACAAACCAAATTTTTCTAAATTATTCTTAGTTCTAGGGTGGACAGGGAATACAACTTGATTTGTTTGAGCTATTCCTTTTATTGCTCCTACTAATTCAGTTAACTTGTCTTTATCATCAACATTTCCGGGTCTGTGAAAAGTGAAAACAAAATATGATTTAGGATTTACGTTTAGTTCGTTTAAAATTTCTGATTTCTCAAAAACAGGTTTGAATTGAACTAAAGAGTCAATCATTGTGTTTCCAACGAAGTAAACGTTTCCTTTATCTTTTCCTTCAGTTTTTAAATTTTTTAGTCCTGATGGTTCAGTTACAAAAAATAAATCAGCAAGCTCGTCAATTAGCAATCTGTTGATTTCTTCAGGCATAGTTCTGTCAAAACTTCTAAGTCCTGCTTCAATATGGCCTACAGGAAAACCAAGTCTTGATGCTGCAATACCACAAGCCATCGATGAGTTTACATCTCCAGGAACAAGCACCAAATCAGGTTGTAAGTCCAAAACGTATTCTTCGAATTTAACCATCATTTCAGCGATCTTACCAACGGCAGATTCAGCTTCTAGTTTGAATATCTTGTCTGGCTTAGGAATGCCCAATTGATCGAAAAAAATATTACTCATTTTGTAGTCATAATGCTGTCCCGCATGAAGGATTTTTAAATCTAAATCTTCATACTTCTCAAAACATTGTTTGAATTTTGTGATTTTTATAAGGTTGGGACGAGTTCCTACTACAACTAGTACTTTTTTCATGGAGATTTATTTTAAGGCAAAACTAACAACTAACTCTATAAAACCAAGATTAATTTTTGATTAATTTCAACTACATTTGTTTGTATGTGTGGGATAAACGGGCTTTTTACTAGTAAAGGTTTAAATTCTTCAGAATTAGTGGGGAGGATGAATGGGGCAATTGCTCATAGAGGCCCGGATGCTCAAGGTGTTAAGCCTGTTATAAATGGTTGTTTAGGTCATGTTCGATTGTCAATCATCGATTTATCGCAAGAAGCCAACCAACCATTTTATGATGAAACCAATACGTTGGTATATAATGGTGAGGTATATAATTATGAAGAGCTGGCTAAAAAGTACAATTTCAATTGCCATACAACTTCTGATACTGAAGTAATCTTCAGAGGACTCAAATTAAAGGGTACGGAATTTCTCAATGAGTTAAACGGGATGTTCTCGTTAGCATTTTGGAATCATGAAACGGAAGAGTTATTAATTGGAAGAGATAGATTGGGTATTAAGCCGCTTTATATTTTTAAAAATGAAGATTATTTTGCTTTTTCATCTGAATTAAAAGCATTGAAAAGTATCAAAACAGAATTAGGAGGATTTACTAAAAATTTAAATTCAATTAATTCATTCCTACATTTAGGATATATTCCCAAGCCACTCACAATTTATAATGAAGTCCAAAAATTTCCTCCAGGAAGTTTTGGAGTATTTAAAAATGGGAAATTAGATATTCAGCAATTTTGGTCTCCAAATGAAAAGATCAAAGAAGAAGTTTTGTCTGACGAACTTATAGCTAAAAATGAACTCAAAGATTTACTCAGCTCTTCGATTGAATATAGGTTAAAAAGTGATGTTCCTTTTGGTACATTTTTAAGTGGAGGGATAGATAGTTCAACTGTTTCTGCAATTGCTCAAAATGTATCCCAGCAACAAATAAAAACTTTTAGTATAGGGTTTAATAATCCTAAGTTTAATGAGGCAGATTTTGCCAGACAAGTCGCTAAACATATTGGAAGTGATCATTATGAGTTTATGGTTACTGAAAATGATGCGAAGGAACTGGTTGGAGATATGATTAAATTCTATGATGAGCCCTTTGGAGATAGTTCTGCAATCCCTACGATGTTGGTGTCCAAATTAGCTCGTCAAGAAGTAACAATGACGCTCTCTGGAGATGGTGGAGATGAACTTTTTCATGGGTATGGATTCTATAATTGGGCAAATCGTTTATCCAAACCAACAGTAAAAGCGGGAAGAAAGATCATTGGTAAAGCATTAAGTTTTGGCGATAATCGAATGAAAAGGGCTTCAAATTTATTTTCATATCCCAAAGGACAATTAAAGTCTCATATTTTTTCACAGGAACAGTATTATTTTACTCAGGAGGAAATTAAGAATTTATTGATTGAAAAATCAGAGTATCCTTTATTTATGGATGAAATTCCTCCTTTAAAAAGAATGCTAACACCAAAGGAAGAACAAAGTTTATTTGATATTAATTACTACCTAAGGGATGATTTATTAACGAAGGTAGACATTGCTTCAATGAAGTATTCATTAGAAACAAGAGTTCCTATTTTAGATCACAGAATAGTTGAGTTTGCTTTAAATCTTGATGAGAATCTTAAAATTAAAAATGGAGATCAGAAATACATTTTAAAGCAAGTCCTATACGATTATGTGCCCAAAGAAATTTTTGATCGTCCAAAAAGAGGTTTTAGTATTCCTCTTCAAAAATGGTTAGAGACTGATCTGATATATCTTATTGATAATAATTTAAATAAAGAGAATATTGAATCTGCAGGGGTTATTAGATATGAGAATGTTTCAGATTTGTTAAGAAGGTTTAACTCAGGTGAAGGGTATTTGTTTACTAGGATATGGTCGTTGGTAGTTTTACATGAATGGTTAAGAGAAAATGAAAACTAAATTAATATTCCTTATTTCATATATTTCTATTTCAATCAATTTGTTTGGAGGGATTAATTGGAAAAACAAAAAGCCATTTGCAGATTATTGGCAGCAAGATGTTGCTTATTCAATTAAGGTTAAAATAGATGAGCGAAAGCTAACGGTTGGAGGTGATTTAGAGTTAGTTTATACTAATAATTCACCCGATACATTAAAAGAAGTGTTTTTTCATTTGTATCAAAATGCTTTTCAGAAAGGATCTTACTATGATAATCTTCAAAAAGAGAATGGTGTTAAACCAAGATATGGTTTGTATGAAAAAGATGGTCTTGGAACCGAAATTAAAGATGTAAAATCATCTAAAGGTATCGATACTGTTATTCATGATAATACCTTAATGAATGTAAAGTTGTCCAAACCAATCTTACCACACGAATCTGTTGTGTTTAATATCAATTTTAAAACATATTGGGGAAGCGGGAGTTCGCGCAGGAGAATGAAAGCTTATTACGTTGAAGGGAGAAATATTCATTTTAATGGAACTCATTGGTATCCTAGAATGGCAGTTTATGATCGAAAATTTGGGTGGAACACAAATCAGCACCTCGATAAAGAATTTTACGGAGATTTTGGGATTTTTAATGTTGAGTTAGAATTTGCAAATGATTACATAGTTGAAGCAACCGGTAAGTTGATTAATGAAGAAGAGGTATTGCCTGCGGATCTGAAAAGTAAACTACATATTTCGAATTTTTATCATCGAGGTGAAAAAGGCGAAGGAGATACGCTTTCTATTCCTGTCAAAAGGGAAAAAGGAAAAACTAAAGTTTGGAAATATTATGCTGAAAACGTGCATGATTTTGCATTTACAGCAGATCCAACTTACCGTTTAGATGAAAGAGAATGGAATGGCATTAAAACTATTGCTGTTGTAGAGGAGAGGCATTGTCCGAAATGGACTACTGCAGCTGAATTTGCAATGCAGGTTATTAAAGTTTACTCCGAGGATTTTGGAATGTATGAGTATCCAAAAATGGTTGTGGCAGACGCGCAGGATGGAATGGAATATCCCATGTTAACACTTGATGCAGGAAATGAACCTTTTTTCAAAGGCTTGTTTGCACATGAGATTGCCCACAATTGGTTTTACGGAATGATAGGGTTTAATGAAACTTACAGAGCTTTTATGGATGAAGGTTTTACTCAATTTCTTACTGTTTGGTCTTTAGAGAAATTAGATGGGATTGCTTATTCGCCGTATGATAGAAAACGCAATAAATGGTATGTTGATAAATTTAGAAACGCACCAAAATCAAGAGATATAAGAGCCTATTTAGGGTATTTAACGATGGCGATTAAACGAGAAGATCCTCCTTTAAATACACATTCATCAGACTTTGACGGTGGTTCTTTACGTCACGGAGGAGGTTATGGACAAGTTTATTCCAAAACAGCGGTTATGTTATATAATCTTCAATATGTTTTAGGAGATTCATTGTTTCAAGCTGCAATGCAGAATTACGTTCAAAGATGGAAGTTTGCCCATCCATATCCAGAGGATTTTAGAGAAAGTATAATCTCATTCACAAATGTTGATTTGAATTGGTTTTTTGATCAGTGGTTGGAAACATCAAAAGTGATTGACTACAGTATTAAGAAAGTTAAAAAGTTAAATCAAGACACATTCGAGATCACTTTTTTAAGAAAAGGGGAGATGCAAATGCCTATAGATTTTTCGGTAACAAGTTACTCTGATTCGATTTACAATTTTCATATTCCAAATACATGGTTTGTTAAATCAACTCAAAGTACCGTGTTACCAAAATGGTATGGTTGGGGTAATCTGAAACCCGAATATAAAGCTGTTGTTCTTATACCAGGAGGGATTTATGATGTTCAAATTGATACTTCTGGCAGGTTAGCAGATGTAAATCCTTTAAATAACTCGTGGAAGTTTCCATATACAATTGAGTATGATGCGCAAATTAGAAAATATCCAGATCGTGAGAAATATGAAGTGAAAATTAAACCTGATTTATGGTGGAATGGCTACGATGGGTTAAAAGTTGGAGCTCACGTAACAGGAGATTTTTTGAACTTAAAACGTCAATTGGATGCAAAGGTGTGGATGAATACCTCTCTTTTACAAAAAGAATATGGTGATGAAGTTTATATTGGTCGTTATGATGATTTGTCTTATGATTTAAATTACAAAGATTTATTACCGAATTTATCTGAGAAATTATTCTTTAGAGCCCGAGCAGCCTTAACAGGCGGGGTACACAAGTTTCTTTTTGGGTTTGATAAGGTAAGTCATAACAGCAAACATTTTTATGGAGTAAATGCAAAATCAATTTTCAGAAGTAGTTCAAGTCAATTTAATTATGCTTTGTATGAGAATGCATGGAATTTAAGAAAGGCGAACAACACAATGAATTTTTATTATCGTACTCCTGTTAAGTTATGGAAAGGAAGCGGGAATTTAAGGTTTGATTATAGAACAAGTGCATTTAAAAGTGATTACAATTATGATTATTTGTCTGTTGAAAATGAGTACAATAGAAAGGTGCAGAAGTTTTACTTAAAAACAAGAGTTTTTGGATTGATTGGTTTTGGGAACAGATGGGCTCCAGAGTCTATGTTGTATTTAGCGGGTGCTAATCCGGAGACTTTAAATGAAAACAAATTTACGCAGGCTGAAGGAGTTTTTTCAAGTTCACAGACTGAGTTTGGTGATAATATAAATTCGTTTCATGCTGGAGGAGGGTTGAATTTGAGAGGTTATTCAGGGTATTTTGCGCCCGAATTGATTGATGGTGAGTTAGTCTCTTCGTACAAAGGAACCAAAGGAGCTTCGTTGAATGTTGAGTTGGAGTTTGATAATTACTTGGGTTTCAATGATGTGAAGTCATTGAAAAAATGGATGACTATAAAAACTTATGGATTTTTTGACGCTGGCTTGATCAATCTGATTAACGCAGATGAAAATAAATTTGCTGAACCACGAATGGATGCTGGTCTAGGAGCATCGCTGACAATAAAGAAGTTTTATCAGTTGGAAACAGTTAAACCTCTAACTGTTAGATTGGACTTCCCATTAGTTTTGAATAGAACACCTAATGTTAGTCCTGAGAATTTTTCTTACAAGTGGTTAGTGGGGATTAATAGAGCTTTTTAAGAAAATACTTTTTGTGTTAGGCGTTCAACTTGTTTTAGTCTTGAGAATTGTTGAATGTTTTCAGAAGAAATATCATTTTTTTCAAAAATATCGTTTAAAAATTTCTCGTATTCGGACTGAATGAAATTGAATAGAGTTTCCTCATCGGATATACAAACTCCACATTTAGAGGTTGATATGATTTCCTCGATTGCACCTTCGTCAGATGGTGTAACAAGTATTTTTGTTCCACTTGCAATGTATTCATAAATTTTGCTTGCAATAATTCCCTTGTAGCCTTTCCAAGCGACATGTAAAAGTAAATGTGCTTCTTTTTCAAGTTTTAGAATATCCCTTCTAGGAATTCTTTCGGAACATTTATAATAGTTTTCATATCCTTTTAGAGCTTTTTTTATGCGTGACTCTTGATCTCCGAAAAAAGCAAGACCAGGAAATAAGAGTTCTGCTTTTACTCCTGGATTTGAGTCAATAAACTTTTTGTAAATAGAACAGAAAAATTCAATGTTTTGTCCATCATACAAACTACCAATATATGCGATAGTGAATTTATTTCTTTTATTTACGGACTCTACAATATTAAAATCTTCGAAATTAATTCCATTATGTAAAGCAAAACTTTTTACTCCAGTTATGTCTTCAATTGATTGTCCAATTGGACCAGATGATGCTGAAACATAAGATGCAGAGCTTACCCATTTTCGTTCATAAAAAGAATCTAGTTTATGAATTATTCTTCGGAAGATTGTGCTTGAAATATCATATATTTCGGTAGTAGACCAAGCGTCTCTGTAGTCCGCAATCCATCTTATATTAAACTTTTTATTCAATAAATAACCGAACTTAAATTGAATGAAAGGGTTCCCACTAATAATTAAAGCTTCAAACTTATTTTGCTTTGTTAGTTGTTCAGCTTTTGAGTATAAATTAGAAAAAGGAATTGCTTTGGTAATGAAATATTGAAAAAACAATTCAAGAAAAGTCAAGCTTCTTCGAATTAACGATAACTTATTTTCACCATATCTCTTGTATATTTTATCTCTTAGATTCCCTGTGTAAGGCATGTAGAATACTTCGTATCCTTCCTCTTTTTTATGAATTATTCCTTTTGAAGTAGGAATAGAAATATCTTTTAAGGTTTTAAGAGGTTGCTCCCATTTTCGTGTAACTATTACAGGGTAGTAACCAAATTTATTTAAATACTTTGCCCAAGAATAAACTCTTTCTGCAGCAGTTAGGCTACATGGTGGGAAGTAGTATGAAATAATTAGAATTTTTTTAAGATTTTCTTTTCCCATTCTTTATCCAGCTTTGAAGTAAATCGTTTGGTTTTTGAGTTAACAAAACTAACTTAACTTTTTCGAAAAACGTTTTTGATGAATGGTTAATTGATACTTCTTTAATCATTCCGTCTTTTTTGATTATGCATTTTAGCTTACCTCTAAAGTATTTTGCCCAATCGTCGGCGTTTCCTTTTTGAAGTTCGATGCCGTTAATTGCGATTATTTCATCACCTATGTTTAGTCCTGATTTTTGGGCTGGAGAATCAGTAGCGATTAAATGAATTGAATTGCTATTTGGTAAAGTGTAAATTCCGTAATGCGCGGCAAGGTGTTTTGGATTTGTTTCTTTTTTAAGTTTTAATCCAAAAGGTTTTAAAGCTTCTTTTAGGATTGAAAGATAATTGCCTGATCCATGATAGAAGTCTTTCCAAAGTTGAGTAAGTTTTTCTTGCGCGTAGAATTCTATTCTGTCCAAAAAATATGCCTCTGTAATCCCTTTCCCTTTTTTTGCTTTATTCTTATAAAAATCTAAAAGCACATTATCAAAAGAGTATTTATTTTTTGATTTTGCTCTGATTATTAAATCTGTTACAAGAGTCAACAAACAACCTTCTGTATATATTGATCCTTTTCTATTGGGAATCCCCTTTACGTATCCATCCAACCATGTGTCAAAGGAAAAATCAGCAACCGATAGATTTTCAACGCCATAATTAAAGAAGTGCCTGTCTAATGTTTTATTGATTTGTTTCAAGAATTGATCTTCGGTGAAAACACCACTTCTTTTAAGCATTAAATCACCATAGTAAGTTGTTACCCCTTCTGTTAAATATCCCATTCGGGTATAGTTTTCTTGAGTGAAATCGTATGGAAGCATATCAGCAGGGCGTATGGTTTTAACATTCCAAGCATGAAATAGTTCATGAGATGAAACCCCAAGAAACTCTTCGTAATTCTCGTCTTCGAACACAGAGTAACCAGGTCCGAAAGAAATAACAGTGTTTTTTAAATGCTCAACTCCATGATAAGCTTGATAGGGTAGTATTTGGTAAAAGAAGTGATATTCATCAAAAGGGAAACTACCAAAAACTTTAAGTTGCTCTTTTGTGAAAGCTTTAAAATCCTTGATGATTTTTTTCCAAGGTGGTCTGCATTCTCCTTGAAACCACAAATTAAAAGTAATTCCAGCAACTTCATAACTATCATGTTTTAAGGTGTCACTTAAAATAAAAGGCGAGTCGGCTAATTCATCAAAATTTTCTGCAACATAGTGTTCCCCGATTTTTTGCAGACTAATTGCTGTCTGTTTATGATTACACTCATTAAAAAACAATCGAATCGGTTCATGTTCACGACCAACAACATATAAACAACAGTTCACAGGGTTTACATAAATCTGATTTTCATCAATCCATGTTGATCCTGCATTTAATTCGTTTGCGTAGTAATTATAAACGATTTTAAATTTCTTGATCTTACCTGCTTCAATTTTCCACTTGTCTTTAGTCACTTTTTGAAATGGAAGTGGCTTATTATTAAGCGTTTTAACTTCAAGCTTTTGAATGTTTTTCGCGAAATTACCTAACTCATATCTACCAGGACGCCATGCTGGAAGCTGCACAAAAACAACTTCATCTTTGTTATTTTCAATTGTAAATTCAATATCAAGGAATTTACTTCCGCGGTTGTCAGATTTGAAAGAATATGTCATGTAGGAGATTTATGTGTTTAAAACTAAGTAATTGTTTTTATTTAGACGCAGAGAAAAAAAGAGAAGACGCTAAGGTCGTTGAGGTTTTCTCTTTTTCTTTGCGTCTCCTCTGCGACCTCTGCGTCCAATAAATCGTCATCGATTACAACAAGATATTGTTTTATTTGTGTCTGTCTGTGAAGTCTGTGGGGATTTCAAATCATTCCTTTTCTAAATTAACCTTTGTGAAAAAATACCTGATGTCCTTTTGGGACATCCTCCTCTAAATATCATATCTTTGCAACTCATTTGACACTAAAAAATTAAGTAATGAGTTACGACGTAATAGTTATTGGAAGTGGACCTGGTGGTTATGTTACAGCTATCAGAGCATCTCAATTAGGTTTAAAAACAGCAGTGGTTGAAAGATCAGAGTTAGGAGGGATTTGTTTAAACTGGGGATGTATTCCAACTAAAGCATTATTAAAAAGTGCGAACGTTTTCGAATATATTCAGCATGCTGAAGATTACGGTATTAAGGTAAGCGGAGCAGAAGCTGATTTTAATGCAATGGTGAAAAGAAGTCGTGGTGTTGCTGATGGAATGAGTAAAGGTATCCAGTTCTTAATGAAAAAGAACAAAATTGATGTTATCAATGGAACCGGAAAAATAAAGCCTGGTAAAAAGGTTGATGTTACTGATGCTGATGGTAAAGTAACAGAGTACGCTGCAGAAAATATTATTATCGCAACTGGAGCAAGATCTCGTCAGTTGCCAAACTTACCTCAAGACGGTGAGAAAATTATTGGTTACAGAGAAGCAATGACGCTAAAAAAACAACCTAAATCTTTAGTTGTTGTTGGTTCAGGAGCTATTGGAGTTGAGTTTGCTTATTTCTATAACTCAATTGGAACTGAAGTTACTGTTGTTGAATTCTTACCTAATATTGTTCCAAACGAAGATGAAGAGGTTTCTAAAGCTTTAGAAAAAAGCTTTAAAAAACAAGGTATTAACGTAATGACTAAATCTGCGGTTGAATCTGTTGATACATCTGGAGATTTATGTAAGGTAAGTGTTAAAACCGAAAAAGGTGTTGAGGTGATTGAGGCTGAGGTAGTTTTATCTGCAGTTGGTATCCAAGCAAACATTGAAAATATTGGTTTAGAAGAAGTAGGGATTGTTGTAGATGCAGGAAGAATTATCGTTGATGATTACTACCAAACAAACATTCCTGGATACTATGCCATTGGGGATGTTATTCCTGGTCCTGCGTTAGCGCACGTTGCTTCTGCTGAAGGAATTACTTGTGTTGAGAAAATATCAGGAATGGATGTTGAAACTATTGATTACAACAATATCCCAGGATGTACTTATTGTTCTCCTGAAATTGCTTCGGTTGGTTATACAGAGGCACAAGCTAAAGAAGAAGGATACAATATTAAAGTTGGTAAATTCCCATTCTCGGCTTCTGGTAAAGCATCTGCTGCTGGAGCAAAAGATGGTTTCGTAAAAGTAATTTACGATGCTGAATATGGAGAGTGGTTAGGAGCTCACTTTATTGGAGCTAATGTAACTGAAATGGTTGCTGAAGCTGTTGCTGCTAGAAAATTAGAGACTACTGGTCATGAAATTTTAAAAGCAATTCACCCGCATCCAACATTGAGTGAAGCTGTAATGGAAGCTACAGCTGCAGCTTATGGTGAGGTTATCCATCTTTAAGAAAAGTCGGAATTTAAAAGCCGAAATCCAGAATATAACAAAGCCCGAGCGATTGCTTGGGCTTTTGTTTATGTGAATTCTTAGTGCTTTTCCTTTTGTTTATTGGATTTCAGAACCTGTAATTTGTCTAGCAAATTATTCCGGTTGCTCTGGCAAAGGCATCCAATGAGTTACTTCTTGAAAAAAATGATTACTTAAACCTTCGCCGCTCCAAAAATCATTTGTTTCACTGTTTTTGTGCTTTGGTTTATGTGCTCCGTAAAAATTTTTAATAAAAGTGAGGACTTTAATAGGTTTTAATTCTACCTCACTTGGATCTCCTGGAGAAGGAACATAATTTTCGGGTACAAATGCAATAACCCTTTGTCCGTCTTCAGGTAATTGATCTTTTGTTTTAATCCAGTCCATTTCCTCTAATTCCATTTATCCTTGTTTAAAAAGTATACGCTCCTTACGAAACTTTTTCATTTTTGTTCATGAATGGTAAAGAAATAAATGAAATTATTCCAGCAGCAATTACTGTAAAGGTCATTATCGCAAATGCAACATTGGCCCAAATTGCAGCATTCTCTTCAGTTATTTTTTCAGCTCCAGGAACAGCAGGTAAAGCTGTTAAAGCGAGTATTACCATTATGTGCCAGGTTCCTGCGCCTCCTGATGTTGGAGCAACCATTCCAAAACTACCTGCAATAAATGCTGTTAGTCCTGCTGCTAATCCTAAATGTGAAGTTGGTTCAAATGCGAAAAAGCAGATATAGAACATTCCAACATAACCTAACCAAATCAAAATGGTATGAAACAGGAATAATAATTTCTTTTTCATTTTAAAAACCTGAATCAAGCTATTCTTTAAGTCGATTAAAAGCTGTTCAACTTTTTTCATCGGACCGAATGAGAATATTTTTTTTCTAAGTAAATAAATTGCAGCTAGCCCCATTGTTATTAAAATAACTACAAGCGCAATATTCATTTTGTTGTTTAAAAAGCTTTCAACAACATTAGGTAAAGTAGAGTTGTAGTAAAGATTGCTGAAAAGATCGAATTGAATGATAACAAGTAATCCAGTGAAAAACAATAACGTAAGCAGGTCAATTGCTCTTTCAACAAAAACAGTCCCTAAAAGAGTAGGGATTGGAATATCTTCATATTTGTAAATTGTTCCGCATCGAGCAACTTCACCCGATCTTGGGAAAGCAATATTAGAAGTATACATGAATAATACGCTCGCGAATACATTTTTTGTTTTAGGATTATGACCTGTAGATTGTATAAGTAGTTTCCATCTTAGAGCTCTTGAATAATGAGACCCCATTGCAAAAAGTGCAGAGATGAAAAAGTATCCATAATTCATGGATTGAGCACCTTCGATAAATTCATCAAAGGTTAATCCAGAGTTGGCGAAACTAAACCAAACAAGAGTTACACCAATTGAAAGGAAAAGTATTTGCTTAAGAGTTTTACCTAGTTTCTTATTCATTGCACAAAAGTAATCAATTGATACGATTTTTTTTGTAGCGTTATTATTATGCTGTATTTATTATTTAAAACAGGGTTAACAATAGATTAACTTATCATTTTTTAGTTTTAATGTGTTTGTTTTCAGTGTTTTGATATTTATTTAAAACGTTTTTTTTCAAGGTTGGTAACGATAATTTTACATACAAATAAAAAACTCATAACTAATCCTTAACTGCTTTTCATCAGCTTTCGATTTAATTTCGCATCAGAAAATTTAAAAACAAATTTATTTACCTACGTTATGAAAAAGAATTTCTTAGCTATTGCAACTTTAGTTTTTGCTGGAGCTTTAACAATGACTTCATGTAAGAAAGAGAAAGGATGTACAGATACATCTATTTTAGTTACTAACTACAATCCAGATGCTGAAGAAGATGATGGATCATGTATTTACAGATATAAATTACAAGCTGGAGAACAATTAGTTACTTCAAATATTACTTCAAATACAACTTGGACAGCTGATAAAGTTTGGATTTTACCAAATAGAATTGCTGTTGAGTCGGGAGCAACTTTAACTATTGAGGCTGGTACGGTGATCAAAGGTGTGCCTGGTACTGCAGCTAATGCATCAGCATTATTAATCGCTCAAGGTGCTAAGATTATGGCAGAAGGAACTTCTTCAGCTCCGATCATTTTTACATCTACTGATGATGAAATTACTTCTGGTGAAATCGTTTCTCCAAACTTAGCAGCTACTGAATTTGGTAAATGGGGAGGGTTAATTGTTTTAGGAAAAGCGCCTATTTCAGCTGATAACTCACCTGCTCAAATTGAAGGTATTCCTGCTTCTGATGAAAATGGATTATATGGAGGTTCTGATGCTTCTGATAATTCAGGGGTTCTTAATTATGTTTCTGTTCGTCATGGTGGAGCAAACATTGGAGAAGGAAATGAGATCAACGGAATCACTTTTGGTGGTGTTGGTTCAGGGACAACTGTTGAAAATATCGAAGTTGTTGGTAACCAAGATGATGGTATCGAATTCTTTGGAGGTTCAGTTAACGTAACTAATGTTATTGTTATGAACGTTGGAGATGATGCAATTGATGGTGATCAAGCTTATTCAGGAACAATTACAAACGTTGCAGTTATTTGTGGAGATGAAACAGATCACGCTTTCGAAATTGATGGTGCTGAAGGTTCAACTGTTGGAACTATGACTGTTGAAGGTGGTGTTGTTGTGGGATCTACAGCTGCTGAATTAGGACAATTTAGAGATTCTGCAATGATTAATTTAAATAACATTACTTTCTTAGGGTTTACTTCTCAAGCTGATGGTAGAGGAGATTTAAGTTTTGATGATTCAGGATCAGAAACAAACTTCGCTGAAAACAGAACTAGCTTTACTGGTTTAGAGTACTACTTTACTACTGAAACTTGGGCGTTAACTGATATTTTCAAAGGAGGAATTCCTGCAACGGAGGCTGCTGATTTAAGTGGTGTTGCAACAGGAGCTGCTGCTTTTGGAGCTACTTGGTCTTGGGCTGGAGCAACTTTAGCAAGCAAGATTCAATAAGAATTAGTTGGATAAAATAAATAGGAGGCCACTTCGGAAACGAAGTGGCCTTTTTGTTTCTTCATAATAACATCCCTCTTAGTTAACATTATGTTAACATAAAAATGGGTTCTTTGCAGCGAAATCAAAAGTGGAATGAAGAATTTATTGACACCTATTATGAAAAATCTATTGTTTTTGTTGTTGACTGTAGTATCATTTAATGCTTTTAGTCAAAGTGGAATCTTAAAAGGAAAAGTTTTGCAAACAGACTCTTCCGCTGTTGCTTTTGCAATGATAATTGTTAATGAAGGTGAAGCAGCTAGTCAAACTGATTTTGACGGAACATTTTCATTGGAAGTTTCTCCTGGTGTTTATAAAATCAAAGTAATGCCTGGTGAATTTTCTTTAGGAGAGAAAGATATTGTAAATGTTGTGGTAAGAAAAGGAGAAACAACAAATTTAGGAACAATAATTATAGGAGAATCAGAAGGTCAAATTATGACCGAGGTTGTTATAAAGGTTCAAAAAACAGGTGTTGAAACTGCTGAAGATGCTGCAGAAGAAAAATTTGAAAGCAAGGTTGTTTCAGAGGTTATCTCTCAGGAAGAAATTAAGGAAAAAGATGCTGGAGATGCTGCAGGTGTTGCTAAATCTGCTCCAGGTGTTTCCGTTGAAGGAGGTAAATATGTTTATGTAAGAGGTTTAGGAGATCGATACAATAAAACGACTTTAAATGGTTTAGAAGTACCAGGTTTAGATCCTGATAAGAATGCGGTTCAAATGGATATTTTCCCATCTAATATTATAGGTGGTTTATCTATTGAAAAGACGTTTGTTCCTTACATGCAGGCTGATTTTGCTGGAGGTATTATCAATATTAAAGTTAAAACTCCAAGTAAAAGAGATTATGGTATTTCAACAAGTTTAGGATATAATCCATCAATGCATTTTAACAGTAATTACTATACCTATGATAGATTAGGGGGAGATGTTTTAGCAATGGGTGCTTCAAGTAGAGTTATGCCGGAATATAATCCTTATGCTACTGACTTATCTATTATGCAGCAATTTGATCCTACATTGGCGCCTTTTCAAAAATCTAGCCTTTTAGATTATTCATTGGGAGGACACCTGGGGAATAAAAAAGTTTTTAAAAATGCTTCAACTCTTGCTTACACAGTAGCCCTTTCATATTCAGAGAAAACTAGATTTTATGAAAATGCTCAGCAAAAAAGGTATGCTATTGATCAGAACAATGCTGATAATACATCTTTGATTTTAAGAACGTCTCAAATCGGAGATTACGGAACCAATGAAGTATTAGCGACAGCTTTAGGAGGTCTAACTTACTCTCTTGGGCAATTTAATACTATCAATTTCAGTGCAATGCGTTTGCAAAATGGTCAGTCACAAGCAGGGATCTTTGATTTTGATAACCAATTAAATGCTTTTACTGCGAAACAATATAACTTGGAATATAATGAGAGAACTCTGAATAACTTTTATTTAGGAGGTAATCATACATTTAGCGATACTAGTAAATGGGAGTTGGATTGGAGATTATCATCTACTTTCTCTTCAATGGATGATCCAGATATTCGATCAACAAGATATAATATGAGTAACTCAAGTCCTTACGGTACCGAGGCAGGTTTACCAACTAGGATTTGGAGAAGCATGTTTGAAACTAACTATGCAGGAAAAGTTGATTTAACAAAGAAGTTTCACTTCAATGATACTACAGCGAAATTGAAGTTTGGTGCTGCATCAACTTTAAAAGCGCGTGATTTTATTGTTGAATACTATCAAATCCTAGTTGACAAGTTTAGTGATTTAAATATTGGAGATGATCCTAATGAAATATTTACTTCTCAAAATATGAAAGGAAGTGCTGATGCGCCTTCGGGTGCTGGTTTCTATGCAGGTCCACCTTCATCATTTACTTCATATGATCCAAATGCATTTAATTCACAAAGTAGATATTTTGCCGGATATGTTTCTACTGAATTAATGTTGTCAAAAAAGTTAGAAGCTATTGGAGGAGTAAGAGTAGAACAGTTTAGCTTATTATTTTCTGGATACAATGACAACGAGGATGTCCTTGTAAGAGATGAAGAGATGTTAAATAACTTGGATTTCTTTCCGTCTATCGGTTTAACTTATAGTATTAAGGATAATCAAAAATTAAGATTATCTGGAACTAAAACTATAGCTCGTCCAACGTTTAAAGAAATGTCGTTTGCCTCTATTATTGATCCTCTTTCAGGAATTACTTTCTTAGGAGGTAAAAATGCAATTGATGATTGGGACGGGGATTTAGTAAGTACGGATATTTATAACGCTGATGTTAGATGGGAAGTAATGATGAAACAAGCACAGTCTGTTTCTATCAGCTCGTTCTATAAATACTTTATTAACCCAATTGAAATTATTCAAATTGCAGGGGCATCTGGTAACTTCCAGCCAAGAAATGTTGGTAATGCAGAAGTTTTTGGAGCTGAGTTAGAAAGTAAAATTGGATTAGTTAACGTGTCAAAAAAGTTGGAGCGTTTTGCTGCAAGCTTTAACTACACATTCACCTCATCAAGAGTTGAAATGAGTGATATGGTTAGAAAAAGTAAAGAGGAAAATGCAAGGACAGGTGAAGTGGTAGGAAAATATCGTGACATGGCGGGACAAGCTCCATTTTTGATCAATGGAGGAATCGCATATGAAGGACCAAAAGATAGTAGCGTTTTTGCAAATGTTAAAGTTGGTCTTTACTATAATGTTCAAGGTAAAACTTTACAATATGTAGGTATTACAGAAAGACCTGATGTTTACTCTGTACCGTTCCACAGTTTAAATTTAACAGCAAGTAAAAAGTTTGGACCTAAAAATCAATACAAGATTAACATCAAGGCTTCAAACTTATTAAACGATATTAAAGAGAAGGTTTATGTGTCATACAACACTGAAGATCAAATATTCTCAAGTCTTATGCCTGCAAGATCTTTTAAACTAGGATTCTCAATGAAATTCTAATTTTACATCAAATTAACATTTTAAACAGCCAGCAATTTGCTGGCTGTTTTGTTTATAACAGAAGTTAAAACTATAAAGTTTCAACACATCTCTTTCAGTTTTGACTTTAATCATATTGAATTGTAGTGGCCTATGACAATAGGTCATAACAAGGAATATTGTGTTTGTTAAGATTCTTAACGTTTATATAACCTTTCATTAAGATGCCAATAATTAGTGTGAGATAGTTTTGTTTAAACTACTAAAAGCATGGAAAACACTAAGGTTTTGTTGGTTGATGACGAGCAAGATATTATCGAGTTTGTTAAATATAATCTTGAAAAGGAAGGTTACTGGATTGAAACGGCAAGCAATGGAAAAGAGGCTCTTCAGGTTGCAGCTAAATTTAAACCAGCATTGATTATTCTTGATATCATGATGCCTGAAATGGATGGTATTGAAGCTTGCTATAAGTTAAGAGAAAACAAAGATTTAGATAATGCTATCATTGCTATGCTAACAGCAAGGAATGAAGATTATACTCAAGTTGCAGGTTTACAAGCGGGCGCGGATGATTTTATTAAGAAGCCTGTTAAGCCAAGAGTTTTAGTTACAAAAGTTGAGTCTTTGTTAAGAAGACGAAATATTGAGGTGATTCCAATGCAGCCTCAAAATAAATCTAACATTATAATTGATCAAGAGCGTTTTTTGGTTTTGAAAAGAGACGAAAAAATATCGCTTCCTAAAAAGGAGTTTGAATTGTTGTTACTACTCTCATCAATTCCAGAAAGAGTTTTTACCAGAGATGAAATTTATGGTAAAATCTGGGGTAGTCAGTTAATTGTAGGGGATAGAACAATTGATGTTCATATTAGAAAACTAAGAGAGAAATTGGGTGATGAATGTATCCAAACTGTAAAAGGTGTTGGTTATAAATTTAATCCTGAAGAAGAAAGAGCTGTTGCCTAAGGTGAGCAAACAAAATATGTTTTTGTAGCGACAAAAGCTGTCAAAAATTTGTGCCACATGTTGAAAATAGCGATATTTAAATCGCCTTTTCGGCATGGGGTTTATCATTTTACAAGATTTAAAAGACTATAAGTTTTCCCACAGGAGGTTTTTAAGTTTCTTTTTTGTTTTAGCTTTTTCATGGTTTTTTTCCTTCTGTGGGTTTTTTCTAATTAAAAGCTAACGTCTCTTGTGTAAGTAGTGTTTACAGTGTCAATGTCATTCCCATCATCAACATAGTAAACCAGGTTTATTTCATTTCCACTTAAAGTCCCTGTTCCTCTAATACCGTTATTATTCACTATTTGATTTGGAATTGTAATTGTATTGCTTTCAATTGCTGAAACGGTTGCGTAAACGCTATCTGTTACACCAAGTTTGTAGAAGTTTAAAATATTAATACGTGATCCAAAGTCACTATCCTTATTAATATCAACTTCATAAACTCTACTTCCTAGCAGATCACTCGATTCACTAGCTAGCCAGTTTCCAACAAATTCATCCCTTGAGTCTGCATCTTCATTGAATAAATCGTCCTCTGTACAGCTAAATAAGCTTATTGCAATCGCTACTATTCCTAATTTGAATTGATTTTTCATTTTATTATTTTTTGAATTTTTGCGCTTTTTTATCCCATCCGTATGGGCAATGTTTGCATCCATTTTTACAACAGTATCCTCGCTTTAACAAATACTGTTCCGTAAAAACTCGATATCCCATTTCATTAATATAATAATCACCCTCCTCAAATTGATTTCTTCCCAATCCATCAAATTCTCCCATCTTATATCTTAGTTTTGTGGCGTGTTTCCAAGTTTGCCAAATATACCCATTCAAGAAATAAAGAGTGAATTATTTACTAAAAATAAGATCCAACTTTTCATAAAAAGAGAGGATTTAATTCACCCTGAAATCTCGGGTAATAAGTGGAGGAAACTGAAGTACAACATAAACGAATATTATGAGAAAGGTTGCCAGTGTATTGTTACTTTTGGAGGTGCCTATAGTAATCATATAGCCGCCACATCGGCTGCAGGTAAAATGTTAGGTATACCTACATTTGGAATTATCAGAGGTGAAGAAGTTGAGAATGAAACACTGAAGAAAGCAGCGGAAAATGGTATGAAGTTTTGTTTTGTTTCTCGAGAAGAATATAAGTTAAAAGAGCAAGGGGAGGTGGCTTCCAAATTTATTCAATCTTTGGATATGCCATTTGTTATTCCTGAAGGAGGAGCGAATTTGAATGGGTTGAAAGGTTGTGGGGAGATTTTACAAGGTGTTGATTTTGATACTGTTGTGTCTGCTTGTGGTACAGGTAATACGATTTCGGGAATTATATCTTCTCTTAAAAAAAGTCAAAAGGCTATTGGTATTCCGGTTTTAAAAGGAGCTGATTTTTTGGTTGATGATGTTCAAAGAAATTTGAGGGAATTAAATTCAGATAACACAAATTGGGAATTAAAACTAGATTATCATTTTGGAGGCTATGCAAAATATAAAGTCGATTTAATTGACTTTATCAAAAAATTCTATCAAGATTTTCAAATCAAGTTAGATCCAGTTTACACAGGAAAAGCGATGTTTGCCTTGTTTGATTTAATTCGAAAAGGAGAAATACAAAATCAAAAAGTATTTTTTGTTCACACCGGTGGTATTCAAGGTGTTAAGGGGTTTGAGGAGCGTTACAAACTGAAGATTTTTGAATAGCTAAAAGCCTTTTATGATATATGAGTTATATAGAATTGTAAATTCTTTTAATTTTTAAATTATTTAAATTGAGGATAATTCACTCATATTGTCGGTTTACAAGGGTTTAGGACTTTTTTCTTATTATTTTTTGTTGTATTTTTGCCGTCCCTTTCGCGGGAATTTCCCGCTGTAATTTACATATATATGGCACAAAAACAAGGACTGTACGACCCAAGTTTTGAACACGATTCGTGTGGAATCGGTTTCGTAGCGAACCTAAACAACGAGAAGCAATATAGCTATATCCAAAATGCTTTGGACATGTTAGTGAACATGGAACACAGAGGAGGATGTGGATGTGAGCCAGAAACTGGTGATGGAGCTGGAATTTTATTACAGGTTCCTCATGAGTTTTATGCTGCTGAATGTAAAAAGTTAGGTTTCGAGTTACCAGGAGAAGGTAAATACGGAGTTGCAATGACTTTCTTTCCAAAGGATGCAAAGTTAAGAGCGACTGTTAAATCAAGACTGGAAGAGTACATTAAACGTCTTGGGTTTGAATTGTTAGGATATAGAGATGTGCCTACTGATAATTCAATGATTGGTAAGTCAGCTTTAAGAGTTGAACCACATGTTGAGCAGGTGTTTTTAAAGTTTTTAGAGTCTGATGATCCAAAAGCTCTAGAAAGAAGATTGGTTGTTTTAAGAAAGTACGCAATTAGAACAATCAGAAATGAAATGAAAGGGATTGATGATAGTTTTTATATCGCTTCGTGTTCTGCAAAAAAGGTAGTGTACAAAGGGATGTTAAGAACTGATCAAGTTCAGAAATACTATTTAGACTTACAAAACAAAGAGATGAAAACGGCTTTAGCTGTTGTTCATTCTCGTTTCTCAACAAATACTTTTCCTCAATGGAGATTAGCTCAGCCATTCCGTTACATTGCGCACAATGGTGAGATCAATACTATTAAAGGAAATGTAAACTGGATGAAAAGTAAGCAAGTTTTACTTGAGTCTACTGAGTTTACTTTAGAGGAAATTGATTGGATGATGCCAATCTGTGATATCAAAAGATCGGATTCATCAAACTTAGATAATGTTGTTGAGCTTTTAACTTTAGGAGGTCGTTCATTGCCAGAAGTAATGATGATGCTTGTTCCTGAAGCATGGCAAAATAATCCAGAAATGAGAGAAGAAAAGAGAGCATTCTATGAATACTACTCTTCTATAATGGAACCATGGGATGGTCCAGCATCAATCTCATTTACAGATGGTGATGTTGTAGGTGCAACTCTAGATAGAAACGGTTTAAGACCATCTAGATACTGTGTTTTGAATGACGGAACAATTGTAATGTCATCTGAGGCAGGATCATTAATTGTTGATGAAACTAAAGTAGTTAAGAAAGGAAGATTACAGCCTGGTAAATTATTCGTTGCTGATTTAAAGAATGGAAAAATCATTTCTGATGATGAGTTAAAGGATGATATCTGTGCAAGAAAACCTTACGGAAGATGGTTGAAAGAAAATAAATTAACGCTTCAAGATATTGCTAGACCTAGACAAAAGTCTAAGCAACCAGCAACTGGAGAAGAGTTATTACAAAAGCAAATTGCATTTGGATTCACTCGTGAGGATTTATCTGAGATTTTGGAGCCAATGTCTAAAGATGGTAAAGAACCACTTGGATCAATGGGGACAGATACTCCATTGGCTGTTTTATCTACTCAAGCGCAACATGTATCAAACTACTTCAAGCAATTATTTGCTCAAGTATCAAACCCTCCGATAGATCCTATTAGAGAGGCTGTAATCATGTCGCTATATACAAACTTAGGAGAGCAAAGAAATATTCTTACGGAAACTCCTGAGCACTGTAGACAAATTCATTTAGATACACCAGTTTTATCAAACGGTCAGTTAGATAAAATTAAAGGTTTGAATGATGATGCATTTAAATCATATACAATCAATGCCACTTTTTCAGCAACAAACAGAGCTGGTGCTTTAGAGAGAGCAATTGATGAAATTTGTGCAAATGCTGAAAGAGCAACTTTGATGGGATGTAATATTCTTATCATCTCAAATAAGTTAATCAGTGAAAGTGATGCACCAATTCCTTCATTACTAGCTGTTGGAGCAATTCATACTTCTTTAACTAAGAAAGGTTTAAGGGCTAAAACATCTATTGTTGTTGAGGGAGGTGATGTTATAGAAACTCACCATTATGCTACTTTAATTGGATTTGGAGCTAATGCTGTAAACGCTTATTTAGCAGGTGATACAATTAGAAGCATCTTCAAAGATGAATTAGAAGCTGGAGAAGTAACGATTAAGCAGTTACTTAAGAATTATAGCAAAGCAATTTGTGGTGGATTATTGAAGATTTTCTCAAAAATGGGAATTTCAACTCTTCAGTCATATCAAGGAGCTCAAATTTTTGAAGCTTTAGGGATTTCAGATGCTGTTATTCAGAAGTGTTTCAAAGGAACAACCTCTAGAATTCAAGGGATGACTTTCGATGATTTAGCTAGAGAAGCAGTTATCAAACATGAAAGAGCATTCTCAAACTGGAGCGCAGATAAGCACTTATATATTGGAGGTTATTACCAGTGGAAAAGAAAGGGTGAGGCTCACTTATTCAATCCCACAACAATTCACTTATTACAGAACTCTACACGAAATAATGATTTCGGTACTTATAAGAAATACGCTCAGGCTATCAATGATCAGTCGAAGAGACACATTACACTAAGAAGCTTATTAGATTTCAATAAAGGAAAATCAATTTCAATTGATGAGGTTGAATCTAAGGAAAGCATCATGAAGAGATTTGCAACAGGGGCTATGTCGTTTGGTTCTATTTCTTACGAAGCACACAGCACGCTTGCTATTGCAATGAACAGAATTGGTGGTAAGTCAAACTCAGGAGAAGGAGGGGAAGATGAAGAGAGATTCATCAAGAAAGAAAATGGAGATTGGGAAAGATCTGCAATTAAACAAATCGCTTCTGGTCGTTTTGGGGTTACCTCTAATTATTTAACTAATGCTGATGAGCTTCAAATTAAAGTTGCTCAAGGTGCTAAGCCGGGAGAAGGAGGGCAATTACCAGGTCACAAGGTTGATGACTGGATTGGTAGAACTCGTCACTCAACTCCAGGGGTAGGTTTAATTTCGCCACCTCCTCACCATGATATTTACTCTATTGAGGATTTAGCACAGTTAATATATGACTTGAAAAACGCTAACAGAGAAGCTAGAATTAACGTTAAGTTAGTTTCTGAAGCTGGTGTTGGGACAATTGCATCAGGAGTTGCTAAAGCAAAAGGTGATGTAGTAATGATTTCAGGTTATGATGGAGGTACTGGAGCATCTCCTTTATCATCTATCAGACACGCTGGTTTACCTTGGGAGCTTGGATTAGCTGAGACTCACCAAACATTAGTGATTAACGATTTAAGATCAAGAATTACAGTTCAAACTGATGGTCAGTTGAGAACAGGTAGAGATATTGCAATTGCAGCATTATTAGGTGCTGAGGAATGGGGAGTTGCTACTGCAGCGCTTGTTGTTGAAGGTTGTATAATGATGAGAAAGTGTCACTTAAACACTTGTCCTGTTGGAATTGCAACTCAAAACAAAGAACTAAGAGCATTATTCTCAGGGAACCCTGATCATGTTGTTAACTTCTTTAATTTCTTAGCAGAAGATTTAAGAGAAGTAATGGCTGAATTAGGTTTCAGAACTGTTGATGAGATGATTGGTAGAACTGATATGTTAAAGGTTGATGAGAACCTTAATCATTGGAAGTTAAACAATCTTGATTTAACTCCTATTTTGTTCCGTCCAGCTGAATCTGATTCGGTTGATGTATACAAAACAAGAGAGCAAGAGCATGAGATTTTTGATATTCTAGATCGTAAGTTTATTGAAGCTGCAAAACCAGCTTTAACAAATGGAGAAAAAGTATTTGCTGAATTTGGAATTATCAATACTGATCGTTCTGTTGGAGCGATGCTTTCTAATGAGGTTTCAAAAGTTTACGGAAGTGCAGGATTGCCGGAAGGAACAATTCATTTAAAACTGAAGGGTTCATGTGGTCAAGCATTTTCAGCATTCACAGCAAAAGGAATTTTCTTTGAAGTTGAGGGTGAAGCAAATGATTACTTTGGAAAAGGTCTTTCAGGAGGTAAGTTAGTTATTTATCCTCCAAAAGAATCTACTCTTGTTGCTTCAGAAAATATGATAGTAGGAAATGTTGCATTCTATGGAGCTACTTCAGGAAAAGCATTCATTAACGGTATGGCGGGTGAACGTTTCTGTGTAAGAAACTCAGGTGCAGTAGCTGTTGTAGAAGGAATTGGAGATCATGGTGCTGAATACATGACTGGAGGTAAGATGGTTGTTCTTGGTGAAACAGGAAGAAACTTTGGAGCTGGTATGTCAGGTGGATATGCATTTATTTGGGATAAGAATGATACGTTTATTAAGAACTTCAATCCTGAATTAAGCGATATAGAAGGTCTTTCTGATGCAGATGCGGCAGAATTAAAGTCTTTAATTGAAGAGCACGCCGAGGCAACAAACTCGAAAGTAGCTGAAGAAATTTTAGCGAACTGGTCGAACGAATTACCTAAGTTTAAAAAGGTAATGCCAAGAGACTATAAGAGAGTATTGGAAGAAAGAGCGAAAAAAGCAAAAGAAGAGGCTGTAGCTTAATAGGTTCAAAGTTTACATTGGATAAGAACTTTATATTAGGACAGAATAAGAACAAATTAAAAACTTAGTTAAAGGGATTGGTCTTTGACCTTTGAACTTTAAACTTTTAACTAAAAATAATATGGGTCAAGCAGACGGATTTTTAAAGTTTGATAGAGATTTACCAAAAAAGCAATCTGTAGAAGATAGAATTAAGCATTACGAAGAATTCTATAAGCCTTTTTCGGAAAAAGAAACTAACGAACAAGCTGCAAGATGTATGAACTGTGGTGTTCCGTTTTGTCATAACGGATGTCCACTTGGAAATGTAATTCCAGAGTTTAATGATGCTGTTTACAGAAAGGAATGGAAGGAAGCTTATGATATTCTTTCTACAACAAATAATTTTCCAGAGTTTACAGGAAGAATTTGTCCAGCTCCTTGTGAAGGATCATGTGTCTTAGGGATTAATAAACCACCAGTTGCTATCGAGCACATTGAAAAATCGATTATTGAAGAAGCTTATGCTCAAGGATGGGTTAAGCCTGATTTAACTATTGAAAGAACTGGTAAGAAGGTTGCTGTTGTTGGATCTGGACCTGCTGGGTTAGCTGCAGCTGATCAATTAAATAAGGCTGGTCATAACGTAACTGTTTTTGAAAGAGCTCAAGCTCCAGGTGGATTATTACGATTTGGTATTCCTGATTTCAAGTTAGATAAATCTGTTGTTGAAAGAAGAGTTCAGGTGATGATTGAGGAAGGTGTGGCCTTCAAGTGTGGCGTTAATGTAGGAACTGACGTAACTGCTGATCAATTAAAAGAAGAGTATGATGCCGTAATTCTTGCTGGTGGAGCTACAACTCCAAGAGATGTGCCTATTGCTGGTAGAGATTTGAAAGGAATTCATTTTGCTATGGACTTCTTATCATCAAACTCGTCAAGAGTACAAGAGTTAAATAGAGAGAATCATAAAGGTCAGCCGGTTGAAGAAATTTGGGCAACAGATAAGAATGTTGTTGTTATTGGAGGAGGAGATACAGGTTCTGATTGTGTTGGTACTTCAAATAGACATGGTGCAAAGTCAATTACTCAGTTTGAAATTAACTTAAAGCCAGGTGTTGATAGAGCATCGGATAATCCTTGGCCAGAATATCCATTTATTTTGAGAACATCAACTTCTCATGAAGAAGGATGTGAAAGAGAGTGGAGTATTCTAACTAAGGAATTTGTTGGAGACGGTAATGGAAATCTAAAAGCTTTGAAGATTGCAGATTTAGAATGGTCTGTAGAAGCAGATGGTAGAAAAACATTTAAAGAGATTGAAGGTTCAGAAAGAGAGATTCCATGTGATTTAGCTTTCTTAGCTATCGGTTTCATGGGGCCAGATCAGCCTTTAATTGAGCAATTTGGAGTGGAGACTGACCCAAGGTCAAATGCAAAAGCAAACTTAAAAGATTTTAAAACTTCAGTTGACGGAGTATTCGCTGCTGGAGATATAAGAAGAGGACAGTCATTAGTTGTTTGGGCAATCTCCGAAGGAAGAGAATGTGCCGCTTCTGTTGATGAATTCTTGATGGGGAAAACAGCCCTTGAAAGAAAAGATAATTCAATGTTGGCAATTTAAGAATTAGTTCTTATTTTTGTCAAACGATAGGCGGGAATAGCTCAGTTGGCTAGAGCGTCAGCCTTCCAAGCTGAGGGTCGTGGGTTCGAGTCCCATTTCCCGCTCAAAGAAAAGCTCCTTGAAAAAGGAGCTTTTTTGGTTTTCTATATTTCATTATTCGTCATCCTATGGGGTCAAGCACAAAAGTTGGGTCAAGCACAAAAGTTGGGGATTAGGCATAAATATTTGTTAATCTGAATAAAAAGTATTCCTTGTTTTTTACACCTCTAAACTGAGCTCTAAAAGCTTTAATTTTAGCATTAAATGATTCTGCTG